>CAYGWJ010000155.1:0-23902 GCA_964353405.1 uncultured Anaerolineae bacterium
TTTAGGGCCTTGTGCCCGTCGCAAGTCCAACGCCCGCAAGGGGCTAGGCTACCTCTCCGACAAGCTGCTAGGAGCCTGTCGGAGAACCCGTAGTTTAGGGCCTTGTGCCCGTCGCAAGTCCAACGCCCGCAAGGGGCTAGGCTACCTCTCCGACAAGCTGCTAGTGACCGACCGTGGATCGCAAGTACGCTGCCATGAACTCATCCAACCGCCCATCCAAAACGGCGGCAGTATTACCTGTCTCAAATTCGGTTCGGTGATCCTTGACCATCTGGTAAGGATGCAGGACATAGGACCGAATCTGGCTGCCCCATTCAGCCTTGACGTGCTCGCCTTTCAACTCTGCCAATTGCTCGCGGCGCTTTTGCTCTTCCAGCTCGGCCAGTCGCGCGCGTAGAACCTTCATCGCGTTTTCGCGGTTCTGCGTCTGGCTGCGCTCGTTCTGGCACAAGACGACGATGCCCGTCGTCAGGTGCGTGATGCGGATAGCCGTCTCGTTCTTTTGCATGTGCTGGCCGCCAGCCGACGAGGCACGAAAAGTATCTATCTGGATGTCGGTCGGGCGAATCACAATCTCGCTGTCTTCACCGATTTCGGGCCACACTTCGACGAGCGCGAAGGAGGTATGGCGGCGGTGGGCCGCGTCGAAGGGTGACAGCCGCACGAGCCGGTGGACGCCTCGCTCGGCGCGCAGGTAGCCATACGCGTACTCGCCATCCACGGTCGCCGTTACACTCTTGATGCCGGCTTCGTCGCCGTCCATCTGATCAATAATATCGGTCTTGAAACCGCGCTCTTCCGCCCAACGCGTGTACATCCGCAAGAGCATCTGCGCCCAGTCCGAAGCGTCCGTGCCGCCCGCCCCGGCGTGAATCGCCAGAATCGCGCCGCCTCGGTCGCGTGAGCCGGAAAGCAATAATTGAAATTCTCGGTGTTCCAGGTCACTGGTCAGCCGTTCGACTTCGCTGGCTACCTCCGTGCCCAATGCCCCGTCATTCTCGGCCATCGCCAGCTCAAGCAGTTCGCTGGCATCGCGGACTTCTTTTTCAATGTGCAGCCAACCTTGCACCTCACCCCGCAGCGAGGTCAGTTCTCGCATCGTCGCCTGCGCTGAATCGGGATTACTCCAGAATTCAGGCGACGACGAGAGTTTTTCCAGCGCCTGAATTCGGCGTTGCTTGCCCGCTACGTCAAAGACGCTCCAGGATGCCGGTGATCTTGGCTTCCATTTCGACGAGCCGGGGTTTCAATTCTTCCACAGTGATTCACTCCATTGTGCGGCAATGCTGCCGAATAGTTGTAGGGGATTTTACCATACTTTTTAGGCGAGGCGTGAAACGTCACACGGCAGGCTTGGCTTCACCCTCGTGGGGATAAACAAAACACCCGGCTCCCGCCGGATGTGGTCTGTCTTATCTTGAATGCCCGCGAGAGGACTCGAACCTCCACGCCTTGCGGCACAGGCCCTCAACCTGCTGCGTATGCCAATTCCGCCACGCGGGCAACTGCGCGGTATTATAATCGAATCATCCGGCTTGTCAACAGCCTGACCGACTCACCTGTTTCTGAACCATCCCTGAATAGGGCTGGTCTCCGTTGCCCCACTGGTCGGCAACGCCATGAAGAAGGTCGAGCCTTGTCCAATCTGGCTGTCCACCCACACACGCCCGCCGTGCCAGTCCGCGATAGACTTGACGATTGACAATCCCAACCCAGAACCTTTGATGTCGAGCGTATCGCGCCGCTTGATGCGATAAAACTTTTCAAATAGTCGGCCCTGGTCGGCGGGAGCGATGCCGATGCCTGTGTCGGACACGCACACGATGACCGAATCGGCCCGCTCGTCCAGCCCGACCGTGATTGAGCCGCCCGACGGCGTGTATTTCATCGCATTGTCAAGCAAATTGCTGATGGCGCGCTTGACCAGTGCTGGATCGGCCAGCATCGCGCGCTGCGTGTTGATTTCAGTCTTGAGGTCCAGGTCAAACACCATGGCGCGGCTGCGTGCTTCGTCACACACATCTTTCACCACATCGGCCAGGACACAGTCCACGCGCTGAAGACCCACGCCCGCTTCGATGCGTCCCAGGTCAAGCAAGTCGTCAATCAGCTGGCTCATCTGCTCGATGCCAGCCTGAATTTTCTCCACATAGTCTATCTGCTTGGGCGTCAGCTCGCCCACCATCGACAGCATCGAAGTGTAGCCGCGCATGTAGGTCAGCGGGCTGCGCAAATCGTGGCTGACCGTAGCGACAAACTCGGATTTGATCGCGTCAAGCTCTTTAAAGTGAGACACGTCGCGCATAACGGCAGCGCGGCCCAGCGACGGGCCGCCATTCAACTTGATGTCCGAAGCACTGCCATACAGCGTGCGACCGTCGGGCAGGATGATTTCGCCGGTGTGTGGGCCGCCATCGGGCTCGGGCGTGGTCAGCAGTTGAACCACCGACGGATCGAGGACGGTTTCTTGCACACGCTTACCCACCACGCGCGTCGCGACCACGCCGAAAGCAATCTCGGCGGCCGGGTTCATCAACAACACACGGTCATCCGGGCCGGTGACGACGACGGCATCGCCAGTGCTGATGAGAATCGCGGCCAGGCGCTGCCGCTCGTTTTCTGCCGTTTGGAACAGCCGCGAGTTTTCCAGCAGCACATCCACTTGCCCGGCGAGCGTGGTCAGGATATCCTTTTCCGTCTCGGCAAAGTGATGTGGCTCGCCATACGCCAGCCACAGCACGCCTGTCGCGTCGTTCAGCCGGCGCGCCGGCAGCACAGCCAGCGCGCGGACGCCATAGTTGACGAAGGACTGGTCGAACTGTCCTCGCATCCGCGCAATGCTTTCCACCCACAACGGCTCGGTACGCAGTCTGGCCATTTCAGCCAGCCGCTGGTCGAGAACCGTGATTTCGCCGGGCAGAGCCTGCCCGGAGCTGGAAGTGACATCACCACGCTTCCACACCGCACTGGGCGTGCCATCCCGGGCCAGCAAAAGCAACCGCGCCGAGCGCGCGCTGCTCACTGCCAGTGCGCCCTCCAGAATCGGCGGGATGCCACGCTCAAGATCAAGGCTGGAAGCTACAGCCTGGCTCACGTGCACGAGCAGAGACAGATCTTCAAGCCGCCCCTTGAGGCTAGCGCGCATCTGTTCGAACGCCTCGCCAAGCTGGCCGACTTCGTCTTCGCCGCGCACGAGCACCGGGGTTTCGAGCTTGCCTTCGGCAATCTGCGTCGTTGCCTGCGAGAGCAGATGCAATGGTCGCGTCATCCGCTGGCTGACCGCGACCATCGCTACACTGGCGATGAACGTCAAGAGCAAAAGCAAAACGACCAGTGGGGCCGAGACCTGCGCGGCCAAACCCAACACGGCGGCATACGGCAGCTCGATGACGGTCGTCCATGGATAGCCCTGCACCGGGCGGACGTAGAGCAAACGCCGCGTGCCATCTTCAACGGAATTGACGTACACCAGCCCACCTTCGACGTCGGCCAGCGGCTTTTGCGAGCTATCGAGCCGCCACTCGGTCATGAGCCGATCGCTGCGCCTGGTCGTCGCCAGCACAATGCGCCCGCGCTCGTCCACCACAAAGCCTTCACCTGAACCTAGCGTCGCCTGCAATCCGGCAAGCGCACGCGTCATCATCGGGTTTGTGTTCAGCCGGGCGCGCCCGACGAGTGCGCCCGCCCGCACGCCGCGCACGTCTTCGACCGGCACGACGAAAGACATCAAAAGGGTGCCGGTCGCAACACGCTGCGGTTCACTGACGCCCGGCGCCCCGGCAGACACCGTTCGCATGACGAGCGTCCGCTCTTCTTCGGTCAATTGTCTTGGCCCGCCGGGCGGATAGGCGCTGGTCGGCGCGCCCGAAGCATCGGTCAAAATCATCTCATCAAAAAACGCCCCGGCGCGGACGCCATCGGCCAGTTTGTTCTGGCGCGCGGTCGAGTCGCTGCCACGGAGTTGCGCGTCACCTGCAAGCGAGCCGATCAGGCTCTGGCCGGTCTGGAAGAAAAACGGAATATCCTGCGAGGCGCTCGCGGCATCGCGCGCCATCTGCCCGATGGCCTGCTGAGTGGCTGCATGGATCGTCGTCGTCGTGACGGCGGCCACGAGCGCCGCGATCATGATGAGCATGATGGGGACGAACGTAAACAGCAAGCGCCGATTGAGGCCGCGCGCAAAGGGCGGAGCGGAGCGCGCGGCCTGCGCAGGACGCAGTCTGGGCAAGCCAGCGTAAAGGATTTGGCCCACGCCACCGGCCAGGATACCTTCCACCAGCGCTGGAAGCCCGCCAGACAGGAACAGTGGCCACGCGAGGTCGAGTGCGTAAAGCGGCTCACCAGAGGCATGAACATAGGTAGCCGGCAACATCAGAGGCCAGATGAGCAAACGCGCCAGCACGCCAGCCACAATTGGCTGCCGCAGCATGGACGACAATCGCCCACGGTAATCCTGTCGCAACAGAAAACCGACCATCAGCCCAAAGAACGCAAACTCGAATGGCTGCGTAGTCTGACTACTGGTGAACAGCGCACGCGTCAGGCCCCCCAGGAATCCGGCGAACATTCCCGGACCCGCGCCGAACCACGCGCCGACGAGCAGAATCGGCAGGCTGCCCAGCAGGGGAGTGGGCGTGCCGGTGGCTTCTTGAGGTCGGTCGGGCATCGGCGGGCGTGTGATGGGGGAGTGCCAGGCTAGAATAATGTTGAGCAGCACGGTGGCGAGACAGAGCGCCAGGAAAAGCCAGCGATTTGTCTTGAGCCGCGACCAGCCGGTCCGCGTTCCGGCGAACGCCCAGACTAGCGTCAGGAAATATAGCGCCAGGAGGGCCAAGCCTTCCAATTGTCTGGCGGGAGGAAACTCGACAAAGGGAACCCGCCACAAGCCCAGCCAGTCTATCTGCAGCATTGTGGATGCTCTCTGTATGGTCGCGACTGGCGTGTACCGCCAGCGAGGAGATTATAGCACGAAGGGTAACACCTGCAAAACGTCACGCTGCAGCTGTGTAGCTCAACTTGCTTGACGACCAAGTGATTGTGTGGTATTATAGTGCTGTAGGACGAAGCAAGTTCTGTATCGGCCAGTAGATGACTGACCGCCCAGGCTTATTCAGCCGGGGCGGTTTTTCTTACCCCCGGCCTCGATCTCGCTTCTGACCTGCATATCTCACACGAAAGGGAATAGGTGCAATAATGAGCGAACGATTAGCCGGAACAGTCAAGTGGTTCAACGCGAGCAAAGGCTTTGGTTTCATCGCGCGCGACGGCGGCGAGGATGTCTTTGTGCATCACTCGGCCATTCAGAGCGAAGGTTACCGCCAGCTTGAAGAAGGCCAGCGCGTCGAGTTCGAAGTCGAGACCGGCCCCAAGGGCCTCAAGGCCGTCAACGTCAAGGCTCTGTAGCGAGTCAGTTATTCATCAGCCGCGCTGACCTCGGGCCATTGGTTGCGATTCGGCGCGCTTTGCGCGTGCCTCAGGTGGGGACACCTGAGGGCGGCACAAGGAGATTCTCATGGGTAAGAAATTGTATGTTGGCAACCTGCCTTACAGCGCCACCGAGGCTACGTTGCGCGAGTTGTTTGCTCCGCTCGGCGAAGTGACCAGTGTGTCCATTATCACCGACCGCGATTCGGGCCGCTCGAAAGGTTTTGGCTTTGTCGAGATGGCGACCGACGCCGCGGCCCAGCAGGCGATCAGCCAGCTCAGCGGCAAGTCGATGGATGACCGGGCCATCACGGTGGCGGAAGCCCGCCCGCAGGCCGACCGTGGCGGCGGACGTAGCGGCGGCTTTGGCGGCGGACGTAGCGGCGGCGGCTTTGGCGGCGGACGTAGCGGCGGCGGACGTGGCGGCCGACGCTAGTTCAACTGCTTGCTGGAAAATCGAAAACAACGTCAAAAACGGGCACAGCCATGCTGTGCCCGTTTGAGTAGGAGGGGACACCGATGAGTGTTGAGCAACTCAAAGCGGGTGATCAGGTGTTTCATCCGATGTATGGTTTCGGTGTGGTCGAAGGCATGACCACGCGCGACCAGTCCGGCCAGACGGCAAACTATTACGGGGTTCGACTTTCGGCTGGCGGCGTTTTGACCGTGCCGGTAGTCCGCGCCGAAGCGGTTGGGCTGCGCCGTGTTGTCAATGGCCTCAAGACGGTTATGGCCTGTTTGCGTTCTCCAGCGCATCCCTTGCCTGACAATGACCGCCAGCGAATTGTCGAGTTAAAGGCCCGCTGGCAATCGCCTCTGCCGGGCGCTTTGGCCGAAGCTGTGCGCGATCTGCTGGCGCGCAGCCGCAGTCGCAGCTTGACACCCGCCGACAAAAAATGGCTGTCCAACGCATGTGACCGCCTGAGCGACGAGGCCGCCCGCGTGGATGCAACTGACCTGGCTGTGGCGCGTACCGCGATTCAGCGCGAGATGGATCAGTTCAAGGCGCGCTGAGCCTGGGCTGACCTTGACGGTCAAAGCACACAAGGGTATACTTGCGCTCGTTCGGGGCGTAGCTCAGTACGGTTAGAGCACACGGTTTGGGACCGTGGGGTCGGAGGTTCAAGTCCTCTCGCCCCGACTGTAGACTACAAAGGCGAATTTAGTAGCTGTGTGGTCTCCTATGGGTGGTCGCTGCAAAACCTCAGACCACACATCTTACTCCTTCTTGCCACTTGTAACAGTTTCATAACATACCGCTTGTGTCCTTTGCTCACGCTTTGCTCCGTTTTGATTTGGGCTTGTTCTTTTGTAGCCGGCCTTGAAGCTCTGCATACTTTTTCCGCAAGAACTCTTAGTGCATGCCTGGCCCCATGCACGCTTTGTACACGCCAACGGCCAGATCATACTGCTGATGTTTTTCAGCCATCTCGGACATGGTCGTGATGCGCTGCCAGGCGCGCGTGCCCATCGCTCCCGCCAGGTCGAGGAATCGGTCAAACATGCGCTGCTGAGTATACAACATCCCCAACATCGTCAGGGCATCTTCGGCCTGGTCGTCCAGGTCAAGCTCGCCCAGCTCGTTCCATTGAGTTCGCAAGATGGCCTCGACGAGCGGCACTTCGGCCGGGTTCAGACCGGCAAAAAAGTCCGTCTTTTTCTGATAGGTAAAGCCATGGTTTTCCCAGATGAGCAACTCGATCCAGTCCTGAAAAAAAGTCCGTGAGCGGCATCCCCAGGGCTGACCGATCCAACTGGAGGTATTCGCCGAACACACCGCCATAGAGATCGCCGATGACGCCATACGAGTCATCCACTTTGTCCATCTGCTCAAGCATCACCGTGAGAAACGCCCGATACAGCGCGCACCGTTCAGCGGAGCCGAAGGCCCCCTGTGGGTCGGATGCGCGCGCTTCTTTGCGTTCGATAAAGGCCGACAACTTGCGCTCCGGGCCGAAGGACTGGTCTTTACTGTAAAAGCCGGACGGCTCGAACAGGCGCTCCATTTGCTCCGCATACGGGTCAGGCGACACAGGAAAGCGAGGCCAGTAGCCGCGCAAGGCGCGCGCTTGACGTTCCACGCGCGGCGTGTGGAGCATCCAGAAACTTTGCTCGTGGTCGGATGGCGAGTCCTTGAGAATCTTTTGCCGCGCCTTGTACTTTTGTCGCTTGAGCAGATCTGGCTCTACGCTGGACAAGATGTCCTGGACGGACAGCCCTGCTTCGTCGAGCGCTTGGCGCAGATGCTGCAGATGGCACAAGAAACCCTCAGTCGCATACCGGCGGAAGCTGTAGCTGGTCTTGATCTCCTGGCGCAAGTGGTCAGCCAGTTTGTCCCAGTCACCTGCCAAGTCAGCGACCAGGACGATGGCGAACCACACATCCCAGTATGTGACGACAAACGTGCCGCCGGTTGGCAGCGCGATTTCCTGGCAGATGTCATTGCCGTAGCGGATCACACGGCGAGGTTGAGTTGGCATGTCTGTCTCCTATCCATGATTGTATCCATCTAGCCAACTTGGTCAAGCAACAACTCTTGGGGGATCTCGAAGCAGAGCACCATGCCGGTTTTCCCCCAGATGGGGTGGGCCGTCAAAGCCTTTCCCCCTGAATAGACTGGGGTTGATTTTAGCACACAAGTCGTCAACCCTAGTTTGGCGGGGTTGATGCCGTCATGCTGGATGGACGTCAAGTGTTGATTTCGTTCTTGAGCGCCGCTATTCCTCTCGCGCGGGCGTTAAAGTCAGACCGACACTGACGTGACCGCAACTTGGCTATGCTCACTCGTGGATGGCGATCCCGCTCATTGCCAAAGACAAGGTCATTGGAAAGATCACTCTGTCAGAAGTCGGAGGAGGTGATTTTGGGTTATAACGCTACGTCCCGACCAAGCCAAGGAGCCGTCGTACAAGCCGCGTGTTAAATGTTTCACATATAGCTCCACTGAGCTAGTCTAACCCTGTCCAGCTGAAACTAACATGACATTCATGTCGCTTCGGTATGAGGTTTGTAACTGGCTACAAGTGCGTGATGGGTCAATAATGACCCCATCTACATAGCAATGATCCTATGAAAACCAAGCTCTTTAATAAATCTGTTCGAGTCCATTCCACTCTCGTGGGCTTGGCGATGCTCTTGGTCGCCACCTCTATTCAAGAGCATTCAAGAACGCCGAGCTTTCCTCATGCCACAATTGGCGCGAGTGCTCTCTCGTCCACTCTGGCTACACTCGTGCCACGAGAGCCAGATTGGGATTCGGATCGGTTGGATGGAACGAGACAAAATACCACAGCGCAACGCGATCTGGGCTTCCGGCCGGCACGAGATGGCTATGCCTTCACCAACTCTGTAGAGATGACACCAGACTGCCAGTCCTTCCAGCAGAGCTTTAGTGGGCTAGACATCCAGTGCTCGAATGGGCTGCCCCAAAAGCGTTACCTCGCTCTGTTCGAACGTTACCAGTTCTCTTTCGGCACAGGCATCTGCACCGGCATGGCAGTTGCCAGTCTGGCTTATTACGTTGGGATAAAGACTCCTCCTCGCCCCACGCCTACATTCGGTCTAACGCTTGACCAAGCCTGGCCCAACATTGCCACTTTCCATGGCCGGCAATATAGCAAAGCCGTGCTTGACCGACTGATGCTCGGCCTGTCTGCATGGAATACTATGGATACCCGCGTCATTTCACAACGCGTAGATGAGATATACAACCAGTTGGTGTTGGCGGTGCGACCTGACAATCCAGACCCGCTTGTGCTCGATTTGGTAGCACGTCCAGGTTGCGACGCTCCAGGGCACACTGTGGCACCCTATCGCCTGGACGAAACCGATCCACTCCGCCCCAAAGTGTATGTCTATGAAAACTATGCCGCCGGCGATTCAACCAAGTTCATCGCATTCGACTTTTCATCGCCGGATCATCGTTTCAGCTATTGGAAATGGGACTCGGCAGCGTGTAGCGCGTTGATCGCCCTGCCGATTTCTGCTTTCGTCGGCCCGGAAGACAAGATTCCCAGCCAATACCTCGAACGTTAGAGATGATGGCCATCGGCGGTTAGCTCGGTTGCATGATGTTTGCGCGCCGTCGCTGCGCACTTTGATCAGCCGGCCACGAACCTCGCATGGCCGCGCTCGGCGCGTGAGGGCCGCCCCGTGCTGTTGCCTTGATGCAAGCATGAGAGACATTCCACCTCGAGCCCGGCAAAAACTGGAGACCGAGCGCAACATCTGGCTGGCGAGTGTGCGGCCTGATGGCGCCCAGCCTGTGATCTGCGAAGGCCAGGCTGAGCCAGTGTCCGCTCCCTGGCCCGCCGACGTGGTCGAGCTCTTTCGCCAAAAATATGACTGGGACATTTCGACCGAGGAGCAATACGCCGGGTTGATCGAGGTGACGCCGGAAAAATGGCTGGCGTGGTAGGGTAGGGGGCGGGCAACCCAGGGCAAGGATGATTCCGTGTTTGAATCGGGTGTGTTATAATCTTGACGGGCGATTGTGTAGCCTGTCGGTGAGAGAGTGAGCTTCCAGATCAGTCCTGCCATCTTACATTACATTGCAGTCGCGGCGCGCGTGATAGGCGCGGTCGTGGTCGTCGTGCTGTTGATTATCGCAGTCAACAACCTCCGGCAGGCGCGCACCGGCGCTTACTATGTCCAGCGCGAAGAGGCTCGAAGCCGTGGACTGCGCCTGCTTGGAGTGACGTTGCTGTCGGCCTTGGTGTTGTTTGGGCTGGCTGCCTTGTCGGACTCTCTGGGTGCGCGCCCGGCGAATGTCGCCAAAGCGACGGTCACTCCAAACCCGATTCCGACGGTGGTCACTCCCGAGCCAACGGCGACCTCAACGCCGGAAGAGCCGACGGGCACTCTTGTGCCGCGTCCCACGGCGACGCAGTTGCCTGTTCCCACGGCAACCCCATCACCGACGCGCATCCCACCGACCGACTTGCCGCCGACTTTGCTTACACCCGTTCCGCTGGCTGAACCGGCGGCGGAGAATGCCAATTTCGGGCCGGTTCAGTTTGGGGCAGGCTATGTGAATTTTCAACTGACCGGGGTTACCAATATATTCCCGCTCGACGTGCCGATTGTCCATGCCACCTTCCTGGTGCGCAACCTGAATCGCAACGCAGTTTGGGCGGCGGCCTGGTATCGTGACGGCAAGTACGTTGCGGGTGATCCGCTGGTGTGGACGGCTTTGCCCAACACGATCGGCCACGTCTTTTATGGCCCGCCGGGCGGATACAAGCCCGGCAAATGGGAACTGCGCCTCTATATCGAAGACCGTCTGCAGCAAAAAGCTGCGTTCACGATTCTCAATGCCACGGCTACGCCGACGATCACGCCCACCCCGACGGTGACGACTACGGCAGGGCCATAGCCTTGTGATACCCGTGCAATCAACAAGCCCCGGCTTCTGAACGAACCCGGGGCCTGGTTGTGGTCAAGCTTCAATGTCGTTTGCTTACGGCGCAGTCAGCGGCACTGTTGGCAATGGCGTTGTGGCTAGCCCGGAATCCCCGTAGCGTCTGTTCTTCAAATCTTGGAGGATGACGCGCAACTCTGCCTGCGCCGAAGCGATCTCTATCTTGCCGCTCGCCGGCCCCAAAGCTTTTTCGGCACTTGCCAGCGCTTCAATCGCATCGCCGATGTTGACGCCGGGCCGAGACGCTATCGCCATGTATCGCAGGGCTGCCTCCGGCGCATTTGCTTCCCTCAGCCGAGTTTGTATTTGCGCCAGACGCGCGGTCGTCGCCGAATCCACAGATGACATTCCGTAGGTCAGTGTACTGTGACCCAGGCCCCACAGACCCATTGCCACAATCGTCATGCTAAACAAGATCAAGACAGCCCACACCAGAGGCCGGGACACATGGACGCGGCGCGGCTCCAGCGAAGGCGCCTCTGGCGGCGTGTCAAGCAACTCGAGGCTCGAGGCCGGGACGGGCGGGTCTGAGGATTGACTTTGCCACTGGGCAGCGAGTATGGTGCTCACGGCTGATTCCTCCTCTCCTTTTCTTCGAACCTGCCTAGAGTCTACTCTTGATTTTTGCCGGTGTCAATGACTCGAAGCTGCACTTTAGTCGAAACATAAAAAAAACGCCCCGCTCGATTGGAGCGGGGCGTTGCAGGTGCGACTAGTAGCGGCGGCCGCCTCGGCTGCCGCCGCCGGCGTCAGGGCCGCCACGGCGATCCCAACCGCCGCCGCCGCGCGGGCGGTCTTCTCGCGGACGAGCCAGATCCACCTTGAGCGGTCGGTCGTGCAACTCGCGCCCATTGAACAGACTTACCGCTTTTTCGGCCTCGGCCTGTGTGGACATTTCCACAAAGCCAAAACCCTTGGAGCGGCCTGTTTCGCGATCCATGATGATTGAAGCTGATGCAACGGTGCCAGCCCCGCTAAAGAGCTGACGAAGATCTTCTTCCGTAGCATCGTACGGCAGATTGCCAACGTACAACTTGGGTTCCATTCCCCTTCGATTCTCCTTCTACTAGAGGCACGGTGGCGATATGCCGAGGTGCCCTGCGGATGCCGAAACGATGAGGCGCTGGTTGCGCGGGAATCCTGTCGCTATGACTCTCCTCTCTCCGAGCGCAATTGGCGAATACGCGCGCGGCGCCGACCTTTGCGTACGTCCATTCGCCCCTGCTCGCCTTTGGTGATGAACCACCGCTTCCGGCGCACCTCTTTGAGCACGCCGTTCGTCATGACCTGACGATTGAACCGGCGCAGCAGGCTGTCGAACGACTCGTTATCGTTAAGCTCAACGGTCACAGATTTCTCACCTCATTTCAACTTCATTTCATCCGCTGTGGCATAGGCGGAGCGGATGGCATGACCTGTCGTGTCACTAGCAGGAATCTTATCACAGGTATTTCGCTATGTCAAACGCTGGTGTGTTCATGGCACCGGCAGCAGGAACCGCAGGACGAGGTTCACGATCAGCAGCGCCGCAATCAGCAGTACGAGCATCAGATCCAGCGCCAGCAGTTCGCCCCGCCACATTTTCCTGGAACGACGCTTTCAGGCCACCTCCTCCCGCTTGCGCTCGCGGAACGAGAATCGAAGCGGAGTGCCGAGGAATCCGTAAGCGGCGCGAAGCTGGTTTTCCAAATATCGCTCGTAGGAAAAATGCACCAGCTTGGCGTCGTTGACGTGAAAGACGAACGTGGGCGGGTCCGTGCGTGGCTGAGTGGCATAGTAGATGTTGAGCCGCTTGCCCGCCTTGCTGGGTGGCGACTGCTTCTCCATCGCCTCGCGGATGATGCGATTCAGCTCGCCTGTGGGGATGCGGATGAGTCGCTCTTCTTGCACGCGCAGCGCCGTGGGCAAGACGTGGTCTACGCGCGTGCCGAGTTTGGCGGAAACAAAGAGCACGGGCACATAGTCCATAAAGTTTAGCGCGCTCCTCACGTGAGCGGTGTACTCTGCCATCGTCTTGCTCGTCTTGTCGGGCACTGCATCCCACTTGTTGACGACGACGACCGTAGACTTGACCTCTTCGAGGATGAACCCGGCGATGTGCGTGTCTTGAGCCGTGACGCCGTCCATCGCGTCAATCAGCAGGAGCGCCACGTCCGCGCGCTGAATCGCTTTGAGCGCCCGCAAGACGCTGTACTTTTCGACGCCAACATCAATATGCCCACGCCGACGGATGCCCGCCGTGTCAATCAGTGTGACGGGCAAGGTCTCCCACACGATGCGTGTGTCAATCGCATCGCGCGTGGTGCCGGGGATGGGGCTGACGATGGCGCGCTCTTGCCCGAGAATCGTATTGAGCAGCGATGACTTGCCGACGTTAGGCCGGCCCACGATGGCGATCTTGACCGACTCGTCTTCGGCCTCTCGCGCAGCGGGTAGAAATGCCGCGACGACTGCATCGAGCAGGTCGCCTGTGCCGATTCCGTGGATGGCACTGATGGGGAACACTTCGCCCAGGCCCAGCCCGTAAAAGTCGACGGCCTCCTCGCGCCGCCGTTCCGAGTCGGCCTTGTTGGCGGCGATGTACACTGGCTTGTGAGTGCGGCGCGCGCGAAGCGTATCGGCCACTACTTCGTCGGCGGCAGTGATGCCGCTCGTTGCATCCACCACGAAAATGATGGCATCGGCGGCCTCGATGGCCATCTCGGCTTGCGCGCGGATTTGCGGCACGAACTCGGCGGAAGCGACCGATAGCGGCGTGTGTTCCGAAAGCGGCTTGTTGCCCCGTCCGACGCGGTGCTGTGCAGCAGCCGGCAACACTTCGATGCCGCCCGTGTCCACCACGGTGAACGCGCGGCCATTCCACTCACTTTCCGCTTCAATGCGGTCGCGTGTGGTGCCAGGCGTGTCGTCCACCACGGCCAGCCGTGAGCCGGCGAGCCGGTTGAATAAAGTTGATTTGCCGACGTTAGGCCGGCCTACGAGTGCGACAAGTGGTTTGGTCATATAGTCGAATAGTCCTATAGTGTGTAGTCGCGCAACTGGACGACAGTTGCTAATCTGCTTCCGCAGCTTGGCGCAACGCCAGAAACGCTTCTTTGAGCGGTTGGCTAACTGCACGGTCGGGTTCAGCCAACACCGAAGCTTGATATGTGTTTAGGTACTCGATCCGCAGACGGTGAAAGAAGTGGAGAAAATGCCGAAGGAAGCCAACGCAGTTCAGTATAGCGATTTCTGTTCCGCCCGTCCGCTCATAGGCCTCTGCGGCATAAGCTTTGACTGGGTCTTCAATGACATCTGTTGTGATGAAGATGTAGTTGTGGATACGAGCAGGCGCTGCGGCAGTTTTTTGAAGCGCGCGATCAATGTCATCAATCGTGACGCGCTTCATCTTCATTTCGTAGGCGGTCACAACTTGATCATCGTTCGTGAGGCAGATTTCAAGGTCGCCCATCGCGCCCGTCTGTTCATCGGCAGCATTGTGGCTTTCCAATGGCAGCAGACGTTCTCCGATTTTGTCTTCTACGGCTTGATAGGCAGCGGCCACAATCAGAACCGGCAGACGGCTTGAATTCTTGCAGGCAAGGTGTTGCTCGATGAGATTCACAATAGCTTCAGACGACAATGGCATTGCATCTTCCGATTGTCGTAATCCTGCCAGTAGAGTTGCCATGCGGTTGTCTTTTTCGTCACGCATGATCAGAAGATGACGAATCAGCTCAGCTAATAAATCCTTGGCGGACACTCGTCTTGTATGCACGTCATCCAGAAGTTGCAGCGTGTACGTGTAGAGTTGGCGTGGACGTCCGATGATCTCCACATCTATTGTGAGGGGACGATCAATATTCCGCAGAGCTGGTGTCAGGAAAGCTGTTGTTGAGTTGCAAGGCAGGCGGTGATTGTTGATAAAGTGGGTGATGTAGGATTCGTCGTAAGTACGGCCAGAGAAGGAATCGGCATCGCCTATCTCTGTGTAGGGTTTGCGTGGGTCCACGTTCGGGCGGTCGATCTTGGCTAGCAGGCAGGACATAAGCAAGCGCACTCCAGCACGATTGCTGAGGCAGCGGCAAACATATTCTGCACGCTCGCGAATGGTCTTGTCTTTGACGATTGGCTTCGAAAGGTCGGCAGCAGATGCGCGCGTCAATGCCTGATCCAATATTTCGGAAGGGTTCTTCACCATCAGCGTCTCTCCAGGAGCCTACGCATCCCCTTGCTTTGCTCGACTGAATCATAATTTGTCCACAATGCTTCCACTCGTTTGCCTTTTGTGGAATGGATGGTCTTTTCAGGCGCAACATGCTTGATCCACTTGGGCGCGGGGTACAACTCGTCCATGAGTTTGCATTGGTAGTTGGAAATCGCCACAAGGCCCCGCACGGAATTCAGAACCTGCGCCAATTCTCGATGTTCATCATCCGTCATTTCATAGCTATAAGCTTTGTTGTCGCCACGCGTCAAATGAACGTAAGGCGGATCGCAATAGAAAAGCGTTTGAGGCGATTCATACAGCCGAATCAAATTCAGCGCCGGACGGTTTTCAATTTGCACGCGCAACAGCCGCTCGGCAATTTCAGGCAAGTCTTCAATACTGCCAAGCCACCGGCTGATGACGCCGCTCATTCCGGCGCGGCTCGTGTTCTTGCAGTTTGCCCATCGTCCCAGGCTGGCGACTTGCGCCAAACCCGTGCGGACTTGGCGAGCGCGAACAAAGAAACGGCGTGCTCTTTCCAACGGGCTTACATCCGGGTCAACTACACAAGCGAGGCTGAATTCTTCTCTTGAAAAAGGCGTCAGGCCGATGACCTCGACAAGCCTCTCTTTGTCGTCTCGTAAGACGCGGAAAAAATTCGCCACCTCTCCATCCAAGTCATTGTACGTCTCGACAGGCGAGGAAGGGCGATTAAGCAGCACAGCTCCCGACCCGCCAAAGGGCTCGCAGTAGTGGTGACAGGAGGGCAATAGGGGCAATAGCCAATCCAGGTGCGAGTATTTTCCGCCATACCAGCCGAATGCAATCACCTTTTTTGTTTTCAGAGAACTGATCGGGGGCGGTGTGGTCTTTTTAGGTCTGGCATAGGTTGTACTTGTGGGAACACTCGTATCAAAAGGTAAGCTGACTGGTACAAGCTTTTCTTGAGCCAGGTGGTAAGTTGTGTTTTTTCGCTCTGTTGACTTGCTAATCTTCGGCATAATTGTTTCCTCAATCCAGAATATCCCTATCGAAAGACTACTTGGTCTTGGTCGGTGTTGGCGTAAGAGCCGGTGTCGCCAGAGTACTCTTGGTTTTAGTCGGTGTAACGGTGGGTGTGGCTATCGGCGAAAGATTCAGCGTCCCCACCGGGCCGATCGTCACCTGAATCGTCGCGGGCAACATTGTCTCCGCGACAATGCCCTGTGGGGCAATCGCCTGCGGCTTGATCTGATGTGTGCCAGGCCCAAGGTTTCCCAGGTCAATCACCACGCGCACATCGTCGGCCTTGAGCGCCTGAAGCTTGGGCAGCGGGCCGGTCAAGATCACGTCAATCGTTTCCGGCGCAAGTTTTGCTTCCAGTCCGTGCGCCAGGCCTTGCATCGTAAGTTGGCGTTGAACCGTCAGTCCACCTTGGATCGCCTCCACTTGCACCGTGACCTGGACCGCCGGGTCACCCAGCAGCGAGATGCCGCCCGGCAGATTGAGCGGCGCACGCTCGACCACATCAGCCTGTGCGTTCGTCACCGATATGGGTACGGTCTCTAGAAAGCCGGGGCTCTGGTCAATGGCCTGCGCCGCGCCGAACACGGTGACGATGGGCGGGCTCACCGTGACATTGCTAATGCGATAGCCCGGCGCAACCTGCCCGCGCACAATGACCTTGACGGCCAGGTCGCGAAAGCCGCCAAGCTGCTCAATGTCCACAGAGGACTGGACGCTCTCTGGCGACAGTGTGACAAAGCCCACCGGATTGCCGTCCTTGTCGAGCGCACTGAGTCGGACGAGCTGCTCTACTTTTTGGCGCGCGCCTTGTACACTGGTTGTGCCGGCCACCATCGCCACTTGCCCTACGAATGAGGCCGGGCCGCGCACCACGACCTGCGAGGGTGTGGTGCTGGCAGGGCCGACCGCGTAACCCAACGCCGGCTCGCCAGTTTTGGTCACACGCACTGGCACACTCTGCTCCGTGATCGGTTCAAAGTCCAGATCCACCGTTGCCGGTTCGGTGCGCACGACTTCGACCACGCGGTTGGCCACCTGCACCTGAACTCGCGCCGTCACACGCCCGTAAGGCTGACCGGCCAGATTTAGCTCGGCTTTGATCTGATCCGCCGTGAGTTGTCCCCACATTGATTCCGGCGCACGCAAATTGACCCGCACCGAATCGGCGGTCTGACCGTACACGAGTGTTCCGGGAGGTTGATTGACGCGCGTGAGCGGGATCGCAGCGGGAAAAGTGTCTACGCGGGTCGGGTCCTTCTCCTGCGAAGCAACAATCCAGATCAACACCGCCAGGATCAGCGCTAGCACGGCCCGAGAGATCGTATCGGCGATGCGCCGGATCATGGCCTGTCTCCCGATTGCGTGGGCGCGGACGACGGCACGCCCGGCCGATCATCTCGCTGAGCGCCGGTCAGCCGCCTCAGCCAGCGCGCCCAGAAGGGTGTCGGCCCGCGCAACTGCGGCTGGTAGAACGCACGCAGCACGGCTTCCAGCCGCTGCGCGTCCAGGCGGCGAATCATCCGGCCATTGTGCGCAATGGATACGCTGCCGCGCTCTTCGCTCACGACGACGGCAATCGCGTCGGTCGCTTCTGTAATGCCGATAGCAGCGCGGTGGCGCAGGCCCAAGCGCCGGTCGGCCAGGAATCCGCTCGTCAGCGGCAGGATGCACGCGGCGGCCACGATGCGGCCTTTGCGCACGATGACGGCGCCGTCGTGCAACAGCGTGTTCGGAAAAAAGATGGTTTGCAGCAGCTCTGAGCCGATCTCGGCGTTGAGCTGGACGCCCGTCTCGATATAGTCTTGCAGGCCCGTCTCACGTTCGAGGATGATGAGTGCGCCATGCCTCCTCTCAGCCAATCGCTGGCACGCGGCAACGGTTTCGAGGATGACGGTCTCGGCAGCGCTCTGGCGGCCAGGGTTACCCAGGAACGACCCGGCGCGGCCCAAGCGCTCCAGCGCGCGGCGTAGTTCCGGTTGAAAGATCACCGGGATGGCGACGAGCAGCGCAGGAATAGCGTTGCGCACCAGCCAGCCAAAGGCGGGCAGCTTGAGCGCGTTGCCGAGCAGCAGGATGATGACGGCCAGGATGATGACGCCGCGCAGCAGTTGGACGGCTTGCGTTCCGCGCACCAACTGGAGGAGCGCAAAAAACACTAGCGCCACAAGCGCAATGTCGAGCGCGCTGCCCCAGGTGAAGCGCTGAAAGAGATACCCTAGGTCTGACATGGCGATTTTAGGACTCGGATTTGGGTCCCCAAGTCTCACCCCATGCACCTGGGAAGTCCCAGGTATGCGGACTTTCCAGGGGCAAAATCCGAAATCTCTCAAGTCGTGCTGATCTGGGCGAGGACCAGGCGATACTGCGCGACATTGGGGGGATTCAAGGCAATGATACCACGGAGGGTGGCGGCCGCCTCTTTCTTGAGTCCGGCCTGCAATTGCAGATCACCTAGCGCGTCGAGTTGTTCAATCACCTGCGCCGTTTGCCCTGCGCCCAGATAAGCGCGCGCCAGCCGCATCCGCAAACCCATCTCATTGGGACGGTTGTTGATCTGGTCCTGCAGCACCGGGATAATCTTGAGTGTCCGGCCCGTGGTTGAATACTGCAAGAGCAGCTCGTCCAGTTCCTTGATAGCGCGAGCGGTTTCGCCGGTTCGGAAGCGTAGCTCCACGAGCGTCAGGCGCGCTTTTTCGTCACCTGGCACAATGGCCTTGATGTGCTCGAAATCTTGAATAGCGCTGCGCCAGTCAATGCGCTGCATATCAATGTCGCCCATCTTGTGAAGAATCTGCTGCGCCCAACGCTGGCTGTCCTTGGCGCGCGGGACATAGTTCATCGCTTCCTGGTATTTCTCGCGCGTCTTGTCGAGCTGGGCCAGTTGATAACAAGTGTCGGCCAGGGCCATGTATTGATCGAGCGCCTTGTCAATCTCGCCGTATTTGACGTACAGCTCAATCAGCTTGGAGCGCGTCTGCACATCCATCGGGGTGAGGTTCAAGATACGCTGGTAAATTGCCATGGCCTGGCGGGTCTCGGCGCGGCTCTGGTAGGCGTCGGCGATCGTCAGATACTTGGCGACGGCTTCTTCCTGATGGCCGCCTTCCCACAGCAGGTCGCCAATGCGCCGGTGCATCGGCAAATAGTCGGGCGCAAAGCCGATGGCGTTATACGCTTCTTCCAGCGCCGCGTACATCTTGTTCCGTTTGGCATATTCGTTCATGAGCGCAAGCGATTGCAGCACGGCTTCGACGTTCGGCACGCTGAGGATCTCGGCCAGGCTGATAAGCGGAGCGCCTTCGTCGGTGAGCGTGTCGAGCCGCTGGCGCGCCTCGGTTACCTTGTCTTCCCACCCTGCGCACGACAGGAATTCGACCAGCGAGTTGGTGAACTGTGCGGCCTGCCCGCGGTCACCCTTGGAGACAAAGGTATCGGCCAGGTTTTCATAGAGCGCAATCAAATCGTCGGCCTGCTCACGCTTGACGGTGGCCAGGTCCACCCGCTTGAGCGCTTCGATGAAATGCGCCAGGGCCGTGTCCACCTGACCGCGCGCGCGATAGCACTCACCTAGTGCAAAGTGGCTGCCTAGCGCGTACTCGGGCTCTTGCACGGACTGCTGGAATTGCTCGATGGCCTGGTCAAAACGCAACTCTTGCTCGTAAAACAGGCCAAGGTTAAAGCGCGCGGCCGGCAGTTCGACCGCATCGAGGATGCGCTGATAGGCGGTGATCGCCTGTTGAGCCTGCCCCCGAGTCTGCAAGTCAATCGCCTGCCCGATGAGTGCGTCAAGGTCAGCCTTGGTCATATGCGCCGCCGCGCCGTGCGCGTCAGGCCGAATCTGAATGGCCGGCATTTCTTCAAAGATGGACTCGGCCAGGTCAGAGAGCGCTCGCCGTGCGGCCAGGTCCACCGGGCCGCCAGGGCGTGGCGGGCGGGAAGACCCCGCCCCTACTTGTTCCGGTTCGGCTTCCAGCTCGCCCCATTCCGGCCCGACCTTGGCGCCGTGGCTGGGCAGCGCCGGCGTCTGCGTGCTGGGAGTGGGGGCGAGGGGCTCGGGCAGAGGCGGCAGCGTGGAGGTGCCACGCTCGATGCGGATCACGCCGGCCAACTTGAGCCCGTCGGTGTTGCGCGGGTCAATCGCCAATGCACTGGCGCACGCCCGGGCGGCTTGATCGAGTTCACCCTTCTCGTGGTGGAGTCGAGACAGCACGAGCCATTCGCCCACAGCCAGCCTGGGCTGGCCCTGTTTCTGGTAGACATCGGCCAGCTTCTGGTGAAGCTCGATGTCGTCTGGAACGATCCGGCTGGCGCGCGCCCAACTGTCCACGGCCTTGTCAAGGTGGCCCTGTTGCAAGTATTGGTCGCCAAGGGCCGTGCAGGATTTCGCGGCGGCGGGCGAATTGTTCGTTCGCTCTTGCAGGTCGGCGAGTTTCTCCAAGAGTGCCGTATCGTCAGGCTTGACTTCCCACGCGTGTTGAGCCACGATCAGCGCGTCCGGCAGACGGTTGAGGTTCATCAATGCCGTCACCGTCATGGCCAGCGCGTTCTGATCGTCGGGAAACTCGGCCAGCGCGCGCTGAAACTCTACAATCGCCTTGTCCCAGGCTTGATGGCGGACAAAGCCCTGCCCGCGTTTCATCGCTTGCTCAAAAACTTGCCGGTAGCCGGGCATTTTTTCTCCAGTGGATGATCATCAACAACGAATCAGCGGGGCCAGTCTCATCACTTTTTACGCTTGGATTTCGCTTTTGCCTTCAACGCCTTGCGCGCGGGTTTCTTGTCTGCCATCAGCTCGACCAGGATCGCCTTTTGAGCGTGCATCCGGTTTTCCGCCTGGTCCCACAGCGCCGAATGTTTCTCGTCGTCGCAGACCTCGTCGGTGATTTCCTGGCCGCGATGCGCGGGCAGGCAGTGCATGACAATGTAGCCGGGCGCGGCGTGGCTCACCAGCTCCGAGTTGATCTGGTACGCCGGCGCAAAGACCTTGAGACGCCTTTCCGTCTCTTCTTCCTGTCCCATCGAAGTCCATACATCGGTGTAGATCACATCGGCATCGCGGACGGCCTCTAGCGGGTCGCGCAAACACGTGACGGTTGATCGGGTGGCCTGGCCCATTTCGGTCGCTTTTGCGACGATGTCTGCGTTGAGACCGTAGCCTTCCGGCGAAGCGATCACAAAGTGTGCGCCGGTCAAGGCGCAGCCGAACGCCAGTGAAGTCGCCACATTGTTACCGTCGCCGACGAACACCACCTTGAGGCCCTTTAATTTGCCAAAGCGCTCATAGATCGTCAAGAGGTCAGCCGCGCCCTGGCACGGGTGCGAATAGTCCGACAATCCGTTGACGACCGGCACGCGGCTGTATTTTGCCAGTTCCACCACGTCGGCGTGCGCGAATACACGCGCCTCGATGCCGTCCACGTAGCGGGAAAGGACACGGGCCACGTCGGCCACACTCTCGCGCTGGCCGAGCGAAATCTCATTCGGGGAAAGGTAGAGCGCCTGCCCGCCGAGTTGAATCATCGCCACGTCGAATGACACGCGCGTGCGGAGGCTGGGCTTTTGAAAAATCATACCCAGTGTTTTGCCTTCCAGCCAGGGCTTGTTGCGACCTTTCTTGTGGAGCTGTGTCTTGAGTTTGACCGCCAGGTCGAGCAGCCCCGTGAATTCATCGGGGGTCAAATCGCCCAAAGTGAGGAAGTGCTTCATGGATTTGCCTCCAGGTGGTGTGTGGCGATTAGTATACCACAATCAATAAAAGTGAACAGTGAACAGTGGGCAGTGGATAGTGGACAGTCCGCTGATGCCGGTGGTCCAGGCGGTGCTATTGGCGCTGCCGAAATGAGATGCGCAACTGAGGGCACGATGGGCGTTATGCAAACATGTAATTCTGTAATTCTGTAGAGACTGCACAACGCATCATTTTCGGGGAAACAATTCGGGCTACGCCTATGGCCACGCCTCTGGCGTGAAGGGTGACGGGGGCTGGGCACGGAGCCGGAAACAGGGCCGGCCGGGCTATACAGATGTTAATGTGCCCGCGCACGTTTGGCAACGTGTGCCGAAAGCCGCCCCAATCTGATTAGTTATGTGTCGAGAATAGCACGCATTGGCTAATCTGTCAAATTTTGCCACAAGGTGAAAGGATGAAGGCGGAGGGCTGAAGGATGAATCACAACAGCCCCAACTGCTCTTTCCCTACATCCTTTCCTTTGACTCACTGGCTTCTGCCTCCTTGTTGCCCCCCAACGCTTGTGTTGCAGAGTGTGTCTGATTTTGAGTTTGATCCATCATTTGACAACTCCGTTTCAGATTTGGTTCAACGACCTGGAGGAGAGTGTATGCGATTGCGGACGATGAATCAAGTTACGGCAGAAATTGCTCATTACCACCGGTTTCTGCCGGCAGAAAAATCGCTGCACAGAGATGTCCGTTTTGAGCTATCTGGGTTGCAAGGTTGACAACCTTGCAGCCCCCTTCGTTTGCGGCTTGGGTGTAAGCAGAGTAAAATACAAGTGCTCCACAATGCTGGTATCACCAAAGGCACGGTCAGCACGATGGGGCGAAGCGTCAATAACTGGTGCGGCTCTGCCGTAGTGAATGATGCACACTGCACATGTGATGCACATTGCATCTGACAAGCTGTTCTTCCTAGGCGATTCCAAGTGTAACTGATTCTCATGGCCGACCTATCTACCCTCAAACCTGGTACCCGCGTCTTTGACAAGCACCGTGGCCGCGAACGGCTCATCCACGGAGTCGAGCCTCTGGGCCGCGTGGTCAAAATCTGGTTCAAGGATTCCCATACAGGCGTTCTTGAGCCGATGACGTTCCCAATCTCCGAAGTCGAGCGGCGGTTCGAGGTTGTCGAGTCGGGGTCATCCGCCTTCAGGGCCGACAGCGAAACGGTGCGCCTGCTGGCTGAAAGTTACCGCCTGCAACATGCCTACCTCTTCAACCCCGTCTTTGCCACTGAAACTTCGCTCATTGACGCGCTGCCTCACCAGTTGATCGCCGTCTACGATCACTTGCTCAAACAGCCGCGCTTACGATTCCTTTTGGCCGACGACGCTGGCGCGGGCAAGACCATTATGGCGGGCCTCTACATCCGCGAGATGCTCCTGCGTCGCATGATCAGCCGCGTGCTGGTTGTTCCCCCGGCAGGTCTGGTAGGAAACTGGGAAAAAGAGCTGCGCAATTTGTTCCGATTGCGCTTTCATATTCTCGAAAGCGCTGACGCCCAACGCGACAATCCGTTCCTCGATCCGCGCAATGACCTGGCAATCGTGAGCGTGGACACGTTGTGGCGCGACCGGATGCGCAAGAGCTTGTTCGATGCCCCGCCCTATGACCTTGTCATCTTTGACGAGGCGCACAAGCTCTCTGCTCGCCGCAATGCGGATGGGACGGTGGACAAGTCCAACCGCTACTCGCTGGCCGAAGAAATCGCCGCGCAGAAGAATCACCTGCTGCTGCTCACCGCCACGCCGCACATGGGCAAAGATGAGCCATACTATTTCCTCTGGCGGTTGCTTGAGCCTGAATTGCTGGCGGCGCAAGAAGCCTTTGAACGCATGAGCGCAAAACGCAGACGTGCTCATCTGTTGCGGCGGATGAAGGAACAAATGATCCGCTTTGATGGCGGCAAGATTTTCCCGCCGCGCGAGAGCAAGACCATCGAATACCCGCTCATCCAGGGCGAGGGGCAAGAGCAGGACCTGTACGATCAGGTCACGCAATACTGCGAGACGCACTATGACCGCGCACGACGTCGTAACCAGTCGGCGGCCAAGCTGGCGATGGGCGTCTTGCAGCGGCGACTGGCTAGTTCCACCTGGGCGCTGCTCAAATCGCTGGAACGGCGCGAA
>CAYGWJ010000156.1:0-11027 GCA_964353405.1 uncultured Anaerolineae bacterium
GGCCAGGTCGTCGTCACCCTCCCCGCCGGGATGGCGGCCAGGATTCACGGCTCGGCCGGGCTGGGCGGCTTGACCGTCTCCAGCCGCTTTATGTCGCAGGGCGGCGGGCAGTATGTTTCATCCAACTATGCCACCGCGGAAGACCGCGTTGACTTGAGCATCAGCGGCGGGATTGGCGAGGTCGTCGTTCGGTGATATAAGCCGTCTCGTACATGGAGCCACAAACATGGATCAAGCCATTCAAGGCTTTGTCAACGGCAAACGCATTGCGGTGGTCGGCGTCTCGCGCGAAAAGACAAAGTTCGGTAACACGGCTTTTGCCGAGCTGGCAGCGCGGGGCTACCAGGTTTTTCCTGTGCATCCGACGGCGCAAGAGATTGCCGGCGCACCCTGTTATCCCAACCTGGCCGCCCTGCGGGGCCAGGTAGATGGCGTGCTCGTCAGTGTCTCCCCACAACAAGCCGTATCGGTCCTGCGCGAGGCAGCCGCGATTGGACTGAAAAACGTGTGGCTGCAACAAGGCGCCGAATCGCCGGAAGCTTTGGCGCTGGCGCGCGACCTGGGTCTCAACCTGGTGGCCAGGAAATGTGTGCTGATGTACGCGCCTCCGGTGCGCTCATTTCATGCCTGGCATCGCGGCTTTGCCAGGCTGTTTGGGCAACTAGAGTGATGACCGAGGAAGCGATCGTGTGGGCGGCGCTCAAGAGCCGCATCGGGACGATTCGAGTGGCAGCTACATCACGCGGTGTGTGCAAGATCGCGCTGGGCAAAGAGACTGCCCAGGATTTCTTGAGCTGGCTCGAACGCTACGTCGGTCAGGCACCGCGCCAGTCAGAACGCATTGGCATCGTCGCGTTGGCGCTCGACCAGATCGCCGAGTACTTGCACGCGCGCCGCGAGTTTGACCTGCCGCTCGATCTGCGCGGGACCGAGTTTCAGCGGCGTGTGTGGTCGGCCGTGGCGGGCATCCCCTACGGCCAGACGCGGACGTATGCCCAAATCGCGCGGGCGATTGGCAAACCATTGGCCGTGCGAGCGGTCGGCGCGGCCAATGGCGCGAATCCCCTGCCGCTCGTCGTGCCGTGCCATCGCGTCCTCGGCTCCGACGGCAGCCTCACCGGTTACGGCGGCGGGCTGGCTGTGAAGCGAAAACTGTTGGAGATGGAAGCTCAATAGGCCTTCGAGGTCCTGTCATTTCTCTCGCCAGTACACACCCGCTTCACGTTTGAGCCAGCCATTATCCACCATGGCCCGGCGAATCGAGGCCGTGTCATCGTGAAAGCGCTTGACGATGGCGTTGACCTGCTTTTCGCTGTAGCGCTCTCCCGGTTGGAATTCCGCCAGGATGTGGCGTAGCACCACGTCGCGCTTCTTTTGCTGCGCGGGGATGTCTTTGAGCCGCCCGTCACGCCCGGTGAAATCGGCCATCACTTTGCGCTCGTAAGCATTTCCGCTCTGTTCGATGGTCGCGCCTGGCAGCGGCGCGTCAGCCAGCCAGCGCCTGGCCATCGCGTGCAGTGCATCGGTGCGCAGTTCGTACAGGGTCGAGCCGCTTGCCGGGCGAGCAGATACCAACTCCGCCTCAGCCAGCTTGTCCAGGTGATGCGACACGAGCGATGGCCTCAACTTGAGCAGCGCCGCCAGTTGTCCCACCGAAGCCGCTTTTTGCGCCAGTACCCCGATGATCTTGAGCCGGGTCTCGTCAACCAACAGCCGAAAGAAAGTGATCAATTCAGTTTGCATCGTCTCGGTTTCCATGGTTGCCTCCAGGCCGGGCAGGTCTATTCATCCGCTCGCCAGTAAACGCCGCCCTCCCGTTTGAGCCAGCCGTAGCCGATCAACTCGCGGCGCAGGGTGGCTGTGTCTTGGTGAAAGCGCTCGATGATGGCGTTGACTTGCTTTTCGCTGTAGCGCCGGCCCAACTGAAACTCGGCCAGGATGTGACGCAGCACCGCTTCGCGCTTTTTGCGCTGAGCGGGAATGTCCTTGAGCCGCCCGTCGCGCCGGGTAAAGTCCGCCACCACCTTGCGATCATAGGCATCCACGTCCAGGCCGCTCGCCGCGCCGGACAGAGCTTTTTCGGCCAGCAAGCGTTTTGCCATCGCGTGCAGCGCGTCCACCTGCAACGCATACACGCTATAGTAACTTTCGGTGTGAGCGCGCACCAGCCCCGCTTCGGCCAGCTTGTTCAGGTGATGTGTCACCGTCCCCGGCGTCAGGCCCAGGCTGGCCGCCAGTTGCTCTGTGGAAAGCTCGCGCTGCGCCAGCAAGCCGACGATCTTGAGCCGGTTTTCGTCGGCCAACGCTTTGAAAAACGTCACCCATTCCGCCCGTGCCGTCTCGTTTGAATCCATTGTGCCCTCTACTCTTGCGCCGGCCCACCGCGATGTTTTTGCAGGATGACCACCTCGCGCCCATCCCGATCGGACACGGTGCTGCCTGCGCGTTGAAAGCCCATCGCCGCCCAAAAGCCCAACGCCGGGCCGTTGTTGACCAGCACGCCCAGGCCGATGGTCCGCACGTCCGGGTTGGCAAAAATAGCGTCCTCGACCCGCCGGTATGCCACGGCGCCATAGCCCTGCCGCTGATACGGACCGGCCACCAGCAACAGCGCGATCCATGCCTGGCTGGGCCGCCCGCGATAGCCGCCCGGCACATAGTCCACCACACCGATCATCTGGCCGCCTGGGCGCAGGAACAGCCCCGTAAAAATCGCGCCGTGATGGGCGGCCTGCGCCGCGTCCTCTTCGACCATCTCCAGGTGGATGCTTTCGGCGGGCCGCCCGTTCAGCTCGACGATAAAGCGCGGCGTCTGCCGGTAGACCTCCACCACGGCTGGATAATCGCGCGCACCCAGCGCCCTCGTTTCCAATCTTGCCAATTTGATATTTGACATTTGAAATCTAATCGTCCCTTGCCTCCTGCAAAAGGTGTGCTACAATCAGCGTGAATTCGGCGCTTTCGAGCGCCGCAAGCGCAGGATGACCGATGTAAAATTGATTTTATATCTGTCAAATCAATTTTACCCGAATTTTTCTTGCGTGTCAAGGCCAATCAGGAGAAAGCATGACCCCCCCACGCCAAACCTACACCGTTAAACTGGCCGGGCTGACCCGCGAGCTGCCTCTGTTCGAGGTGGCGCCCGGCGTTCGAATTGCCATTTTCAATATGCTGGGCGACACCGAAATCGTCCAGGCCGTGTCCAAAGAGCTGGCCAAGCGCCTGCCGGAGCAGGTCCAGGCGCTCGTGACCGCCGAGGCCAAGAGCATCCCGTTGGCCTATGCGCTCTCCGTCGAGACCAAACTGCCCTACCTCGTCCTGCGCAAAAGCTACAAGGCCTATATGGGCGAGGCGCTCAGCGCCGAGACACTTTCGATCACCACAGGCGAAAAGCAGACGCTCTACCTGGACGAAAAAGACCGCGCGCTGGTGGCGGGCAAGTCGGTGGCGCTGGTAGACGATGTGATCAGCACCGGTTCCACACTGCAAGGGATGCAGCTCATCATGGAAAAGGCGGGGGCCAGGGTGATTACCCAGACCGCCGTGTTCACCGAAGGCGAGCGCGCCAAGTGGAAGAACATTATCGCGCTGGGACATCTACCGCTGTTCACAGAGTGAGAACTGCATTATAATCACGTCCGGCTTATCCTGTCCCTGCCAGTCAGCCAAGAGGCAGATGTGAAGACACTTGACCCCGAAAAGCTAGAAGAGGCGATTCAACGTCTGGTAGCCGCCTTGCAGCCGGAACGGATATATCTTTACGGGTCGCACGCGTATGGTCAACCGTCCGAGGATAGCGACCTGGATTTGCTGGTCGTTTTGCCGGACTCGCATTTGCCGCCGCATCGCCGGGCAGTAGCGGCCTATCGTGCTCTGCGCGGGCTGTCTTTGCCGGCCGAGATCAAGGTCGTCACCCGACAAGAATTTGATTGCCGGGCAGCGTGGTTCAGCACCATTGAAAGGGTCGTTTTCGAAAGAGGAAAGGTGCTGTATGCCGCCCACGACTAGCGAAGTGGTCGAATGGCTCACCAAAGCCGAACGCGATTTGTTGTCGGCTGAGATTTTGATTGACCATGAGCCGCCTGTGCTGGATGCAGCGTGTTTTCATTGCCAGCAAGCCGTGGAGAAAGCGCTCAAAGCTTTTCTGGTTTGGCAGGCGATACCATTTGAAAGAGTGCACAACCTGACCTATCTTTTGGATTTGTGCGCGTCAAAAGAAGCCGACTGGGTCAGCTTGCGGGAAGGCGCCGAGTCGTTGACGCCTTATGCAGTAGAGGCTCGGTATCCAGGCGAGTTATTGGATGTTGACCGGGCAGAGGCGGCGGATGCGCTGGAATCCGCCAGGGCGGTGTGGAACTTTGTCCTGGGACTTTTGCCTGAGGAGTTGCACCCGCACAAACTTGTAGGAAAGAGTGGGGCAGGCGAGTCGCGCTAGCGATAAGTGGTATCTGCACCAGCGTTTCTTTCGACAACTTTTCCGCTTGGATCGCATCGGCGACCGAGACGGGCTTGCAGGCAAGCGTTTTACCACGCCTTTGGACCGTCCGAGGTCCGAAGGCGTTTTGTCTAGTGATGAGAATACATTCAGGGGGATGAAATGTTACTCTGTATTGACATCGGCAATACGAACGTAAAGTTCGGCATGTTCGAAGGGGACCGCCTGCGCGCGCATTGGCGCATCGCCACCGACCGGGCCAAACTCTCCGACGAGTACGCGATGCTCTTGCTCAACCTGTTCGCCTCGGAGCGCTTGCAGACCGACGACGTGACCGGTTGTGCGATTTCGTCCGTCGTCCCGCCCTTGACGCCTGCGTTCACCGAAGTGGCGCGCCGCTACCTGAAGCAAGAGCCGATTATCGTCGGGCCGGGCGTCAGGACCGGGCTGAGCATCCGCACCGATCACCCGTCCGAGGTGGGCGCCGACCTGATCGTGAGCGCGGTGGCGGCGCGGCAGCTGTATGGCGCGCCGGTCATCGTCATCGGGTTCGGTACCGCCACGACTTTCGCGGCAGTCTCGGCCCAGGGCGATTTCGTGGGCGTGGCGATTGCGCCAGGAGTCGGCGCGGGAGCCGAAGCGCTGTTCCGCTTTGCCGCCCAACTGCCCCAGGTCGAGTTGGTCAAGCCGCCGCATGCCATTGGCAAGAACACGATCCATTCGATGCAGTCGGGATTGATCTTTGGCTTTGCGGGACTCGTCGAGGGACTGGTCAAGCGGATGCGCGCCGAGCTGGGCGGGCAGGCGCGGGTCGTCGCCACCGGCGGACTGGCCGAACTCATCGCCGCAGAGACGGATGCGATACAAGTCGTCGAGCCCGACCTGACGTTGATCGGGCTGCGACTGATCTATCAGATGAATCACTGAACCCCAGCCATAACCCCTTTCTGTGGTATCATGTTTATAAAAGCAATACGATCATGCACATGGGCAAGTCATGGGGTCACTGATATGGGCGGCCTCATGGCCTGGAGAAAGGCAGGTGGGGAAGATGACGGCACAAACGATGGGCCACGTCTTTTTGGAAGAGTCACATCGAACGGCGCTATTCGAAGGACTGATGCGCGCGTTTGTCAAGTTCGTGGCCCCGCCGCCGACATGGACGGTGCTGGACTTGGGTTGTGGACCGGGCGGGCTGGCGCGCATTCTCGCTGCGTCGGTCGCTCATGTCGTGGGCGTGGACACGGATCCGAACGTGATCGAGGCGGCGGGTCAAACCGCGCGGGACGAAGGCCTCGCCAACCTCATTTTTGATCGCGGCAAGCTGGTGGCATTGCCGTATCAGCCGGGCCAGTTCGATGCAGCGCTGGCGGCGAACTTGCTCTACCAATTCTCCAATCCACTCGACGGCGTGCGCGAGATGGCGCGCGTCACTCGCGCGGGCGGAACGGTGGCGATGATCAATCCCTCCATCAAGCTGACCCTGGACCTGGCGAAAGCGCAACTGGAAAAATATGTGTGGACCGACTTTGAGCGTGGGATGCT
Organism: uncultured Anaerolineae bacterium; assembly: GCA_964353405.1. Classification (GTDB taxonomy): domain Bacteria; phylum Chloroflexota; class Anaerolineae; order Fen-1058; family Fen-1058; genus JBGLNJ01. The sequence continues at coordinate 5,981 of CAYGWJ010000156.1, forward strand.
CATCTCGTGGGCCAGTTACGTGGACGCCGGCAAAGTCTTTACGGATCAGCACGCGACGACATTGCTCACGCAAGCCGGACTGGCTGACGTGCAAACGGCCGCGACGATGGACGGCATGTTCTTGATGGCCAAGGGAACTGTTCTTATGACACAAGCCCCGGCAATTCGACCAAGTTTTCAATGACGAAATCAGGCGGCTGGGCCATCCGCGCCACATCTTGACGCTTGGACACCCCCGTCAGCACGACGGCGGTGACCATGCCGGCTGCTTGTCCCATGCGTATGTCCGTCTCCAACCGGTCACCCACCATCATGCAGCGCCCGGCTGGCAACCCCAATCGTTCTAATACCACTTGCATCATAAGGGATGAGGGCTTGCCCGCCAGCAATTCTAATGGGCGCCCTGTGATATACTCCAAAGCCATAATCGTCGCACCTGCGTCCGGTATGGCGCCCCCTGGCATAGGACAGGTCTTGTCGGCATTCGTCGCCAAGAACCGCGCCCCTCGTTGCAGCGCCTGATAGGCTGTGTTGAGCTTCCGATAGTCCAGAGTCCGGTCAAAAGCAACCACCACAGCGTCTATTCCTTGCGGATCTATGACATGCCTGGGGTCCTGCTCTCGAAACTCGTCTACAACCTTCAGACCGTGACTACGTAGCTCCTCGACCAGATACGTTTCTCCAACCACATACAGCCGCAAGTCGGGCATGGTACGCGCCAGGTGGTAACCCAAGACAAAGGCTGATGTCATCACCTGGTCGGCTGGCGTTGGTATGCCGAGACGTGTCAATTGGGCTGCATAGGCAGCGCGGGATTCCAGCGGTTTGTTGCTGACAAACAGTGTCTTTTTGTTCCGCCGCCGCAACTCGGCAATACCTTCTACCGCTCCGGGCAACGCCGCCTCGCCCAGATACACCGTTCCATCCAGATCAAACACGAATCCATCCATGGGTCGTGTCATTGCTAACGCCTTCTTCCGTTTCCGGCCGGGCTGGTGAGAATTGTAGCCTAGTTGGATAGAAAAGCCAACCCGTGTTGCGCCCCCTCGAGAGCGAGTGTATACTCCGGTGCGTCTGTGAGACACTCACAGCCAAGGCCAGTTTGAAGGAGGAGATACATGAGCAATTCGGATTGCCAGCGCCGCGTGCGCCCTCTGTACGCTTGGGAAATCACCGAAGCGCGCCAGGTCTTTGGCGACTCGCTGCATTACGATCGCATACGCATTCACGAGTGCGCCACGTGGGCCGATGCCATTGACCGGCTGGGTCGCCGGCTGAAAAGGATGCCTCCGCCGGGGCCTGAGCAGCACAATTCCGTGACGCTGGGCTACCACTGCCATTTTCCCATAAACCTTCCGGACAGGCTCGTTCCGCCGGGCGATCCGCTGGATTACGGCATGCCCTGGCTCATCCACGAGCTCACGCACGTCTGGCAATACCAGCACGTCGGGTGGAGTTACCTGGTGCGCGCGCTGGCGGCCCAGTTCCGCTATGGCCCGGCCGCGTATGATTTTGGCGGCGAAGCGAATCTGGTCAAGTGCCGCCAAAACCACTGGACCATCACGAAATTCAACCCTGAACAGCAGGGTGACATTGCCCGGTATTACTATGACTGCCTGCGCTCGACCAACGCGATTGACGAGCCGAACAAGCAGAACGCGCTGAGCGCTTACAAGCCCTACATCGGCGATATTCAAGGGACTGGGTAAATCTCAAATATCAAATCTCAAATTTCAATGTAACTGCCTGCTCCCGCTGGACGCTTCGCGCAAATCCAGCGGCTCGGCGCGCAGGATTCGAACCGGCGGACCGCTTGAGGCCTGGATTTGCGCGAAGCGTCCAGGCTGAGCAGTTACGATTTCAAAAGGCGAAGCATTGAAGGTCTTTTACACCGATAGTTTCGTGTTGCCCCTGCCGGAGGGGCATCGCTTCCCGATAGCGAAATACTCGCTGCTGCGGCAGCGCGTGGTAAAAGCGGGACTGGTGTCACCTGATGATTTGCGCGTGCCGCACGCGGCGACCGATCAAGAGCTTGTGCGGGCGCATGACGCAGAGTATGTGCGCCGCGTCGTCTGCGGCGAGTTGACGCCGCAGGAGGTCCGGCGCATCGGCCTGCCGTGGTCGCCGCAGTTGGTGGAGCGCGCGCGCCGCTCGTGCGGCGCGACGATTGAGGCCTGCTGTGCGGCGTTGACCGACGGGCTGGCGGTGAGCCTGGCGGGCGGGACGCACCATGCGTTTGCCGACCGCGGTGAGGGTTATTGCGTGTTCAACGACATTGCCGTGGCCGCGCGTGCGATGCAGGCTGAGCGGCGCGCGCGGCGCATGGTCGTCATAGATTGCGACGCGCACCAGGGCAACGGCACGGCGGCGATCATGGCTCACGACCCCGACGTGTTTACCTTCTCGATCCACGGCGCCAGGAACTTTCCTTTTCACAAGGAACACAGCGACCTCGATATTGGATTGGAGGATCGCGCCGATGACGCTGCCTATCTGGATGCGCTCGAAAAGGGATTGCGCTGGTCGCTCGAATCCATCGAAGCCGAGCTGGCGATTTATGTGGCCGGGGCGGATCCATACCTGGACGATGCCTTCGGGCGGCTGGCGGTGAGCAAGCGTGGGCTGGCCGGGCGCGACCAGTTGGTGTTGGAGCGTTGTCGTGCAGCGGGCCTGCCGGTTGCCATCACGATGGCGGGCGGCTATGCCCGAAATGTGAACGATACAGTAGACATTCACTTTCAAACGGTCGCCACCGCCGTCAAGATGAAAGAGGCGGCCTGCCGAGTTACGTGAACCTCAGCCCTGCCCGTGCGCCCATATGTTCTGTTCGAGAGCACCGGCTCATACCGGAATCTAACCTTGATATAGACCTTTCCGGTTGGGCCAGAAAAAAGCTGATTTTGTTGGCGTCATGTTCTGACACAACAGCCACTGCACAGACTATGTCAAGCCAAAACGAACCACAATGGCGCTGGGCACTGGCGAAAGCAGAGTTCTATGTGTCAGAAGACGAATCCAACAAGTTGTCGTCAGCGAAGGCACATCCGGAAATCCCTATGATATAATAAAGATGTAAGAATGTCACGAATCTGTCACGCCGCCCCGCCTGGCGGTTATGCGGTCGTTATACGACCAGCATATAATATTGGCACGCCAGTTGTCCACACAAGTTTGCCACTTGGCACGTCAGCGCAGGCGGCGGGCACTCTTCCGAGTGACGCCCCAAGAACGGCTTTCGTGCGAAAGTGAGTATCGAAAGAAAGGAGGTGAGTCAGATGTTATTCCTGCCACGCGAGGAAGGTCAAGGTTTGGTTGAATACGCGTTGATTCTTGTTTTGGTCGCCATCGTGGTTATCGTCATCCTGGCGTTGCTCGGCCCGGCCATCGGCAACATCTTTTCAAACATTGTCGAGAACATCTAGACAGCATCGTAGACAGCATCGCCAGCCAGAAAAAACCCTATCTTCGGATAGGGCTTTTTTGTTCGATGGGACACAAGCGCACTGGACCTTTTTGCGCAGCTTGCTTTTTGCGGGTCGTGGTGCTACCATCGGCGACGGCATTCCACGCCTTGAGAGGCGCGCCAGAATACGCCGGGCCGTGGCGAAGGTAACGGGTGTTGGCGTTTCCGCGCGGATGCGTTGACGCCACAACTGGCGCATGGTTTGCATGAGCTGACAGCGGCCTGTGGGCGATGGCCCAAGTATTGGAGCAGGACAAGATGAAAGGGACATTGGCGTTAGTGGGAGCGGGCGAGTTTTTGGATGCGATGGATGCAGTGGATCGCGTTCTGTTGGAGCGGGCAGGTGGAGCGCGCGTGGTGGTCTTGCCGACTGCCTCGGCCCCGGATGGGCCGGGCGTGCCGGAGCGATGGGCCAAGATGGGCGTCGAGCATTTCAATCGCCTGGGCGCGCAGGCAAAAGCGGTCATGGCATTGGATCGGGCGGCATGCAGCGATGAGGCCATGGCGGATCAAGTGCGCGGGACGAACCTCGTTTACTTTTCCGGTGGCAAGCCGGATTACCTGCTTGGCGCGCTGGTGGATACGCCGCTATGGCAGGCGGTCAAGGAGGTGTTGGATCGCGGCGGCGTGGTGGCGGGCTGCAGCGCAGGAGCGATGATCATGGGCGGCTATGTGCCGGGGTTCTCGATGCGGCTGGGCCTGCCCAAGGTCGGCCAATGGCGACCGGCCTTTGGCCTGGTGCCGAAGGCCGTCCTCGTGCCGCACTATAACGAGTTTCCCGAAGCGATGGTGGGGCTGATGTTTGGCCGCCGGCCGGCCGGGTCATTCCTGATCGGCGTGGACGCGGATACCGCTTTGGTCGGCTCGGACGGCGACTGGCAGGTGATGGGCGCGAGGCGCGTCACACTGCGCCGGGGTCGAGAGACGCAGTGTTACACACACGGGCAAACCGTGACACTATATGGCAGAATGTGATCGTCAATCATGTCGCCGCCGATGATGATGGAATTGGAACTCGGTCACGTCAAGCGTGAGCGGCGCGGCAGGCTTCCATTGCACGGTTTTGGCATCGGCGAGCATGAAATCGCCCAGCAGTTGGATGTGCAGCATGACCCTGGCTTGTGAATAAAGGCTGTGCCATAATTGTATGGATTCGGCCTATCGAGTCAAGTGCGGCGCAGCCGGAATTGACGATTGCCATCATTAGAGTATACTGTGTCTGGCTGCCTTCGTAGCGATCGTCGATGACCAGAGTCGTTTTTTTCAAGATACGATTCGCAGGTTTTATCTGATCCTCTATAGTTACCGATGGCAAGACCACGCACACACTGCGGGTGAGCAGGGTGGGATTCCTCAGCAAACACTATGATACCTTCTGGCGGAGCAAGGTCCTGGTCATGCTAATCCATGTTTGTTTGCTGGTCGCGGAAGAGGCTTGTTCGCGACAGCAGATGGATTCTTCAGAACTAGGAGCTTGTCGGAGAGAACCCTGACGGGCCGGAATCGAGGCTTCAGCCGGTGAGCACGCGGCGATTTTCGGCCAAAACCGGCTAAAGCCTAGACTCCGAAACGCCTCTCCGACAA
>CAYGWJ010000157.1:0-10566 GCA_964353405.1 uncultured Anaerolineae bacterium
CAAGCTGCGCGTCGAGACCCGCGCCAACATCTCCAAGCTGCACCAGCGCCTCGGGACCACCTTCATCTATGTGACCCATGACCAGACGGAAGCCATGACGATGGGCACGCGCATCGCTGTGTTGAAGGACGGCCTCTTGCAGCAGATGGATTCGCCGCAGGCCCTCTACGACCGGCCCAGCAACATCTTTGTGGCCGGCTTTATCGGCTCGCCGGCGATGAACTTTTTCGATGTGAAACTCAAGTCGAGCGAGGGCAAGCTGGTCATTGACGGCGGCTCGTTCAACCTGCAAGTGCCGCCCGACCGCGTCAAGCCGCTGCAGTCGTACGTGGGCAAAGACCTCGTCCTGGGCATCCGCCCGGAGGACCTGCACGATCCCGAGTTCTGTCCGCCCGGCGTGGTGCCTGGCCGCATCCCGGCCGAGGTGGATGTGACCGAGCTGATGGGCAGCTCAGTGAACCTGTACCTGCTCACGGGCGGCAAGCAGTTCGTCGCCATTGTGGACCCGCGCACACGAGCGCGCGTGGGCAACAAGCTTGAACTGGTTGCCAACATGGGGAACTTTCACATCTTTGATAAGGCGACTGAGCAGTCGATTCGATAGCCGGTCGAACAACTACTCAGCCAATCAGTTGTCGGGGGGGCCGCTGCGCAAGCGGCCCTTTTGCTTGACTGATTTATCTGCCGATGGTACACTCTCTTAGAGTCCGGTCAACAGCGATTCCTCAAAATCCCCGCGAGAGGCAAACGTGAAAAAGCCATCCAAATCCATCAAGAAGCAGGCTCATCGCGAACAGGACCGGCGCCGCCGCAAAGAAGCCGAGCGCAAACATCGCCAAGCCGCGGAACAGGCCGAAGTGCAACTCTGGAAAGAGTTGGAGCCTTTGGCGCAGGGTTACAACATGGATGACGATGACGAGTTTATCGAGTTTGCCTCGCACGTGATGCACGATTCCGCCCGGTTGTTCAAGGAGCCAGAATTTCGCGACCTGGCTTTTGACCCGGCGGAAGCGATGCTGGCGGAATTGGGGTCGTTCAACGCCACCGTGCCGGCCCCTGAAAAGCTCGATCAGTTGCCGGACGAAGAACATCAAGCCATCCTCGAAGACGCGCAGATTCGCGCCGTATCCAGTCTGGTCACGCCTCGCTTTCAGCGCGCCCTGCTCAATCAGTTCAAAGCATGCCGCCAGCGCCTCAAGCGTGAGCGCGAGACCGATCAACTGGCGCTGGCTTCGGCCACGGAAATGTTGTTGCGCAATGATTCCCGTCCCATCATCTGGGCCACGTGCGGCATCTTGCACGAGGCCTTGAGCGCGGCGCTGGAAACAGCCTTTGAGTTTCAAACGGCTGAAGAGGAAGCGCTCAAGGCCGCTCAGGCCATTCAGCCGGACATCACCCAAGTGCCAGACCTCGAAAAAGACTCGCCAGCCTATCGCGCTTTCTGGAGAGCCGCCGGCAAGACGCCCGGCCTGACCGAGTACCTGGAACACTTTGAGGAGCTGGGCGTCACTGTCTTTGAGATGCAGCATGACTTGAACGCACAACTGGGGATGGAGTTGTTTGAGCCTGAGGAGATTGAAGACCTGGTGCACACCCTGACTGAAAACATGAAAGCGCAGGGTGTGGACCTGGACGGCAAGTCTCATGAGCGGAGCAAGAACCTTGTTTCCGAGTCCACCTTTCCCGATGTTATCAAAGCTAAACTTCCGCCCGAGCGCTTTCAGGAAATCGTGGACGATCTCGACAGCATCATCGAAGAAGGCGACGAGCTGGACGAGATCGTTCAGCGGGCGCGGGTATTGCGCGGCGATTTCGGCGAAAGCGATTTGCCTTATTGGGAAAACCATGCCTTTCAGCAATTGTGCCTGGATGTCATGGTCGCAGACGTATTAGACTCTGCTGAAGAAGGCCAGGACGACGAGGATGCGTGAGTACACGGATGGCGCGACGGCCATCGTGCGCGGCGCGCTCGACGCCGGCTGCAATTTTTTCGCCGGATACCCCATCTCGCCTGCCACGTCTATCTTGATTCAGATGATGCGCGACTTGCCCGGCCTCGGCGGTGTGGCGGTGCAGGCCGAAGACGAAATTGCCAGCATCAGCATGTGCATCGGCGCGGTGATGGCGGGTGCTCGTGCGATGACGGCGACGAGCGGCCCCGGCCTTTGTCTCTATAGTGAGAATGTCGGTCTGGCCGTGATGGGCGAAGTGCCGCTGGTGATCGTGGACGTTCAGCGCGCAGGACCTGCGACAGGCGGCGCGACGACGGTGGGGCAGGGGGACGTGCAGTTCGCGCGGTGGGGCACATCGGGCGGCTATCCTATCATTGCAGTGTGCCCTTCGTCTGTGCCCGAGTGTTATACACTCACGATGAAAGCCTTTGACCTGGCCGAGCGCTTTCGCTGCCCCGTGTTTGTCATGTCGGACAAGGAATTGAATCTCACGACGACGACGGTTGAGGTGGATGAATTTGTCCGTGTGCCCGTGACGGACAGACAAGGTGACAAGGAGAGTAGGAGACAAGGAGAGTTTCGACCTTACCAGTTCGATCCGCCTGACGTTGTGCCGCCGCTGGCAATTTTCGGCGGGCCGAACATCACTCGCTTCACAGGTTCGTCGCACGACGAGCAAGGGCTGCTGCTCAAAGACCCGGCTGTGGTCGGCGCGCTCAACCGTCACTTGAATGAAAAGATCGAAAGGCATCGCGACGAGATCGAAATGGTCAAGGCCGATTTGCAGCCACAAGCCAGGACACTCATCATCAGTTATGGCATTACGGCGCGGGCAATGGAAGAAGCCGTGCAACTTGCAAGAAGCAGGAGGCAAGTTGTATCCGCCTTGGCGATCCAGTCGTTATGGCCTGTGCCGGAGCAAGCCATCCAGGCGGCGCTCGATGGCGTTGAGCGCGTCATCGTGGCAGAGTTGAATTTGGGTGACTATCGGCGTGAGATCGAGCGCATCGCGGGTGGGCGGCGCGTCGTCGGTCTCAACCGTGTGGATGGCGAGCTCATCTCGCCGGAACAAATCGTGTCCATTGTCAGCAACACGCAGGAGTAGACACAGTATGGCAGTTCATCTTGTCCTTTACACCCGTGCGACGTATTGCCCCGACCAGGCGCGCGCCCGCAAACTGCTGGCCGAATGGCGCGTGCCGTATCAGGAAGTGGATTGCTCTCAAGACGCTCAAGCACTGGAGCGCATCCAACATTGGAATGGACACCTGGGCGTGCCGGCCGTCGTCGTCGCAGAAGAAGGCAGCACTCTGCCCATCCGCGAGCCGGCTCCTCGCCCGGCGGGCCGCTCCACGCGCGATTTTAATCGCGGCACGCTCATCACCGAACCGAGCGAAGAAGGGCTGCGCCAGTTCCTCAAGCAGCATGGTTTGCTCGCTTGACGGTTGAGCCATCCGGTCGTTCATCGTCGTTATCCACCTGGCCTCCTCGCCGCTATTGTGGTACGTGCGCTTTTGTTCAACCTTCACGCTCGCCGCGCCGAAAGGCCTCTCGACTGACGAGCGCGCCGCGTGATGAGCGGGGCGTATCAGGCTGGCCTGCAGCCGCCGGTGCTGCCCGATTTGTGATACAATAACCTCGTTCGCGCTTCAACCTTGCACCATAAATCAAGCCTCGAACGCAGCGTGGCCGACAGCCTCATTCCACGTCGGCCTGGGCCGAGCGGCATGATGCAAGAGTGCCGTTCTACGGGTTTCCAGACGGAGACCAGCGAAAGGAGGACCTATGCCCCGAAACGCTAGTTTCATCGTGCCGGAAGACCTGTACCAGATGGCCTGGGTAGAAGATCCGCAGATTTCGCCGGATGGCGCGTGGGTGGCCTTTGTCAAATTGACGGTGGATCAGGCCCGCAACGGCTATCACCGTGCGCTGTGGCTGGTGCCGACCTCCGGTGGAGCGCCGCGCCAGTTCACCAGCGGCACTTTACAGGATTACGGACCCCGCTGGAGTCCCGATGGCCGGCAAATTGCATTCGTGTCCACGCGCGCCGACAACAAGCCACAGATTTACCTCATTGGCCTCAACGGGGGCGAAGCGCGCAAGCTGACCGACATGCGCCAGGGCGCGACGGACCCGGCCTGGTCGCCCAACGGCAAGCTCATCGCCTTCCTCTCTCGCTCGAACGCGGCCGAGCGCCGTGATCAAGATCGCGGCGTCCAGCTGCCGACTGACCCGGACGAGCTGCGCCAGTTCGAGGAGCGCAAGCGCAAAGAAGACGAGTCGAGGCGCGATCCACGTATCATCACCCGCTTGCCCTACCGCGTGCTGAACTATTACCTTGACGGGCGGCATAGCCACATCTACATCGTCGAGACGGAGAACCATTCGACGCCCAAGCGCCTCACGGATGGCGAGCTGGATCACGCGCCGCCAGTATGGATGCCGGATGGGCGCTTCATCCTCACGTCTGCCGAGCGTGACCCTCGCGCTGATCAGAGTAGATTACACACAGACCTCGTGCGCATCTCTGTGCCCAACGGTCGTGTGACGCGCTGGCGCGATCCGGGCTTTGGCTCCGCCAGTCCATTTCCTTCGCCGGACGGCAAGTGGATTGCTTACCTGCGCTTGCCGGAAGAGCATCCTTCGGGCCAGGTCACGCGGTTGGCGGTTCGTCCGGCTGCCGGCGGCAAGCCTCGCGAGCTTTCAGCTGAATTGGATCGGGCGGTCGAGGTCGTGCGCTGGTCGCGGGATAATCGCGCGCTCTTTTTCAGCGCGGGCGACCACGGCGATACCGGCATCTATCGTGTGAGGCCAACGGGCGGGCGCGTCACTCTCACGGTGGACAAGCGGCGCATCGTCACCGGCTTTGATGTGGCTGGCGACGGACAAATCGCCTTCGCCGCCAGCGCGCCCGAATATCCCAGCGACCTGTTCCTGAGGGAGGGCGACCGTGAGCGGCGCGTCACGCACCTCAACGAGGAATGGCTCGCGGGAAAATTCATCGCCCCGGTTCGCGAGGTCCGCTACAAAGCGCCCGATGGCACGCCGATCCAGGGCTGGGCGATGTTCCCGCCCAACTTTTCGCCGCGCCGCAAGTGGCCGCTGGCAGTCGAGATTCACGGTGGGCCGCAGGCGATGTGGGGGCCGGGCTATCCTTCGATGTGGCACGAGTGGCAGTGCCTTGCCTCCCGCGGCTATGTGGTGTTCTTTTGCAACCCGCGCGGCTCGGACGGCTATGGCACAGCCTTTGCCAGCGGCAATCACGCCGCCTGGGGCGAGTCGGACGCGGGCGATATTCTCTCTGGCATTGACACGGTGGTCAAGCGCGGGTACATTGACCCCCGGCGCATCGGCGTCACAGGCGGTTCATACGGCGGGTTCATGACCGTGTGGCTTGTCGGTCACGAGCAGCGGTTCGCGTGCGCGGTGAGCCAGCGCGGCGTGTATGACGTGGCGCATTTGCATGGCACAACCGATATCGCCGAGTGGGTCGAGACCGAGTTCGATGGCTTCCCCTGGCGAGAGCCTGAACGTTTCTGGAAGCATTCGCCGTTGGCGTATGTAGAGAACATTCGCACGCCATTGCTCATCTTGCACAGCGACAATGATTTTCGAGCGCCCATCAGCGACGCGGAGCAACTGTTCACCGCGCTGCGAAGGCTCAAGCGCCGAGTGCAATTCGTGCGCTATCCACGCGAGGGTCACGAGCTTTCACGCAGTGGTGAGCCCAAGCATCGGGTTGACCGGCTCAATCGCATCGTGGGCTGGTTCGACAAATACCTCAAACGCTAACCTGCCAGTTCCCCCGAGTTCCTTCGAGAACCCCTTGTAGGAACTCGGAGGAACTTGACGGGTCTGACTCACAGAGGTAGAATCATTTCTGTTACGGGCCGGTGGCGAAATGGCAGACGCAGGGGACTTAAAATCCCCCGTCCGAAAGGACATGTAGGTTCGAATCCTATCCGGCCTATCAAAAAGGGAAAGAACCTCGAATTCCGGGACTAGAATAGCGTGGTTCTCCCACTTGGGGACCTGCCTTGGGGCAGGTCCCTTTGTTTTCCCCCACTTTGGCTTTTTGGCCGCCTCGCGCAGAAAAATAAAAATACGGGAGACTTTTGAATTCTCTTCCGTGCCTTGTCACCACGAGTCAACGCCAGTCAACCATTTTCCCTATGAGGAGGTGTACGATGCTGCAAAGAAATAACCTAAAGAAGGAACTGATGGAACTGACGCTGCCTCGAGCGATCGATAATTACATGACCGCTCTGACCCTGGAGGGTAAGAGCCCTGAAACCATTTTGTGGTATCGCAAGAAGCTCACGCGCTTTGCGACGTTTATGCAGGATGGCGGAACACCAGCGAAGGTTCGCTCGCTCACTCTCGATGACGGGCGGTCGTTCATCAAATCTCTGATGGAACTCACGACTCGGTACGCCAATCACTGCCTCCGCCACGAAGTGCAAGGTGGCCTTGCACCACAGTCAATTCACGGATACGTGCGCGCTCTCCGGGCGTTTGCCACGTGGCTACAAGAAGAAGGCTACACCAAAGACAACATCTTCAAAGGAATCAAGCCCCCTCATGTGCCACAGGTGCTCATCCAGCCCTTGACCGAGGATGAAGTCCGGCGAGTTCTCGTGGCCACCCAACAACACACCGGCGAAGCAGTCCGCAATTACGCGATCAACCTACTGTTTCTGGATACCGGCATCCGGCTGTCCGAATTGGTTCATCTCAAGATTTCTGATATTGACTTTACGGCTGGTCAATTCAAAGTCTTTGGCAAAGGTGCAAAGGAACGGATCGTTCCGATGGGACTGACCACACGCCGGGCGATCATACGGTATGTAGAACACTACCGTCCTCAGGCAGTCAATTTGAACGAGAATCGGTTGTTCTTGACTGCCGCAGGTGGCGCGGTCACGGCACGTAGCGTGGAGCAGATGATCGAGCGACTGGCGCAGCGTGCGGACATTCCTCGTCTCCATGCGCACTTGCTGCGCCACACCTTCGCCGTGCGCTACCTGGTCAACGGCGGAGATGTGTTTACGCTACAAAAGATTCTTGGCCATACCACACTTGAGATGACACGAAAATACGTAACACTGGCTAGTACAGACGTCAAAGAAAAACATCGGCAGTATAGCCCAATTGATAATCTTGGCTTAGCGGAGCGGAAACCAGGCCGGCCGAAGCGCAGCTTGTAGAGATCGGCGAGTTGCAATTTCCACTAGAAGAGTGCTCCTCAAAACCATCCGACAACCATACTATAGGATTTTGAATGTCACTTAATGCTTGACTTTGGTTCTGCCGCCAATTTGCCTGTGCCTCTTACACTGGAGTTTAAGCTACCTTAGCAAAACCCTATGGTACAGGCAACCAATGGCATAACGAAAAACGTAGACCTACAAACAAGTATGAAAGTGTATATGGGTAAGGCGGAATGGAGAACGCTTGAGGTGTGAGACAGTACACTGAGTGACCATCGGGGGACCTAAGGTTTGCGGTCGGCACTCGCGCTTTTGCTGACTGTCAGGCGACTCCGTCTCAAAGCTGCACGGGGCAGGCCAGACTACAGTCAGTAACAGCAATGGTCGGAACCAACGTCAGCCGTTTCGATAGTCGGCCGCGCGACAGGACTCGTTGATCTTAGCAATTCAGGATGGTCATAGCGGCTCAACTGACCTGAAGGACACATCGTCAAGCCGGTGTCGTCTAGGTGTCACAAGCTTACGATACTCGCGTAGAGCAGATCGTCCCAATGGCGGCCAACCCGCAAGGAGCAACAACTCGTCTGTTTGCATTTGATCGAGCCCCCACCCAAAAGCAGCCAGGGTGATGAGCAGGTCTCGAGCTGGCCGTCGCTTACCCTGCAGGATCAGCGAAACATAGCTATGATCCATGTCACAAAGAGTAGCTAGCTCCCGAAGGCTAAGACCAGAGCAATCGTGATGCTCACGAAGCAGTCTTGAAAGCTCTTGAATATGTGGGAGATGTTGGTTATTCTGGATCATCAGGGCCTTTGTTGAATGACTTCTCCTGCATCTTCCAAGTAATTTCGTGTTCGACTGGAACTGCGCGCGCATTGATGATATAATAGGTAGTCCATTAGAACTTTTGTTCTCATTATACTCACGTCTTCGTGCGAAAGCTTGAGGAAAGGCTGCGGATTTTCGCAGAGTTGAGGTGAAAGCGTGAAGAGGGCACTGAGCAAGCAAGGCCCGCAAACCGAGTTCGCCTGGCTGGTCGAGGAAGGCGTCAGGGCTTATCAACGTGCAAAGCGAAAGCCGACGCTGGAAGGCGCCGAGGCCGAGTTGTCCGGGGCGCTGGGAATTGGTGTTCGGACTTTGCAGTCCTGGCGGCACGCCGAAAAACCGGCCGACTATGGCGTGGTCATCGCCTTCGTCAAAGCCTGTGTGGGAGCTGCGCCCTCTTTAGGGCAAAGATGGGTGCAGGCTCTGTTTCGGGCTGCTGCCATGGCGTCCTATACCGACCAAGCCCTCGAAGACGTTTTTGGTGTATCACCGGCAGCAGACGGTGACTGTACAGCACTGGCCGAGCAAATCGTCCAAGCCGACGCCGTCTTTCAGCGCGTCTGTGTGGACGAGTTCGTGGGACGTGAATGGCTGGTCGAGAAGCTGGATGCCTTTCTCAACGATCCGACGCGCCGGTCTGGCGCTTTCTTGCTGGTAGGCGAAGCCGGCGTCGGCAAGACTTCCTTCCTGTCCTATTTGGTCCGCCAACGAAGGTATCTCTATCTGTTTGCCGAGCAGGTCCCGGGTGAGGCTAATCTGAACCTTGCGCTTCGGTCGCTCGCGGCACAGCTTGCACTGCGCTACCACATCGAAACTTACACGGGCTGTGAAACTCCCCTGGCCGATCATCAGTTGCTGGACCGACTGCTCCGTCAAGCCGCCAGCCAGTTGGAGCCAGACGAAAAGATTGTGATTGTGTGCGACGGCCTGGACGAAGCCGGCACGATGCCGGGCGGGAATGTACTGGGGCTGCCCAGTGTGTTGCCGGATGGCGTCTACCTGGTGCTCTCCCAGCGCCCCGCTCCTGTGCGGCTCAGCTTCCGGTCCGCGCCACACGTCGAGAGACTTGAGGCGAGGATGGAGGACAACCTGCGTGACGTGGAAAGATACCTGGTTGCTATCGCAGACCGCCCTGAAGTTGCCAGGCTGTTGCAAGCGCATGCTTACGCCGAAACAGACTTTGTTCGTACTCTGACCAGCAAGAGCGGCGGAGTGTGGATTTATCTGCACTATGTGATCGGCGAGATCATAGCGGGCAGCCGCGCTCCGCTCGACCTGGGCAATCTGCCCGCCGGCCTGGTCGGCTACTACACCGAGTATTGGGGCGACTGGCGCGAGGGGCTGAACGGACGCGGCGAAGGACCTGCTCGATGGGATGCCGTGTATGCGCCATTGCTGGCGACTCTAGCCGCGGCACAGGAACCGGTTAGCCTCAGCCAGTTGCTTGCATGGTCGGGCGCTGAGGCGACCGCACATGAAGCAGCCCGGTTGCTGAAAGAACGCTGGAGCGCGTTCATCGCTGAGATCCAGAATGGGGAACTGCATTTTTCGTTCTACCATGCAAGTCTGCGCGACTTTGTCGCAGGCGAGGTAGAACAAACAGATGTTTCCCCGGCCAGCCTCTACCTCCTGGATGACCTGGCCGAGTGCACGCGACACGCACACCTGCGGATCGTCGGCCAGTACCGCAAGCAATGCGATGGCGACTGGCCACAGTTGGCGAATGATGAATATGCTCGTTATCACCTGGCAGCCCATCTAGTGGGCGCCGGCATGAACGATGTCCTGTGTGCGCTGGTTACCGAAGGAGAGGCACATAACGCATGGGCTGAAGTGCGCTACTCGCGAGAAAACACCTATGCCGGTTACCTGGCTGACTTGAACCTGGCCTGGCATTGGGCCGAAAGCGACCGGTGGTGGGATGTCGGCCGGCAAATCCGTTGCGCCCTCATCCAGAGCAGCGTGTACTCGCTGGTAGAGAACGTATCGCCCGACCTGATCTACCGCCTCGTCGAGACAGGTCGTTGGAAACCGCAAGAAGGACTGGTGCACGTTCTTCAAATACCTGACGAGCGGCAACGCGGCGCGGCGCTGAAAAAAGTATTCCCCTTGTTACCGATGTCCTGGCAGGCCAAAGCGCTTGTTGCGGCCAGGGCGACAACAGACAGCGCCACACGGGCGGTGACACTGGGCAGCCTGTCGGGCGAACTCACTCAAGAATCCAGGGTGAGCGTCATGCGAGAGGCTTTACGCGTTGCCCAGGGAATCACCCACGATGCCATGCGTGCGCAGGTGCTGGGCGAGTTGTCAAAGAATGTGCCCGCCGAGCTTTACGGAGACGCTGTTGACATGGCGCGTGGGTTTGCCGGTGAAGGGACGCGCGCGCTGGCGCTGATCAGCCTGCTAGAGCACCTGTCGGGTGATCAGCGCAGTGGGATCGCACGCGAAGCGTTGGCCGCATTGCGAGGTGTGGAGGACGAGTCGATCCTTGCTGCTGCACTGAAGGATTTAGGGCCACACCTGTCCTCTTCGTCGCGGGCCGAAGCGCTCGCCATTGCCAGGGAGATTGAAGATGACGA
>CAYGWJ010000158.1:0-3607 GCA_964353405.1 uncultured Anaerolineae bacterium
GGTTGCATGTTTGATGATATTATACATGCAATCGGTTGCATTGTCAAGTGTTTTTTACACGAGTTTTTAGAATTCCGTAATATACATAAATCGTATCATCTCAATAATTCGCGGGACTAGACTTCCGAAGTCTTGGCAAGACGTTGCGACAAGCGTAAATCCAGTCAAGACTTCGGAAGTCTCCCCTACTTTTTGAGAAGATACCATAAATCAATGCGCAAGTGCGTTGTGGAAGAATTCACGAGCTTTTTGTGTGCAAGTTGCACAGTGCAAACGTGCATCGTGAACGCAGTGGCCCGCCTTGGGATAAACAGACAGGCGTGCGCCTGGGATGCGCTCGGTCAATGATTCAATTTCGCTCACGGGTGTGTGTTCGTCTTGACCGCCGTGTATGACCAGTGCGGGGCAAGTGATCTCGTGTAACCGGCCTCGATACAGGTCGCCTTCGCGCCGGCCCAGTTCAAGCCATGCCCCGGCCCAATTGCGAATGACGCGTTGCCAGGTAGCTTTGCCGTGATATTCGGCCAATCGAGTTTGTGCCGCGATGGGCAAAACGGTCGGGTCTCGATAGATTTGCTCAAAGATGGGCTGCGAGAGCGGCTTGCAATTGTACAAATGTCCACCTTCAAAGATCAATGCACGCACGCACGCGGGTTGCGTGATAGCCATGATCGCGCCGATGACGGCGCCGTCGCTGTGCCCCCACACGAGCGTCTCGCGCACGTTCAGCGCATCGAGCAGCGCGAACATATCGTCGGCGGCCTGCCAGTGAAAGTCGGCTTGCAGTTTTTCCACGCGCGTCGAGCGGCCATAGCCGCGCCGGTCGGGGACGATCATGCGGAACTCGTCGGCCAATGTGTCTTGCTGATACGCAAAGCCGTTGATGCCCAGCCCCCAACCGGCGTGGAGCAGGAGGAGCGGCATCCCGTGGCCGTACTCTTGATAGTAGATCGCAGCGTCGCTCAGAGACAGTCGTGGCATGTCAGGACCGCTCTTGATGTTGGAGCGACGTGAAGGTTAGATAACAAACCAGCAAGACGGCGGTGAACAGCAATGTGAAGCCATACATCTGCAAGTGGCCACGCGGATGGACCAGCCAGGCGGTCACATCGGCCAGGATGCTGCGTGGGTGGAGTACCAGGTCCCAACTGTTCCAACCCAAAAAGCGCCCCATGTAAATGCCTAGCCCACTCAACCCCAGTGTGGCGATCACAAATGCCCAGCTTGCCAGCCAGCCCACCTGGGCCTTGACCAGCGTCTGCATGACGCGCAGTGAGACGATAGCCAGAAAGCAGCCTGTCCAGGCAAAGGCGATGAACATTCCCAGGTCATACCAGGCCGGGACAGGCGGGCGCGTTCGCAAGTGCCACAAGTCAGTGAGAAGATAGGGAGCGTTGGGGAAAAAGATGAGCCACAACCCGGCGGGTATCACCAGATACCACCAACGCCGCGGATGGCGCTGATGCACGTAGGCAATCCAGAAACTGCACACGTATGGCACCCAAGCCAGGAACAAATTCCAAACCAGAGAGTGGTAGGTCCACACCCGGCTCAGGTAGACTCGGCCGGCGAAAATGCCACAGGCCAGCAAACTAGAGATCACAACCGGGTACAGCGATTGGAGGACCATGAAGCCGTGAAGTTGTTGCAGTCGGTTGAGCCCTGCTCGCATAAGCATCTCCTTGTTGGCATAGTAGAATCAAATATACCACACATTGGATGGGGGCGGGTAAGTGCGGGGTAATCGCCGGTTAGCGATTCTTTATCTCAGCAAAGTGAGCAGCAATTGCGCGGCAAGAATCTTGGCGATCATGGCGACAGGATAGACAGTCGCATAGCCGACGTTGGGCAGTTCATTGTCCGTCTGTTCCAATGCAAAGCCGAGCACCGCCGGTTGAGTTTGTAGACCGGCCAGCATCCCGGCCAGCAGGCTCAACGGAATTTTGAACAGTTTGTAGCCGATCCACAGTGTTGCCAGCGCCGTCACGCACGTGATGACCATGCCGGCCACAAAGATCAGCCCGCCGTTGCCCTGGGTGAGCGTTGTGATGAATGCATAGCCTGACCGCGTGCCGACTCCGGCCAGAAAGAGCACCAGCCCGATCTGCCTCAACGTGAGGTTGGCGCTATAGGGCAAGGCCCACGTCATCGGCCCGGTGTGCCCCACCGTGCTCAAGATGAGGGCCACGATGAGCGGGCCGCCGGCAAAACCCAGCTTGAAGATGATGCCGCCGGGCAGCGGCACCGGAAGGCTGCCCAACACCAGGCCCATCGCCAATCCCAGGCTGAAAGTGAGGATGTCAATTTCGGACAGCGCGCGGTACGAGTCGCCAAAAAAAGTGCTTACCTCGTCCATGCGCTCGCGCTGTGTGAGGACACGCACACGGTCGCCCAACTCTAACACCGTGTCGCCGCGCGGCAATAGCTCCATGTCGCCGCGTCGCACGCGCGTGATGACGGCGCCGAACCTTTGCTGCAAGTGCAAGTCCTTGATGCGGCTTCCGGCGAGCTTGGGATTGGATACAAAGATGCGCCGGTAATCCATCACGCTCCGGTCGAGCTCCAGGTGTTGGTCGCCTGGCTCACCCAAAAACTCGGCGATGCGATCCAGCTCTTCCGGCGTGCTCACGAGCGTCACGGTGTCACCCCATTGCAGCCGGGTGTTCCCTTCGACCAAAGCCGTGTGATCGTCCCGCTTCACGCGTCCAAAGACCACGCCCCACTTGTTCTGGTGAATCAACTCGCTGACGGTCGCCTGCACGGCTCGCGGTTGTGTGACGCACACGGAGCGGCTATACAGCCGCTTGTGCACGTTGTATTCTTGCAGGTTTTGCGCCTCGGCGGCATAGTTCACCTTCCACAGATTTTGCATCAGGGCGATCGTGGCGATCATGCCGACGACACCCATAGGGTAGGTGATCGAATACCCCACGACCGGCTCGGCCAGCATCTGGTCGAGCAAAGCCGGCGGAGACCAAGTCTTGAGGTATTCGAGGACGCCGGCCAGCGCCGGAGTGTTGGTGAGGCTGCCGGCAAACATCCCGGCGGTCTGCGTTGACTTGAGATGCAGCAAATAATGAGCGGCGACCGAAATGACGGCCGCCAGCAGGATCATCCCAACGGCAAGCAGGTTGTCGCGCAGACCCTTGCGCTGGAACGAAGCGAAAAAACCCGGCCCGCTGCTCAACCCGACGGTGTAGACGAACAAGACCAGCCCGAGCGTGTAGATAACCTCGGGCAGCTTGAGGTTGGGATGCAGCGAGCCGACTGCCAGGCCCACAAAGAGCACGGCTGCCACACCCAGGCTGCTGCCGCGAATCTTGATCTGCCCCAGCGGGTAGCCGATGGCGGCAACGACGAACAAAAGTAGCAGAGGATTGTCGACAAGTAGTTGGATCATTGGATGGGAGATTTCGGACACTGGCGCTTGCAGCTAAATGCTTTACGTTTTGGATCGTCGGATGTTCTAAGAGCCTATCCGAAAACCTCGGCGGCACGAAAGGCAATGAACGCGCAGGCGAATTCAAGCATGGCCAAATAGTTCTCGACTTTCTTTTCCCACCGAATCAACAAACGTCGAAAGCGATTCATCCAAGAATGTGTACGC
>CAYGWJ010000159.1:0-2947 GCA_964353405.1 uncultured Anaerolineae bacterium
TCCGAAGGGGCCAGGAGTGCTCGGCCATACTCGAAGGATCACCAGCTGCTAGAGTTCGGGCCCTTCGTTCGCGCGACCCGTCATGCAGTCCAATGACACTCTTGATGCCCATTGCTTGCGCTGGCCCCCGGCAGTGTCATGGCAAGATGTAGTACCAAGTCTCACTCACTATCTTTCCGTCCTTGAATTCGAGGATCACAGTCGCGGGTATGGGAGTGGGCGGGCCCCCTTCTGGTTCCGCGTACATGACCTCTAATACGGCAAACCTGCCGAAATTCGTCACCATGTAGGACTGGGCCTCCGTGATGAAGCCCTCCCCTCGGAATGACATCGGCACAGCACCCTGTAGGTTCATCAGGGGCTCAACATCACAGCTATAGTGAGCGCAGTCCTTCCAGGTGAGGTCATTCGCATACAAGGACAGGAGCGCCTGCGCATCAAGATCGTTGAAGGCCGCGATCCATTTCTCCACTATGGCCTGTGATTCCTTGGCGTAGGGATCGTCCGGCACCCTGGCTTTGACCCCTCCGCAAGCGGAGACCGCAACGGCAAGAAGAGCGGTTGCGAGGAACGGTTTCTTCATGTTCTTGCTCCCTTTCGCTCTGGATGGGTGCGCATCACCTCGCGCATTGCGCCGCCTAACGGCCTCGAGCTAAGCTGCCCGGCGGAAGAGGGCGACACACCCATCATTCTCGCGCACACCAGCGGACCAGGCACCCCACCCTATGGCCCAGCCCGCCGGGTCAGCTTCAGCGAGTTGTTGGGCGGCTGCAAGATTCGGCTACAGATTCACATCCCCGATGATTCCCTGGGCCGGGGATGTGCCGCGACCCAGGGGAGGTGCGAGCGCGGGCACTGTCTCACGCCTTCTTCTGCGGGAACAGGAACCACCCAAACCCGATCGCGAAGAACAGGTAGATCGCGGCCGCAAACCATCCCAGCGGACCCAGCACGCCAGAGAACTGAGCTATGAGTGTGATCACGAAGCCGATCGCATCGTAGACGCACAACGCCAGGACAATCGCCCGTCGCGCATCCGATTCGATCGCGTTCCTCGCGAACCAGGTGAGCATCAGATTGCCCATCAGCGACGCCCCGTACTCCCTGGCGGCAAATATACCCCCGGGATTCAGGGATGCGCCAAACAGCGAGTAGAGGAAGATGGGAGCGATGAGGATGGGTACGCCTAGGCTCAGGCATACAACGGCCTTGATGATCATCATTGTTCGGAATGTCATTGCGAGCCTCCTCTCAGGCGGTTGACCGTACTCCTCGGAGAACAACTGACAGGTAGCTAGTGGTGCCCGCGCTCGCCACCTGCTCCACTCCGCTTGCCGCTTTGGGCCTCCTCCTCAGCACCTCACGGTCTTGGAACTTTCCGACGACCACATCGAGTTCAGTCGCAGCCGCCCAACTGTGAGTCCGCGTCTTGCTTGCGGTGGATTCACCCCCAGGCGGGATTCCCAAGAGTTGGGAGACCCCCTAGGATGTCCTAGGAAGATGATACACGGAAATCTGCGCTCACGGTCCGTTGCCGCCGAGCGTGTCTCCGGAGGAGATCCAGTGAAGCTGATGTAGTCAGTCCACAATGTGGCCAGGCGAAGGCACTTGGCGGCCACAACGGAGAAGCGCTACACGGAGTGGATCCGACGGTTCATCCTCTTTCACGGAAAGCGGCATCCATTGACAATGGGAAGGCAGGAGATCGAGGCCTTCCTGACACACCTGGCTGTCCAACGCCATCTGTCGGGCGGCTCGCAGAACCAGGCTCTGGCGGCAATCCTGTTCCTCTATCGAGGTGTGCTCGGGCAGGAGATCGAGTTCAAGCTCACGCCTCTCCGAGCACATCGCACAAAGCGCCTCCCCACTGTCCTGACACGGGCGGAAGTCGAAACACTCCTCAGCCTGCTTGAAGGACGGGAGCAGCTGATCGCCAAGCTGCTCTATGGCAGCGGAATGAGAGTCGGGGAGTGCCTTTCACTCCGAGTGAATGACTTGGACTTCGGCCATCTTCAGATCCTTGTGCGGGACGCCAAAGGAGCCAAGGATCGCCGGACCATCCTGCCGGCAACACTCGTGGGGCCACTTCAGGAGCACCTTGTCCGGGTCAGGAACGCGCATGAGCTGGACTTGAAGCGAGGCTTGGGCGCAGTCGGTCTTCCTGAAGCGCTTGACCGCAAATACCCGACGGCTCCCCATGAGTGGATGTGGCAGTATGTGTTCCCCGGCGCCCAGACGCACCGAGGGACCTCAGCGGATGCACCGAACCGCTATCCTCTCCACCGGAGTGTCATACAGCGAGCGGTCCGCACCGCTGCAAGGAGAGCTGGTATTGCGAAGCTCGTGTCGCCTCACACCCTGCGGCACTCGTTCGCAACCCATATGCTGGAGGCCGGGTTCGACATCCGCACGGTTCGGGAATTGCTGGATCACAAGGACATCAAGACGACGATGGTATACACCCACACCGCCTTCCACAGCGGACGGACAATCCAGAGCCTGCTGGATTTCGGGGTGTCAGCAACAATCGCCTAGTGGGCACAAGGACCCTTCAGAGGAGATCGCCCCGTGTGCACCTGGCGAGACATCCTGCCGGATGGGACACAGGGTTGAGTTGCTCCCGATTCCCATACCTCCGTCCGTGTTGGTCCGAAGGCTCCCCCATCATTAGTCGCCTGAGATCTCACACGTGGAGCCGACGCCGCCCAAGGTGCCGCCAGCCGTAAGAGAGCTCCCCTATCCTCCCGCTGGCAAGCGTGCACTCTCGGCCACTTTGTGCTTTCGGTTCTGCACTTTCGGCCACATTACGGTTCAAACTAGCGGTCGGCCCGGGTCCCGGAGCGCCAGTTCCTTGCGGGAAGCCCGTAGTTCCCGGCCACATCATGGTTCCAGCCCCGGCCTGATTATGGTCTAAGCAACAGCGAGGGACGCGTGTGTCCCGTCAGCG
>CAYGWJ010000160.1:0-15927 GCA_964353405.1 uncultured Anaerolineae bacterium
AGCCTTTTCGCCACGCTGGTGGAATTATTCGGGCGTTTGAGCAGCTTGGCGACATTCCGAAACTGCCAAATAATCCGCTCCAGCGGCCCAAGCCCAGCAAGCGCCATTACTCGCTTGTCATAAGTTTGTCCAAAGTCCAAAGTACGAGTACCGGCGTTTAACCTAGTTTTCCTTGGAAATCGTGTCGATAAAGAACTGATGTTGACACCACTGGTAGATATTCCCGAGTTCAAGTTTAAAGCTGGGGTTTCTGTACCAGCTGCCACAGCGTTTGCAGCACTTGCCCCCGCCGCCAAGGCTCACGACGGTTTGCCAAAATGAACCTTGGGGAGTGCCAGCAGCCAATACACCATGTAATATACTGGAGTGAGGAGTGATGAAAGCGATGCACCTTCTGACGAATGCTGCCCTGTTGGGCTTCATGCTCAGCATTGCCCTAGTCTCGTGCGGCCCTGTAACGGTGGTACAGGCTCCCACACCAGCCCGGCGGACTGGATCGTCGTCTGATGGCTCGGCGCGGTGGGCCTTCGACTTAGCAAGGGAGAGGGTAGAGGCCAAGGGTTTCGACGCCGACAATGAACTCTACGTGATCGAAGGAGCACTCATCTGGAATGATGGTCGGCTGCCAGCCGATCGTGGGAGCTGGCACTTCTGGTTCTGGAACGAAAGCCAGCATTTGAAGCTGGAGATTGAGGTTCGCTATGATGGGGAGATACTAGCCAACACGGAAACCAAGCCTCAATCCCCAGCGGGCCGTCCGGCTATGCCCGCGAACTGGGCGGACAGCACAGCCATCTTCCAGGCAGCGCCGGCCTTCTCAAGCAATGTGGTTGACAGTGCCATGACCAACCTGGCAAACTGGCCTGCCGAGCCAAAAGGCGCATTCTGGGTAATCGGTTGCATACTGAGTCGGGGCTGCCCAGTTCATTACGTTCGGTGGGACGGCATATACCTTGGAGATAAGTTTCCCTAGGCTTGGATCTACCTAGTTACAGTCAACTGGTCAATTCTCGACTGAGCGTGTCTGGGTAGTGCCTCACAGCATCTGTCGGCAGCGATTCGGACAGGGTACTGGAGGAAGTTTCCGAAAACCAGTTGGATACCTAAAATGTGGGCAAGATGGGACACTTTGTCCATACACACCATGTAGTACACCACCCAGAACGCAGAAGAGAGGAGGATTGAACATGACACGACAAACAGCACTTATCACCGTCTTTGTTTGGCTCATTGTAGTTGGTCTCGCTTGCACGCCAACGCCGACGCCGCCCCCGCCGCCCGTCACAAAAACGCCAACCCCGCCACCCGCTCAAGCGGATTTGCAGATAGTGAATGTGACAGTCGAAAAGGGTTCTCCACCTGAATTCTATACTCTCGCAACAACTGTGAGAAACAACGGGGCTGGGCTAGCGAGTGGTTTCAGTGGCAAGTGCAGATACGAGTGTCGCACAGGAGCACTGACCGCTGTTGAGACGTTTATCGTTCTATCGAGTAATCTACCGGGATACAGTCAGTTTACGTATACAGAGCCATTCTTTTTCCAATGCCAGGAAGCTCAGCCCACCTTAAATCTGGATTGCACAATTGATATCGGCAACGCAGTTCTCGAAAGCAATGAGGGCAACAACCAGTACTATGCCACTGTAAACCTTCCATAACACAGGCCCTTGATAGGTCAGCTATGAATCACACAGATAAGAACAACACAGCGGTGCTACCATTTTTGGCGTGGGATAATTCGGTGCTGTCCGACCTTCGGCAAGTGGACATGCTTTGTCAAGTGCCTCTGACCACCGATCGGCATACGAGACGGATCATAGCGAAACGCCAATGTGCGGCGGCTATGTTCCACAAGCTGGATACGGGGTGAGCAACCCGCGACTCAGCCGTGGAACCCTTACCCATGAGACAAGCCGGTCTGCCTAGACCGTCGGTTTGCGACGAAGAGCGCGTTGGTGTAAATGATAGGCTTCATCATACGGTTTACGATCCTGCCACAGTTCCCAGAGGATGGCGAGCCAGCGGTTGGCTAAGATGCGATCGGCGTGAGCGTCCGAATCGCAGTGGGGGCGAATCTCCTGCCAGTAGGCCGCCGCCCAACCCGATTGGAGCTTGGAGGCTCGTGCAAATTGCGCGGCGAAACGTCCGGTGGGTCTTACGAGCTGGTCGGCGAGGCGACCGCCGCAACTTTCAGCGATGTGATGCTCGAACGCGACCAACGCTGCTACTATGTGGTGTAGGTTTACGACGCTGGCGGCGTTCGGTCGGTATACAGCGTGGAGGCCATGCGGCACGCCCTGTTGTGGAGTGCATAGGAAAATGAAGCGCGGCTCGTGAACCCACCGAGCCGCGCTAGCTTTTGCCCTCTCGCCACTGATTGCAGACAACCGAGCAACCGGTTGACTGATTGACCAAGTAACTGGGCTAACCACTCAACTCGGCAAGCCATCCCGCCGGCGGATGCCAGAGGGTGTACAGGTTACGCTGCACCTCGCCGTGCCCTTCCCTAACGAAATCCACGGCGACGTACCCGCGCCGGAAGTACGTCTCGAAAATCGCGCGCGTCTTGAATCTCCACTCTCGCGCCAACGCCAGGTTCTCTTTGCGGATGGACTGGATATTCACCGGCACCTCGACGCACACGGCCTCTTTATCCGACTGGAGATCAACCTCGATCAACCGTTGTTCCGCGCTGCTGCCTTCCACTCGCGTAATTTCTTGCGCTTGGACATTTGAGATTTGAGACACTTGCACCTGCACTGGCGCCTGTTGCAAGTGCAGGTGTTTGACATTTGATATTTGTTCTACCCACCACTCGACTAGCAATCGATCCGTAGGCAGTCCCTCGTTGAGCGCGCCGAAATGCTCGCCATAGACATTGCGCTTGTACGTGCGGACGATACCGTTCAGCTTGTGCAGGTTCAAGTATGCGTTCGGGCCTTCGAGCGGGTCATAGGTCCAGGTGATGAGCCGTAATCCCAGCTTGAGCGCCCGGTCACGCTGCGCCCACTTTAGCTTTTCGGCAATGCCGCGCCCGCGATACTCGGCCAGGACGCCCATCGTCTGTGAACAAATCTTGAGCGGGCCGCGATTTTCGTGCAGGCCCAAGAAACCAAACAGATAGCCCACCAGCTTGTCGCCGGAGCCGGAGGCCGCGTGTGGGTCGAACGCGCCCAGCACTGTGCCGCCGTTCTGGCTGGCTGTGAGCAGCACCGGCGGATACAATCCTTCGCCGCCGGAAAAGCCCCAGCAGGCTTGCTGCACCACTCGGACCTGAACGAATTCATCATAGGTGGTCAGGTCGCGGATTGCAATGTCGTCCATATCAGCCTCGCCGTTCATGATTATCTTTCAATATAGCATACTGTCAGCGCACTCGCAACCACTTTTCCGACAAAATTGTAGGCGCGCCAAAGTGATGGGATACCGTAACGCCGAGCAGCAGGTATGGAAACCTGCCCTACAGCGCACCCCATCGGTTTGGCGCGCTAACACAAAATTCGCCTTATCAGGCCATTACTTGACATAAGTTTCAATTTTGTTACGTAAATGTTAAAGAAAATGCTTGACATTACGATAATCGTTGTGTTATAATCATTTTACGTTAACCGCCCCCCCGATTCAGCCTGCGAGGAGGCGCTGACCCAGATGCTTTACAATGTTTCCTCACTACTCAAAGCGCCCCTCGGCGCGCAGATGACGCTAGACATCCAAGAAGGCCCGCATCGGCTGGCAGATGGTTCTGCGGTCGAGTATGTGCGCGGCACGGTTCGGCTGATTCGCTCGGATCATCGTTTGCTGGTTCAAGCGCGCGTTGAGATGCAAGTCCCGGCTGAATGCGTTCGGTGCCTCGAGCCGTTCCAGCTCAAGCTCAAGGTTCGCTTTGAAGAGCTGTTCACATTTTTCCCGGACTCGCCCCCCGACAAAACGTATCACATTGACGAGGATGGTTTCTTGCACCTGGACAAACCGTTGTCCGAGCAGGTGCAGTTGGCAATGCCCATACGAACCTTGTGCCGTCCGGATTGCAAAGGGTTGTGCAGCCAATGCGGGCAGAACTTGAACGAGGGGACGTGCGACTGCTCCAAGGCCGACGACGACCCGCGCCTGGCGACGCTGCGTGCGTTGCTGGAATAGGAGGTCAGCCAGCCGATGACCACCGAAACATTCAAAGACGACGTTGTGGCGGAGCTGTTGGAGAAAGCCGAACTCCAGGGCTACCTTACAACAGACGACGTTCTGGAAACCCTTCCTGAAGTCGAGAACTCGACGGATCAGCTCGAGGACTTGCTTCTGACCCTCCAGGAAGCCGGCATTGATATCCCCGATGGGCACGCGGATATTGATGAAGGCTTGAAGGACGAGGAGCCCGAGGAAGACGAGAGAGAGCCGGAAGAAGAATTCTTTGAGCTGACCGGCATCTCGAGCGACGACACGGTAGGTCTGTATCTCAAGGAGATGGCCCGCGTCCCGTTGTTGACGACGAATCAAGAGGTGCAGCTCGCCCAGTTGCTCGTCAAGGCGCGGGCAGCGCGCAAGCAGCTCTCCAGGAACGGTCATAATGCGGTCAGGCGCCTTGTGCTGGAAAAAAGCATCGAAGAAGGCCGTTTGGCGCGCGAGCATCTCATCAAAGCCAACACACGCCTGGTCGTCTCCATTGCCAAAAAGTATGTTGGCCGGGGTGTGCCGTTCCTCGACTTGATTCAAGAGGGCAATCTGGGCCTGATGAAGGCCGTGGAAAAGTTCGATTACACGCGCGGCTTTCGATTCTCGACGTATGCCACGTGGTGGATTCGCCAGACCATCACCCGCGCGATTGCCGACCAGGGCCGCACGATTCGCGTGCCGGTGCATATGGTTGACCGCATCCGGCGGCTCTACAAGACGGCGTGCGAGCTGGAGCAGTCCTATGGCCGCCAGCCGACGCCGGAAGAGATTGCCGTCGAGCTGGATGTGGAGCCGCGCAAGGTGCAGTGGATGCTCAAGGTGTCGTGGCAGCCGCTCAGCCTGGAGAGTCCCATCGGCGAGGAGGACGACAGCGAGTTAGCCAGCTTTGTCGAGGATGATACGACGCCTACGCCGACGCAGACGGTGTTTCAAAACTTGCTGCGCGAAAAGCTCGACCATGTTTTGAGCACGCTTTCCCCGCGCGAGGCGCGCATCCTGCGCTTGCGCTTTGGGTTGTCGAATGGGCGGAGCTATACGCTGGAAGAAGTTGGACGAAAGTTTGGCCTCACTCGCGAGCGCATCCGCCAGATTGAAGGCAAGGCCCTGCGCCGCTTGCGGCATCCCCGCCGCAGCCGGCAGCTGAGAGACTATTTGACTTGACGGATAAGGTATGGACTAGCGGATGAAGAGCCAACTATTTCTCGATAGGATGATGCGCCGCTTGACTCGGCTATCGGGCTGCGAGGCGCCCCGATAGCAAACGGTCGCGTTTGCGTCGTTTCACCGCCCGCCTCGCGCGGGCGGTTTTTGTTTCCGTTTGGAGTGTGGTAGAATCGTCAAGTCATCACAAAGGAGAGTCCCATGTCGGAAAAAATCCTCGTCTCGGTCGCCTGGCCCTACGCCAACGGCCCGCTCCATCTGGGTCACATCGCCGGAGCCTATTTGCCATCGGACATCTTTGCGCGCTATCATCGCCTGAAGGGCGACGACGTGCTGATGGTGAGCGGCTCCGATGGCCATGGCACACCCATCATGGTTCAAGCCGACAAGGAAGGCATCACGCCGCGTGAGGTGTTCGAGCGCAACCACCTGGGCTTTTTGGACGTGTGGCAGCAGTTGGGCATCAGCTTTGACCTGTTCACTCATACCGACACCGAAAATCACCATCGCGTGTCACAAGACATGTTCCTCAAGCTGCGCGAGAACGAGTACCTGTTCCAGGCCACACAGAAACAGCTCTACTCTGAAGCGGCCAGGCGCTTTTTGCCGGACCGCTACGTTGAAGGCAAGTGCCCCATCTGCGGCTACGAGGGCGCGCGCGGCGACCAGTGCGACAACTGTGGCAACCTGCTCGACGCGACCGCGCTCATCAATCCCAAGAGCAAGATTGACGGCTCGACGCCCGTGGTGCGCGAGGTGGAGCATTTCTTTCTCGACCTGCCTGCGTTCACCCAGCGGCTGGTAGATTGGCTGGGCGACAAGGGTTACTGGCGGCCCAACGTGATGAACTTTTCTCTCAACTATCTCAAGCAGGGTTTGCAGCCGCGCCCTATCACGCGGGATTTGGACTGGGGCATTCCGGTGCCGCTGCCCGGCTTTGACGGCAAGTGCCTGTATGTCTGGTTCGAGGCCGTCATCGGCTACCTGTCCGCTTCCATCGAGTGGGCCAAAAACAATAACCAGCCTGAGGCGTGGAAAGACTGGTGGTACAACAAAGACGCCAAGACCTACTATTTTGTCGGCAAGGATAATATTCCCTTCCATGCCATCATCTGGCCCGCGCAATTGATGGGCACCGAGCGGCTGTACGAAGATGATCCGGCCAAGACACTCAACCTGCCGACCGATGTGCCGGCGGCCGAGTTCCTGAACCTGGAAGGCGCGCAGTTTTCCAAAAGCCGCGCGTGGGCCGTGTGGGTGCTCGACTTTATGCGCGATTACGACGCCGACCCGTTGCGCTACTTTCTGACGGCCAATGCGCCCGAGGTGCGTGACACCGAGTTCACGTGGAATGAT
Organism: uncultured Anaerolineae bacterium; assembly: GCA_964353405.1. Taxonomy (GTDB): domain Bacteria; phylum Chloroflexota; class Anaerolineae; order Fen-1058; family Fen-1058; genus JBGLNJ01. Next base: position 6,685 of record CAYGWJ010000160.1, read on the forward strand.
TTTGTCCGGCGCAACAACGACGAGCTGGTGGCGACGTGGGGCAACCTGGTCAACCGCTCGCTGTCGTTCACGAACAAGCACTTTGGCAAGATTCCTCAGCCTGGGGTGATGACGCAGAGCGACGTCAAGGTGCTCGCGCAAATTGACGTGGCCTTTGGGCCGATTGGCGATCTGATCGCCGCGTGCAAGTTCAAGCAGGCGCTGGGCGAAGTGATGGCGCTGGCGCGCGAGGTGAACAAATACCTGGACGAGACCGCGCCGTGGTTCACGATCAAAACGGACAAGGCGCGCACCGGCACGACGATGTACGTGGCGCTGCGGGCGATTGACGGCCTCAAGGTCTTGTTTGCGCCGTACCTGCCGTTCAGCTCGCAGCAGCTTCACCGGATGCTGGGCTACCAGGATACTTTGTTTGGCCGGCAAATCGTGCGGGAGTACGACGAAGCAACGCGCAAGCACGCGGCGCTGACCTATGACGGCAGCGGCGTCAAGGCAGAGTGGAAGCCGAGCCAGTTGCCGGTGGGCCAGGCGCTTGGCGCGGTCGCGCCGCTGTTTGCAAAGCTGGACGACAAGGTAGTCGAGCAGGAGCGCAGTAAGCTTGGGCGCCAAGCGGAATGAACGACGAATGACCCAAGACGAGGGACGAAGGACGCAGGGCAGGGTCTTTCGTCCTTCGTCTTTCGTCTTGGCGTTTATCATGGTCGCCTATGTGGGCCTCGGCGCGTTGTACGCGGCAAAGACCCCGGCGTGGCAAGTGCCCGACGAGCCTGCGCATTACAACTATGTTCGCTTTGTCGCCCAAGGGCGCGGACTGCCGGTGCTTCAGTCGGGCGATTATGATCAGGCCTACCTCGAAAGCATCAAGGCGGCCAAATTTCCGCCCTCCATGCCGATTGACTCGATCCGCTACGAGTTCTGGCAGCCTCCGCTTTACTATGTCCTGGCCGCGCCGATTTATCTTGCCACAGGCGGGTCGCTGCTTGCCTTGCGGTTATTCTCTGTCGCGCTGGGCGGGTTCGTCGTCATCTTGGCTGTCCTGATTGTCCGCCGATTGGCGCCCGACTCGCCTGCTCTTGCGCTTGGCGCGGCCGGGTTTGTGGCGTTTGTTCCCCAACACGTGGCGATGATGGCCGGCGCGCAGAACGATAGTGTGGCCGAGTTGTTGCTCGCTCTCATCGTCTTACAAACACTGAATCTCAAATTGCAGAGTGCAAGTCTCAAATGGAGCAGGCTGGGACTGACGCTGGGTCTGGCACTGTTGACCAAAGGCACGATTTACATTGCGGCGCCGCTGGTGGCGGTGGCGATTTGGCAGAAGTATCGTTCTGAATCTCCACGCGATCGCAGGTGGCTTGTCAAGGGTGGAGTGTTGGTCTTTGGCCCGGCGCTTGCTCTTGTGTTGCCCTGGTGGATTCGCAACGTTGCCGCGTATGGCTGGCCGGATTTCCTTGCCTCGATTCGGCATGACCACGTCGTCATGGGTCAACCTACGCCCGCCGACTGGATAGTCCGGTTCGGTCTGGGCGGATACCTGCGTGATTTCGTCGTGACCACGTTCCACAGCTTTTGGGGCCAATTCGGCTGGATGGGCGTGCCCATGAACGACAAGTACTATGCTATCTTGGCAGTGGTTTCGCTTTCAGCCTTCATCGGCTTTGTTTGGTATTCAAAGGCCAAATCTCAAACACCTGCACTTGCAACAAACGCCAGTGCAGGTGCAAGTGTTTCAAATTTCAAAGGACACTCCCGTATCGCGAATTTGAAATTTGAAACTTGGATTTTGATATTTTGGGTACTTTTCGTCGTGGTAACCTACCTTGGCTACAATGTCAAGTACGTGCAATTCCAGGGACGCTATCTGTTTCCTGCGCTCATCCCGATCGGCCTGGCGTTCACGATTGGATTCCGCCAGTGGACCACCTGGCTGCCTCGCCATTGGCGTGACGCGGTATTGGCAACTCTGTTCATCGGATTGGCTGCGCTCTGCTTGATTGCATTGTTCCGCATGATTGTGCCCGCGTTGACGCCATGAGCACTCGACGCTGGCTTGTTCCTGCACTCGCTTTTCTTATCGCCCTTGTGGCCGTGGCGCTCCGGCTCTATCGGTTGGAGGCCGTTCCCCCCGGCTTGCAGCACGACGAAGTCTTTCATGGTCACGATGCAGTGACGGTGCTGCTCGGTAATCATCCCCTCTATTTTCCCTCGAACGCGGGCAACGAGCCGCTCTACATTTATCTGACCGCCGGCACGATTGCGCTGTTCGGCAAGAATGCCTGGGGTATTCGACTGGCAGCCGTCACTTGTGGACTGGCGACGCTGGGTTTCACTGCGCTCTGGATTCGTCGCGTGTACAATACGCGCGCGGCGCTCATTGCCGGCGCGCTCATCGCAGTGACGTTCTGGCCGCTGTTCATGAGTCGCGTCGGATTGCGCAGTGCCGCACTTCCGCCGCTCGCTGCGGCGACGGCGTGGGTGTTCTGGTGGGCGATGCAGGCCACAGGTCACAAGCTACAGGTCGCACGGTTTGCCCTGGCAGGTATTCTGCTCGGCGTGACACTTTACACCTATCCTGCCGCGCGTGTGCTGCCGGTTGCCTATTTGTTATTTGCTATCACGTTTTACGTTTTACGTTTCACATTTCGCGCCATACCCAATACCCAATACCCAATACCTAATATCCACCTGGGCCTCGCCACATTCTTTATCACGGCCGGTTTGGTCTTTCTCCCGCTCTACCTCTACTTGCTGCAAGCGCCGGAAGCGGATGTGCGCTTGCAGCAACTTGTCACTATCGGCGCGGTATCGGCGCTGCAAAAGGGCGACGCGGGGCCGCTCCTTGGCAATATCCGCGACACGCTGGGGATGTTTACCTTCCATGGCGATCCGGTCTGGCGCTACAACGTCGCCGGGCGGCCTGTGTTCGATCCGTTCGTCGGCGCGCTGTTCTGCCTGGGTCTGCTTGTCGCGCTGTGGCGAGTGCGCGACGCGCGTTACTTGTTTGCACTGATCTGGCTCCCTGTAGGACTTTTTCCGAGTATCTTTTCGGACTCGGCGCCATCGTTCTTGCGCGCCAGCGCGTCGCTGCCGGTGGCGTTTCTCTTTCCCGCGCTCGGCGCGGACTGGCTGATTGAGCGATTCAGGTGTAAGCGCGCCATGATCACGGGCGTGATGGCCGTGATAGCACTCAGCGGCGCGCTCTCGATGAGAGATTACCTGGCCGTGTGGCCCGCTCGACCTGAAGTGCGTGCAGTGTACCGCAGCGACCTGGCCGATGTGGCACGCTGGCTCGACGCGCGCGCTGACGACACACCGGTCGTCATCGCCTCTGCGAATCCACACGACCTCGATCCGTTTATTTTTGACTTTGAGCTGCGCCGGCCGAGGCCGGTCAAATGGGTGGATCGCGCTTACGGATTGATCTTTCCTCAAGGTCGGGCGCTGTACATCTCGCCGGCCAGCACTGCGTTTGCGCCGGAATTGCGGCGCTTCTTGAGCGATGCGCCGGCCGTCTCGCAGGATTCATTTGTGGTGTACGAGTCGGACGCGTCACGGCTTGCGCCAAAAGTTGTATTGACCACACCAGCGCGATTCGGAAATCGTCTCGACTTGACTGGCTATCAAGTTGAACCATCAGCGCTCAAGCCGGGCGAGTGGGTGCGCGTGTGGACGTACTGGCGCGTTGTGGACGACACAAGCGGCGAGCAGTGGCCGGTGGCGGTATTCGCGCATATGCTGGACGCGCAAGGGCAGTTTGTCGCCGGACGCGATTTATTGGCCGTGCCGACCGCCGGTTGGCGCACGGGTGATGTCTGGGTGCAGTTCCAGAATTTTCAGGTTCCTGCGTCCGCGCCGCCGGGGGTATATCCAATCGAGATTGGCCTGTACAATCGTGACGCGCAGGGCGTGCAGCGTTGGCGATTACGGGATGGCTCCGACCGTCTCTTGCTGTCGCCGGTTGAAATCAGATAACTGACCGCCGTACACGGCCAACAGTGGTTGGCAGTCAAAACCATGCGAGGATGACAGAGTCTCGAGTCCGCTCGCGGCGGATTGCCAAATCCGCCGCCAGGGGCGTGGATTTGGCAATCCATGCCGAGCATTGTGAAGTGAAATCGTGTGAGGAGGATAACATGGCTGAAATCAAACCTGGACTGGTCGGCGAGGCAACCCTCGTCGTCGAAGAAAAGCACACCGCGTATCACCTGGGCAGCGGTGGCGTGAACGTGCTGGCAACGCCCATCATGATCGCGTTGATGGAAGAGGCCGGGCGCAACGCGATGGAATATCTGCTAGAGCCGGGCCAGCTCACGGTCGGCGCGGCGCTCGACGTCAAGCACCTCGCGCCGACGCCGATGGGGATGAAGGTGACGGCGCGCGCTGAACTGTTGGCGGTGGACGGGCGCATGTTGACCTTTCGCGTCGAGGTGCGGGACGAGCGTGAAAAGGTAGGCGAAGGGACACACGTCCGCGCCATCATCAATCTTGAAAAGTTCATGGCGCGGGTGCAATCCAAAACACAATGAATGACCCTCATCTCCGGCCCTTCGCCCTGCGCAAAGTGGGGCGAAGGGGGATTGTCCTGGTCGGACTGTGCCTGCTGGCTTTTGGCCTGCGCGTGGCCCGGCTCGACTTTCACCCGATCTGGTTTGACGAAGACCTGGCGTACCAACGCGCTACGGCCACGCTCGCCGTCTCGCTTGCCAGCATGGCCGGTTCGCCGCTGTATTACGTCCTGCTGCGCGGCTGGGTGCAAGTGGCTGGCGCTTCGCTGTTTGCCCTGCGTTACTTTTCAATGCTCTGGGGCACGCTGACCATTCCACTCATCTATCAAGTCACTCGCCGATGGCTAGGAGATCAAATTGCGCCGGCGACCGCCATTATCGCAGTTTTTGCCCCGTTCTACATTTATTATTCGCAAGAGGCGCGCACCTACTCGCTGATGTTATTGCTGATGCTCATCTCGATGGTTGCTTTTCTGCGTTGGCTTGACACGCGCGAGGTCTGGATTTTGGCGGTGTGCTGCCTGGCAAATCTGATTTGCCTCTACACGCATTTCGTAGCCGCGCTAGTCATTGCCACGCAAGGTGTGATGTTGCTGGTCGCGCGTCCCCTCCGTTGGCGAGACATGGCGAGCTTTTCTATCGCTCATGCAGGCGTTGGGTTGGCGTTCTTGCCCTGGCTGTGGCGAGTGTGGCGAGTGCTGCCGCGCGTGGTGGCCCCGCCCGATAGCACCACGCTCGACGCCTGGTCGGTCCTGGCGCGCACCTGGACCGAGTTTAGCGTGGGGCGAACCCTTCCACCGCCGCTTTCGCTCTACCTGGCGATGGTTCCGTTGTTCCTGGCCTTGGCAGGACTGCTTTCGCTCTTTGACACGCGCGGGCCACAAGCCGGGCGACTCTCACACAAACGAACCGGCGTAGGTCAAGATGGCATCTTGACCTACAAGAAATCTACCCGCATGGTGATCCTGGTTTGGCTGATCGTGCCCATCCTCGGGTCGCTGCTTGTGCCGCGCGCGAGCGTGCGCTTTTCGCCCAAGTACCTCATCGCCATCACACCGGTGTATTACACACTCATCGTCCTGGGGCTGGCCGCGTTGAGGAAAGAATCTCGAGCGCTGTTTTGGGTGTGCGCGATCGCATTGGTCGGCATCAGCCTGTACTCACTGGGCGATTATTACCTGCGACAGCACGACAAGTTGGCACAGATGCAGCGCGGTTTTGCAGAGGTTACACGCTCTGCGCCTCCACAAGATTGCCTACTACTCGCTGAGGAGGCGCTTGGCAAGAAAAGTCAGCACGTCTTCGAGGTTACGCATTGAAGAGTCGCGCACGTCTTGAGCCGTGTGCGTGTGGTGAGGATGAGACTTGATTTCAGGATGGTGCGGAGCATTATCCCACCCGGCGATAAGGTGGTCGGCTTCGTTGAGCCAATAGTAGCTGTACCTGGTCAGTTGCCCGTCAACCCATACTTCGGAAACACGCAAGTTGCTTCCGTCTGCCAGCCACGGTTTCGCCCTGTACTCCTCCAGCCCCTCGCGTGCAATGTGGTCAATGGAGGCAACGCCGACCACGAGATCACGGTAACGCGCCAGGCGTTCCTTCACTCGATGGTCTCCATTTTCTTGAGCGCGTCAGCGGCTTGGTTGCTGCGCTCGAGGGCGCCCGTCCAGAAAAACCAGTCGTTATAATCCTCGTGCGCTTGCAATGTGTCCAACTTTAGCAGTTTTTTGCGCTCAAACTCGGAAAAGGATACGCTATACTTGCGCTCGTAACGGTGAATGTGGGTCAGGGCCTCGCGCCGTTCCTTTTCGAGTTCGCGGGCGCGTTGTTTGGCAGCCACGCGCAGAGCCGGGCGAAGCAAGCGGTCTCGCTCTTCACCGACCAGTGCTTCAATAGACTTGGGCACACGCAGTTCAATCTGTCCCATCGCAGCCTCTTGGATTCAGTTCGCCGACTGGCGGTTTCTGCTGCCAGTATACCACGAAAAAGCGCTTGACGGTCGCGCCGGAATCGCACATAATGAAAGCGTCCAATCGCAAACGAGGTCCCGTCCTGGTCGAGCGCATGGTTTGCGTGTGTCATTCGCACCAACGACAAGGAATCTGCTCGCATGGTGATCCTGGTCTGGTTGATCGTGCCTGTATTCAAAATCGGTGTCTGGCTTGTTTACCCCGACTGGCCCGTTCGTTATCCTTCTGCAAGCCAGATCCGGTCTTGCCGGAATTTAGCATCACCGCGCTGGGACCGGCGGAATGTCCCGGAAAACGATTTTTCGTCGCCCACGTAGGAAGAAATCAGCCCCGGATCGCGATTTTGGGTCTTGACATCAGTCCCCAAAAAGCGCAAAATAAGATTAGACCCGAGCCGGCCATACAGTTTGTCCGACGTTGCTTGGCTCTTTTCCCTTCCGAGTCGTCTCTTGCTGCATAGCCAGGCTCCTGCGAACCAAGGAGATGATTCCATGAACCGCAAGCTGTTGTTCGCCGCTTTCCTCTTAGCCCTCACGCTGACCTTCATCGCAGTCCACCACCAGTTGACCAATGCTGCGTCCAACATGGCGCCTCCACCCAGGCAAGCGCCGCCGCTTGAAGAGTATGCTGGCACTTGGCCACTGAGGTGGTGGCAGGCGAGCCAACCTGGCAGGTCGTCGCCGGGGGAGGCGGCAAAGATGTTTTGCTCTGGGATGTGAGCATGGCTTCACCCAATGAAGGCTGGGCAGTTGGGGGCACAGGCCCGTCCAGTTATGGTGTGATCATGCACTATACCAATACAACATGGAGCCGCGTGAGCGTCCCGACTGACACTTTTACCGTCAACGCCGTGACAATGATCAGTCCCACGGAAGGATGGGTAGCCGGATACGTGGCTTGCAGCTACGGCGAATGTAACCGTGGTCAGTTGATGCACTACACTGCAGCCACAGGCTGGCAGACAGTTACAGTTCCCGCCAAGCCTGGCGCCGGCGTGTGGGGTGGTCTTTATGGGATTGACATCAAGGGAACTACCGGTTGGATTGTAAGCAACAATTATCATCTTTCTGGTTCCCCTTCTTTTCTCCAGTTCGATGGAACCAATTGGACGCCAGTATCAGCGCCGTTTCTGAATTATAACGGTGTTTCCATTGTGAATGCCAACGACGCCTGGGCAGTGGCCAATAATTTTGGCTTCAATTCGTCGGGAATTGCCTCCCTGGCGCATTACTCTGGCGGCAGTTGGTCAGAGGTGACATCCACCGTGAGTGCAGCCGGCACTGTTTATATGCAGGGTATTCATATGTTGAGTGCTTCGGACGGTTGGGCAGCCGGATATGCCGGATATACTTTCTCGGGCTACCAATGCGTGTTGCTTCACTACAATGGAAGCAATTGGTCACAGGTGCCATGCCCGGCAGAAGCCAGTGACGTCCAGTTGGCCTCGGTGTACATGCGTAGCTCGAATGATGTGTGGGCAGTAGGGAACCAATATGGTTGGGCGGCAGGGAACCGATACATTTTGAGCCAACGAGGGCCGGGTGTCATCTTGCACTATGATGGCTCAGCCTGGACAAGATCAACTGCTCCGCCTGAAACGCCTGCGCTCAGGTCTATCAAATTGGTCGGCTCAGATGATGGGTGGATTGTTGGATGGGATGGCACGATTCTGCGTCTGGTGGGCGGAAACTGGACGCGAGTTCAGGGGTCGAGCCTTTTTGTTGGCCCGGTGGATTCGGTCAGTGCAAACGAAGCCTGGTACGGTGGCGCAAATGGGGAATGGCTGCAGTGGAAAAATGGAGTCGTGCTTTCTCATACCAGCGGCATGACGTTGCCCATTGCGGCACTGGACATGCTAAGCCCGACCGTTGGCTGGAGCGGCACCAATTTAAGATCTAGCAACTATATCGCCAAATTCGCTGATGGGAGTTGGACTATCACGCCAACCTATTCTACCAGGGTGTATGGAATTTCAATGCTTGGCCCGGAAGAAGGATGGTTTGCCACCAGCACTGGCTTGCTGCACTATAGCTCGGGAGCGTGGCAGACGTATAACATATATAACGGTGCGTACTCGGTCTCCATGCTCGACGCAGACCACGGTTGGGCTGTCAGCCGACAGTGGGGGGTGTATACTTATACCAACGGAGTCTGGACACCCTTTTCTATACCGGTGAGCGGCGATTACCGGGAGATCAAGGTTATTGGCATCACCCCAGACGAAGCCTGGATTGCGGGGTGGAGTCTGGCATGTAATGTAGTCGGTTGCCCGGTCACCCCGCGCCTTCTCCACTTTACAAATAACGCATGGCAACCCATCACCATGACCAATTGGCTGGCCTTCTTGGATATTAGCAAGGCCAGCGCGACCGAGTGGTGGGCGGCGGGCAAGCTCACGACGATGGAATACGCTTTCCTGCACTACAAGGATGGAACCTATACGGTCGTGCCTGCCGCTGGGGAAGATGTGATTGGTGTTTCCATGCTGCCTGATGGCGCCGGTTTTGCGCGTGGTGTGGGGAGTCTATTGCAGCTCAATACTCTTACTAACCAAGTATACTTGCCGATCGTGATCAAGTAACGACAGGGTAGCGGTAGGTCACGTTTGCGCCTGGTGTCCCGCTGCTACGCAGCGGTGGACACGGGAAAACGGGCCTCAGTCTTCGTTTCGGCCACTCTTGGGTAAAATGTCTCCCCAGTCTTGTGGGGAGGCGAGCCTGTGTCCGAGGATACAACACCACGCAGAAGGCACTGGGAGCGAGAGGTGATTG
>CAYGWJ010000161.1:0-15021 GCA_964353405.1 uncultured Anaerolineae bacterium
GCTGCACGGATAAAGCGGCGGGATTATAGCACCAGGTAAAACAAATCACAAGTTCAAGAATTAACGCACGACGTCACAGCGTACAATGCTTGAGTTTGCTGGTGAATTCCGATGCTTGGGCGCACATTGTGCGTTAAAGCACATCGGGGAGTGTGCGGCTCCCCGATTTTGCTGCTGACCCGAAGGGCTCAGAAAGAACCTTCGGATTTCAATCCGTCTCATCTGCTTTGTCGAATCTCGATGTTGCTGTTGCTCGTGTGCGCTTCGATGGAGAAGGATGGATTCTCACCCACCGTGCCGCGCAGATTCTTTTCATCTGATCCCCCGGATGGCTTGATGGCCAAGTCACTCGTCACTCGACCGTTGCTCGTGTCAGCGGTCACGCGAAAGCTTGCGCCTGGAGGCAGCGTGAGCGTGATTCTGCCGTTCGAGCTGCGAAACGAGTGGTCACCCTGGGCGAGCGCACCGGCAAAGATAATTTTTTTTACATTTCGCCCGCTGGTTTGTCGGGTGGAGTCACATCAGACATTGCAGGTGGCTCACTCAAAGGCGCGGCCCCGGGTGCGCTCGGCGTGAACTGCGGCGGCTCGGGCGCGACGGGCGCGACGGGCGCGGCCGGTATCACTGGCGCCGGGGCAGGCGACCACGAGGCGGGATACGCGCCGTTCGATGCGCCATAATCCTGCGTACCAAAGCGCGTCAGCACGACGGCGCCCAATCCGAGCGGAGAAAGCACGGCAAAAATCAGCCAGCCCATTCCGCACAGCGGCGCAAGGCCCAGCCAGAACAGCGTGAGAGCCGCCGTGCCCACTGCCGCCGATGCGGCCAGCGTCGGATGGTGATTGCCCAACGTGTCGAGCAGGCGCTGTCCGACGAGCTGGCCCAGGGCGATCCATCCCATCAGCCAGCCAATGACAAGCGCAACACTGGCAGCGGCGATAACCCCGAATCCCAACAGGCCCAGCCCGCACGCGATGATCAGAATCGCCGAGAGAACGGCAAAGGCCGGCAGCACCACGACAAAGGCCAGCACCGTCAGCGCGCCCACGCCCCAGCTTGCCGCCGGCGCGTTGACGATGGTTTGACTCACGCGCTCCAAGGGCTCGCGCCACAGTGCGACGACGAACATAGCCAGCAGCGCCAGCACAACCGTCATGCCAAGGCTATACACCACGTTCGCCACCAGGTTGAGGAACGCGTTCACGCCTCTCTGCGGCCAGTATTCGACCGGCGGGCGCGTCGGGATGGGCGGGATAGGCGGGATGTTGGCGCCGCCGGACTCTCCGCCGTGGATTATGGCGCCTTCGTCCTTTTGAAGGCCGCCGCCCACGCGCACAAGTTGGCCGTCCACTTCCGCCGACGAGCGCAGCCGCACGCCGCCGCCCACGATCACCATGTCGCCGCTCACGCGACCCGCGATATCGGCTTCGCCGCCGATGACGACAATGCTCCCATCCACGCGCGTGTCGGTCTCTAGCCTGGCGTTGCCGCCGAACACAACCAGGTCGCCGCGCAGCCTTTCGCCCGAGCGCAGGGTGTACGATCCGCCAAAGACGAGCTTGCCGTCTCCGCCGCCGACCTCAAGGCCGGACTGGCTCTCCGGCGTCGGCGCGAGAGTGGGCTTGACCTCGGGCACAGCCGTCGGTTGCACGGCCGGCGCGCTCGTCGGCTGAGACATCGGCGTAAACGTCGGCAGCGGCGTGTAGGTGGGCAAAGGAGTGAAAGTCGGGAACGGCGTATACGTCGCCTGTGGCGTAAAGGTCGTCTGAGGCGTAAAGGTCGGAGCGACGGTTGCCGTCGCCGCGAGGGTTGCCGTCGTCGTGAGCGTCGTGGTCGGCGCAATCGTCAGCGCCATGTCCGGCGCCGCCGCCATCGCGGGCGTCGCCATGAGAACGAAAACGATCAATACGATTAAAAGCTTGTACATGGTAATTCCTCCCTGTCTATGCCGTGTTCGGCATGAGTTGTGCTTTTTTTTTACAACCAGACGAGCACGGGCAGTGTCGTCGTGTTCCATCGGCGGGACGCGCTGCGCATCATCGAAACCCAGGCCGCGATGACGACGATCAGCATCAGCGCGTAACCCGCGACGATGGGGCCGCTCGATGGAGCCAGCACGCCGATGATAGACTGGCCCGCTTCGCCCAGCGCGCGGAATGTCACCCACCAGCGCGCGACCATCTCCACGGTGTTCGCCAGCAACGTCGGCGCGCCTGTGACCAGACGACTGATGCCAGTCCATGCCGCAAGGATGAGCGGCACGACGAGGAGCGCCAGCGCGACTGCCCCGGCAGACAACACGCCGATTCCGGAGATGATTCTCTCACGCCTGGCGCGTTGGCCCTGAAGGGCTTGCTGCCTGGCTAACTTGGCGGCGAATCGGTTGGCAAAGCCCGGCGCCAGCGCAGCCTGTGGAGCGCTGGACAGAACACGATCCACTTGCCGGAACGCCGCCCAGCGAGTGCGGCACTCGTCGCACACTGCCAGGTGCGCGTCCAGTTCCGCACGTTCTCGCGCCGAGAGCCGCCCGTCGAGCGCCAGTGACATTCGTTCGCCACAACCGTGTGTCACGGCATAACCGTGTGTCACGCCATCATCGTGTGTCATCGCCTCACCTCATCCCACGACGGCTCGAAACTGCCCGGCTCGCTCGGCCAGCATCGCCCGCGCCCGGAACAGCTTGGACTTGACGGCGCTCACGGTGCTGTGTGTTGCTTCCGCGATCTCTTCGTAAGACAAATCGTGCCAGTAGCGCAGCACGATCGGCAGCCGATAGTCCGGCGGGAGCGTGGAAAGCATCTTGCGTACGGTCGTCTCTTGCTCTTTGTGAAGCATGGTATCCTCAGGGCCAGGTTCTCTAGTCGCCAGCGCCTCGGCGGGCGCTTCTTCGTCCTCGATGGAAAGCCAGGTCAAGCGCCGGCGCCGGAGCAAATCAATGCAGTAATGCGATGCGATGGACAGCAGCCACGAGCTGAACTTGTAGCCTGGTTGGTAACTCGAAAGCTGTGTGTACGCTCGCAGGAAAGCTTCCTGCGCGGCCTCTTCGGCTTCGGCGCTTTCCCCCAGCATTCGATAGGCCAGATTGTAGACAGGTCTTTGGTATGCTTCGACCAGGCGGCTGAACGCAGCGGCGTCGCCGCGTTTGGCCGCCTTGATGTCGGCGAGTTCGTCGCTCTTCAAAGATGCGCGCTCCTGGGCCTTGGGCCGCTTTCACAGATGATTACGGATTATAGCCGAAAAAGTTGCAAAGCAGTGGTCGGTGGACAGTGGCTAGTGGTCAGACAAAAAAAGCCCGGCGGGAGGCCGGGCGGGGGAGGATACTGAAGTCACACCAACTGGCGCAGGACGAGGACAACCTTGCCTTGAATCTCGACGTTGGCGGGGTCAACATAGATGGGTTCCATCGTTGGGTTGGCCGGCTGCAGGCGGACACGCGCTTTGCCTTTCGCGCCTTTTTCATAGTAAAAACGCTTGAGTGTGGTTTCTTCCCGGTCCTTGAGCCATACGGCCACCATGTCGCCGTTGTGCGCTTCCTTTTCGTGTTTCATCACGACGATATCGCCATGGTTGACTAGCGCATCCACCATCGAATTGCCGCGCACTTCGAGCGCATACAGGCCTTCCTGCTCGCGGAGGATGTCGTGCGTCAGCGCAATGGCCCGGTCGCCCATCGGAGAAAAGTTGCTGCCGGGGATGGGAATAGGCTCGCCGGCGGCGATGAGGCCCATCACCGGGATATAATAAGTGTCTGGACCTTCGCGGACGATGGTGACATTCGGCATGGCGAAGGGTTGGCCGTCCACGTTCTTGAGCAGGTGGATGCCGCGCGAGATTTCCCTATCCCGCTCAATATAGCCCTCTTTCTCGAGCAGCTTCAAGTGGTAAGCCACGACCGAGGTGGACGAGATTTCGCTGCCGTCCTGAATCTGGCGGACGCTGGGCGGATAAGGGTGCTGGACGACAAAATCGGCAATGAACTCGACAATTTTGCGCTGCTTGTCTGAAAGGACCATCGTTGCCTCCCGGGTTTCCCAAGTGATTTCCCAAGTGATTTCCCAAGTATATTCTACCAGAACATTCGTTCTGTGTCAAGAGGCAAAATGCTGGTGATTACCACATCTTATCGGACTCCCGAACTTGTCTTATCGGACTCCCGAACTTGTTCGGGCCACTGCCTCAACAAGTTGAGGACTCCACGTAGTTGTGGGTATTCACCAGGCAAAAATGGAATTTTGCGAGCGACCCGGCGCTGTCATCACGCAAACAGATCTGTCTCCAATTTGGCATGGCCCGTGATGGGCGGCTCGGCGCGGGTAAACGTCTCCGCGCCCAGCACTCGCCGCCGGATCGGGCTTGGCATCCAACCAAACATCCCGCTTGGCCCGGACTGGCTCTTGTGGCACTCGCCCGCTTTTTGCTTGAGGTCGAGGTAACGGCTCATGTCAATCCGTGTCGTCACTTGCTGTTCCCACGTGGCAATCTCGGCCAGATTGATGTCTTGATTGCGCCCGAATTTGGCCGGGTCGCGGCCCAATAGGCGCAAAACCGTGACGGCGACCTTGAGGAATCCTTTGGGGAAAGCCGTATAGTAGAGTTTCTGCGGTGCAAAAGGCTCTAGTCCTTGCGCCAACTGCTCCGGATATTGCGAAGCATCGCCGGCGAGGGCAAAGGCTCGCTTGGTGGCGTAATGGATGGACACGTGATCGGGATGGCCGTAGCCGCCGCACGGGTCGGACGTGATGATGACCTGGGGACGCAGCGCTCGAATGACGGCGACGACTCGACCGACGAGAACAGGGTGGTCGGCCTGCACCAGCGCATCGGCGTGGCGATTGTCCTCCGAGCCGGGCATGCCGCTATCGCGGTATCCCAGCCAGTGCACCCCGGTGAGGCCCAGGAATTTGACCGCCGCTTCCAGCTCGGCCCAACGCAACTCGCCGACGCTGGCATGGCCCTGCATTAATGCTGCATCCACGGTGCCGACTTCGCCACGCGTAGCGCAGGCATAATGAACGTCCACGCCGTCGGCGGCGTAGCGCGCCAATGTGCCGCCGGGGCCAAAGGTCTCGTCGTCTGGATGAGCAAACACGGCCAACAATACTTTTGAACTAACCGCCGGTTTGAGCCAACTTGATTGCACGCCCGGAATATCCATCTGTGTCCCCCAACTTGCGATTCCTCATGGAATCTGTGCTAACAGCGCGACAAACTCGGACAAAATCATCGCCGTTGCTCCCCACACTTTGTGCGGGCCGAACTGGTAAAATGGGATGGGCCAGATGCCGCCGCCAAGCTCCCAGTCTTCCACATGCACTGTGGCCGGGTCAAGCAGCGCATCGAGGGGCGCTTCGATCAACTCTGCCACTTCGACCGCTTCAATTCGAAAGTCAGGGCGCTCTGCCACATAGCCCACAAATGGCTGTATGCAAAAATTGCTCGGCGGGACATAGAGCCTGGAGAGCTGACCGATCACTTCAACGGCGGTTGCATCTACGCCGACTTCTTCCTGGGCCTCGCGCAGCGCGGTCTGGCAAAGCGATTCGCCGTTTTCCTGCGAGCCGCCCGGCAGGCTGATTTGCCCCTTGTGATACTCTACACTATCCGGGCGCTGGGTCAGCGGAAAGCACAGTTGCCCCTCCAGCGGGTAAAGCAAAACGAGTACCCCGGCTTGCTTGCACGCCGGGGGATTCAACATGATCGCTATCTGGTCGCGCCGATAGGGCGGGGCCATGCGCGCCTGCGCCTCCAACCCCAGAAGCGGACGCTGCATCGCCCGCCTCACGTCGTCAATCCTCATGCCCTGCTCCGGTAGAGACGTCCCGCCGGGGCGTTGTACAGACGTCCCGTCGGGACGTCTCTACACCACCAATTTATAACCCACTCCCCACACCGTCTCGATCTGCACGTTGCCGCCGGCGAGCTTGTCGCGCAGGTGCGCCACGTGAACGTCTACCGTCCGCGTCTGCCCGGCAAAGTCATAGCCCCACGCCAGTTCCAGCAATTTGTCGCGCGAAAGCACCAGGCCGCGATTTTCCGCCAGCACCAGCAGCAGGTCAAACTCTTTGGTGCGCAGTTCCACGGGCTTGCCGGCCACGGACACCTCGCGCCGCGCCGGGTCTACCACGAGGTCGCCGAGCATAACAGGCTTTTCGCCGCCCGGCTCATGCCCGGCCCGGCGCAAAATGGCCTTGACGCGCGCCACAAGCTCGCGCGGGTTAAAAGGCTTGGTGAGGTAATCGTCCGCGCCCAGTTCCAGGCCCACGATCTTGTCCACGTCGTCGTCGCGCGCCGTGAGCATCAGGATGGGCACGTCGGACATGGAGCGCACGCGGCGGCAGACTTGCCAACCGTCCACAGCCGGCAACATCAGGTCGAGCACGACGAGCGCGGGCTGAAGCGATTCGATCTTGTCGAGCGCGGTTTGCCCGTCGTAGGCAGCTTCGATCCTAAAGCCTTCCTGCTCCAGGTACATCCGCGCCAGGTCGACGATGTTACGCTCATCGTCAACGAGGAGGATGGTTTCCTTTGGCATGACCCAATCCGGGATGCTACTTGAGCAACGCGATGGCGTCAATTTCCACGAGCGCGCCCAGCGGCAGCCTGGCGGCCTGAACTGTGGTGCGCGCGGGCGGGTGCTTGTCGGGTGGGAAGAACTCGGCATAGACTGCGTTCATGGCCTGAAAATCTGCCATGTCCTGCAGAAACACACCGCACTTGACGACGCGATCCAGCGACGACCCGGCCGTATCCAGGATGGCCTGGATGTTCTTGAGCACCTGGCGGGTTTGCCCGGCGATGCCGCCTTCGACGAGCTTGCCGGTAGCCGGGTCAACGCCCGCCTGTCCGGCGGTGAAAACGAAATCGCCCGCCTTGATGCCCTGCGAGTAGGGGCCGATGGCCTTGGGTGCTTTATCGGTGGCGACTACTTCGCGCATGGGCGTTGGATACGCTTCGGCGCGGCCAAGTTGGAAGGGACCAGACATGGGAACCTCCTGAGTTAGGGTATGATTATGATATGGGTTAACCCGCTGATGATGTAATGTTCTTCCGTCTCTCGCGCTGCGGCAACAAAGACGCTGGCATCTACCGTGCAGGTCATCGCCGCATCTCCTCCAGAATCTTTACTGCGCTTTTGTCGCTCTTCCAGGTTTGACCAATTTGGTGCGCCAGTGCATCCAACTGGACATCCCAGTCAGTTATCGGTTTGGCTCCAGATGGCTCGGGCTTGAGCGAAATCAGAAGAGCCAGCGGCGCACCCTCGTCGCCGACGAGAGTAACCGTCTCGCCCAAATGCAATCGTTCGAGCAAGCTCTTTAGATCGTGTTCGGCTGTTTCCACAGGCATGGACAGTGACATGGAAACCTCCTATCGTCAGGTTATGCTGATTGTACCACACAAGTCGCAGACAGATCGCAATGTTCTGGCTGCTATCCACACGGTCTTTGGGCCGCAGGTAAATCGGCAGACGCTTTTCAGACAGCCGCAAACCCTTTTGGGAAACGTCGCGCGCAAAGCGCCTCGATGGCCTATTCGAGGGCTTGCAAGTTTCGCAGCAACTGCACCACTTCGGTGACGGCAACCTCGAACAGCCGCTGCATGATGTCGTCTGAGACTTGATAAGGTCCACCGAAACTGCCATCACCCAATCGAGCACGTACCTCGTCGGCGGGGAGGTACGGCGTTGAGCCGGTGGCGGGCTTGTCACCTTCGGGCACATCCGCCACACGCGTAAACGGAAAATTCTCTGACCAGTTGGCGTGCGCGGGCATCAGTTTGTTATCGGCATAGAACTGGACGGCGGCGGGACCTTTCCACCAGTGATGGATGGCCAGGCGCAACCCGGGCAAGAGGTTGACCAGCTCGCGCAGAGCAAAATCCATTCCCGCGTTTCCACCGTGGCCGTTCAGCACGAGCACACGCCTGAACCCCTGGCGGTGTAATTCCGAAACCAGCTCGCAGACGACGCGGTTGAACATCTCCGCGCTCAAGCTGATGGTGCCGGGGTAAGCGGCAAAGTAGGACGACACGCCAAAGTTCAGCGGCGGCGCGACGAGCACGTTCTCTCGTTCCGCCGCCGCCGTGGCAATCGCCATCGGCTGACGAACGTCGGAAAGCAGGCTGAGGTAGCCGTGCTGCTCGCACGAGCCGGTGACCAGGATGATGCGGTCGTCGTGCTTGAGGTATTCCTCCACATCCATCCAGTTCAAGTCTTTTAATAGCATGGTGTCCTCGCAAGTCAAGAGGCAAGAGGCAAGAGGCAGGAGGCAAGAGGCAAGAGGCAAAGGGCGCTCGTCACACTGGTTGCATCCTGCTTCCTGCATCCTGCTTCCTGCATCCTGCTTCCTGCATCCTGCTTCCTGCATCCTGCCTCTTGCATCCTGCTCCAAGAGAATCGTCACCGGCCCGTCATTGTGAATTTCAACCAGCATGTGCGCGCGAAAGATGCCGGTTTGCACAGGGACGCCTTGTGCTTCCAGTAATTCGACCAGGCGGCGGATGAGGGGTTCGGCAACCTCCGGGGGCGCAGCCTGGTCGTAACTGGGACGGCGGCCTTTGCGCGCGTCGCCATACAGAGTGAACTGGCTGACGACAAGGACGCTCCCTTTGATATCCAGCACCGAGCGGTTGAGCTTGCCTGCCTCGTCGTCAAAGATGCGGAGTGTGGCGATCTTGCTCGCCAGCCACTGCGCTTCGGCTTCCGTGTCGCCGACTCGGATCCCAACCAGGATAACAAGCCCATGACCGATGGCGCCAACAATGCGCCCATCCACGCTCACCGATGCATTCTTCACGCGTTGAATGAGTACTCGCATCACATCCCCCTGTGGGTCAAGATTATACTAGTGAAACGATTCCAGTCAATCGAATGAGGTTCGGGCGTGATCGATAGTATTTCACAAGATGCTTGGTTTGTTGCACGGTTCCCTCTTTGGTAGCTGGCCGGACAGCACGAAAGCCATCCGGCCGGCGAACGAGCGTTTGACCATTTACTGGTTTCCACCTATACTTTTCTGCACACGAACAAGTGGCCTCCAGATCACACTCGGGAAACAGTCGTTTTCCTGAATCCTGGGCCTGACAGGTTGCGATGATGCAAGGCAAAACCAGCACGACAAAAACCAACACCTCTGTTCTGATGCCGAAGGATTTGGCCGATTTCCGACGCCGATACCGCAATGTTACAAATCAACTAGCGGATTCAGGCTTGAGGCAGTTTCGGGGTAATTTTGCACAGTTGCGAATCTCGTTGGCGCGGCTGCAAGATGAAGCAGAAAAACACAACCAACAAGCCGCCAGCGAGTTCAATGTCTTTGAGCTTTTGGGCGTTGCACATGACGAGGTTCGTACCCACTCTGCATTTCTGGCTGACCTGCTTGACCCGGATGGCGCTCATGGGCAAAAACATCTGTTTTTGAAATCGTTCCTTCGAATGTGCGCCCGTAAGCATCCCGAATTTCCTTTGCCAGCCGATCCCGTTGCCAGGGGGCTGTGGTTCACCGAGCAGGAAAAAGTGACTCCCTATGGCTGCATGGATTTGGTCGTTACTTGCCCCGATCTTGGGTTTCTGTTGGTCATAGAAAACAAGGTGATGGCTGGTGAGCAAGAACATCAACTGAAGCGGTACTCGGGCTGGATGGAAACGCAGAGGCAGCATTATGCCCATCGGGCACTTGTCTATCTGACTCCAAGCGGCAGAGAATCAGATTCGAGTGCCGGTTGCCGATATTTCAAATTGTCTTATCACGACGACGTTTACGCATGGCTCGATTCGGCGCTGGCGGATGTGCAGGCGCCGCGCATCACGGAAACCGTTGCGCAATACATGGAAGTTATCGCCTCACTGTAAGACACGGAGATGCCAACATGGACTATAATGCTCAAGTGACCGAGTTTCTCTCCAGGCGAGAGAACCTGCTCTTTGCGTTCGAGATCGTTGAGAGGCTCGAAGATGTCAAGGACAAGTTCCAAAAGGAATTCTGGCTCGGCGTGCGAGATGTCATCCGGCGACGGCTTGCCCGTTCAGGGCAGACTGGGAGATGGGAAATCGATTTTCCGAATGAGTCTAAACTAAATGGGACATCATGGATGTATTGTAACCTTTTCCCTATGAATGTTACCGATGAGCAGTATTGTCTCGGAATGGGACTCTAGCAGTGGGGAAGCCAGAATAGTTGCCGGTTTGCCTGCGGCGTCTGGTGGAGCGAGACAATCAAGGGCAAAATCAAGTGGCCTTTGGTTCAGAAACTCGCAAAGCAATTGGGCAAAGAAGGCTTTGATGACATAGCCAGTGGCTGGCTTGGTGTGCGCTACCTCGACCTTGCTCCAAGAAGCAAAGAATTTGTGTTGCGCATGGTGGCAGGCAAACATATCGTGATTGAGGAAATGGCCGATTTGCTCTGGACGTTGTTCGAGAGCAAACACACTATGATCGAAGCGGCCAATCGCGCTCTTGCAAAACGATAAACGTAGGGTGCCTGCGTCTATGATGGGGAACCTAACATGCGCGTCATCTTGAGCCGCAAGGGTTTTGATTCCAACTATGGCGGAAAGCCAAGCCCCATCTTGCCCGATGGGCGGCTGATGTCTCTCCCCATTCCCTTGCCAGACGAGAAACTGTGCTATAGTGATTTGGACCTGGATGGCAGAACCTATCAGGCCGTAATGGACGAGTTGGGTTACAAACGACTCCAAACGTGCCACCTCGATCCAGACCTTCGCAGGAGCATCGTGCCGCGCCTGCCAGGGTGGGAGCCCGTGTTCGGGCAAATTGACGCCGCGCAGGGGCATCTGGACAATCAAGGCGTTGGCGCGGGAGACCTCTTTCTATTCTTTGGGTGGTTTCGACATACCAAGCTAGATCGGTCGGGCAAGCTTGTATTTGATCCGGTTGATCGAGAAGGCAAACATATTATCTTTGGCTATCTCCAGGTGGATGCCAAGATACGAATGAATGTACTGACGCCTTGCCCGACCTGGATGGCATATCATCCACACATGGAACCCGGGAGAAGATTCGTACCCAATAACACTGTTTACATCGCCAAACATACCCTGTCCTGGAATGGCAACCTATCAGGCGCAGGTGTCTTTTATTTCGATCAGAGCCTGGTTCTGACCAAAGCCGGCCTGTCCCGCTCGCGTTGGCAGTTGCCCGCAATTTTCAAGAGCCTGACTATCACCTATCATTCACCTCAATCCTGGAAGAAGGGCTACTTTCAATCTGCGGGCAGAGGTCAAGAGTTCGTCGTTCAACAAGACCAGCAGGCCGAAAACTGGGCCAAAGGGCTGATCCAAAACAATCGCGTGTGGTAAGGTCAATCCATGCCAAGAGCCAAAGCCGACAAGAAAAAGACCAACGGCGCGAACCTGGGCTTTGAAGAAAAGCTATGGGCGGCTGCCGACAAAATGCGCGGCCACATGGACGCCGCCGAGTACAAGCACGTGGTGCTTGGCCTCATCTTTCTCAAATACATCTCTGATGCGTTTGCCGAACGCCACGACTGGCTGCTGAAAGAAGCCGCCACACCTGGGAGCGAATACTATGTGCGGGAAGAGCGCGCGCGTTACGGGGTGGCCGAAGACCGTGACGAGTACACCGCTGAAAATGTCTTTTGGGTGCCCAAGCAAGCCCGTTGGTCGTATCTCCAGGCCAACGCCAAGCAGCCTACCATCGGCAAGCTGATTGACGATGCGATGCTCGCCATCGAAAAAGAGAATCCCCGCCTCAAGGGTGTGCTCTCCAAAGACTATTCACGTCCTTCGCTCGACAAGCAGCGCTTGGGCGAATTGATTGACCTGATCGGCACGATTGGCCTGGGCGATGCGGCAAGCCGCTCGAAGGACATTCTGGGCCGCGTGTACGAATATTTCCTGGGTCGCTTTGCCAGCGCGGAAGGCAAAGGCGGCGGCGAGTTTTACACGCCGCAGTCCGGCGTCAAGCTGCTGGTCGAGATGATCGAGCCGTACAAGGGCCGCGTGTACGATCCCTGTTTCGGATCGGGCGGCATGTTTGTGCAATCGGAAAAGTTTGTCCAGGCGCACGGCGGGCGCATCGGCGACCTGGCGATTTACGGTCAGGAATCCAACGCGACGACGTGGCGGCTGTGCAAGATGAACCTGGCGATCCGCGCCATCGAGGGCAACCTTGGCCCCGAAAACGCCGACACATTCCACCGCGACCTGCACCCCGACCTGAAAGCTGACTTTATCCTGGCGAACCCACCGTTCAACGTGAGCGACTGGGGCAGCGAGCGATTGCGCGAGGACGTGCGCTGGAAGTATGGCGCGCCGCCTGTGGGCAATGCCAACTTTGCCTGGGTGCAGCACATCATCCATCACCTGGCCCCGAACGGTGTGGCCGGCTTTGTGTTGGCGAACGGCTCCATGTCGTCCAACACCAGCGGCGAAGGCGACATTCGCCGCGCCATCGTCGAGGCCGACCTGGTGGACTGCATGATCGCGCTGCCAGGGCAACTGTTTTACACGACGCCGATCCCGGCCTGCCTGTGGTTCCTCACGCGCAACAAAAAGGGTACTCCCTCTCCCTCAAAGGGGGAGGGTCGGGGTGGGGGGCGAGATCGGCGCGGGCAGACGCTTTTTATTGATGCGCGCAAGCTGGGCCAACTGATTGACCGGACGCACCGCGAGCTGACAGATAAAGAACTCGCGCGCATCGCCGCGACCTACCACGCCTGGCGTGGAGAAAAGGGTGCAGCCAACTATGAGGACGTGCCAGGCTTTTGCAAGAGCGCAACGATGGGCGAAATCGCCGCTAATGGCTATGTGCTCACGCCAGGGCGATACGTAGGCGCGGAGCAAGTCGAAGACGATGACGAGCCATTTGAGGAAAAGGTAAAGCGTCTCACAGCAAAACTCGAAGAACAGTTTGCCGAGTCGGCACGATTGGAGCAGGCGATCCGAGAGAACTTGCGGAGACTGTAAGCATTCGAGAGAGAACCATGCCATATTCGTTCGCCGCAGGCGATGAAGTCGGGCAGGTGGGATTCAAATTTGAGCAAGGCTCCACTCGGCTGTTTGCCGTCACGGTCGTGTTGACGAACGAGCCACAGGCCATCCGCGATCTGGTTGACAGCTTCCGGCATGAACGTGGACTGCCTGGCGGAACAGAGATCAAGTTTCACAGTACGCCTCGCGCATCTCGGCTGATGTTTCTGCAAGAGGCCGTGGCGTGGCCGCTGGTCGCTCGGACGCTGTATGTGGACAAGCCGTTCCTGCCTGTGGACTTGCGTCGGCTCAAGAGTTGGGAATTTTATGGGTTCTGCCTGGCTGAATTGTTGGATCGTGTGCCGGTGGGAGAATTGCTCAACACAAACCTGGTGCTGGACGAGTTTGGGCCGACCAAGATGGCGTTGCGGGCGATTCGCGAACAACTGCGCCGTCGAGGGCTATGGGGAAGTTCGATTCGTCTGCTCAAGCGATTGGCCTTTCGGCGCTCGCAGAGCGAGTCCCTGATCCAGGTGGCAGATATGTTCGGCGGCGCGATTTACCGTTGGCTGGCTGATAAAGATGAAACGTATTATCGCCTTGTCTCGGATAAAGCTCTGGTGTGGGCATACCGTCCGGCAAAAGCAAACCCGCCCACCTAATCCCAGTGCTTGTCTGGGCAGGTCGCCATACGGCGACTTTTCAGTGTGCGGGTAAACCGGCGGCCCGATTTTTCTAGTCATTATTCTACAGCGAAAATGCTCGCACGTCAAGATGAATTTTGGCGATTCGCCGCCGATGGTAGAGTTGGCGATTCAAGCCAATCTTGGGAGAATAGGTTATGGCGGCTAACCGGCTTGTCTTTCGCGTCCACGCTATCCAGCGTATGTTTCAACGGCACATCGGCACGGTTTATGAGCCAGACCCTGACCAGTGGGAAGCTGGCTTTAGAAGGAGGCGGCGATGAAGTGCGTGATTTGCAAACAGGGCGAAACACAACCCGGAGTGACAACCGTGACATTGGAACGCAACGGTTTGACGCTGGTAGTCAAGAGTGTGCCCGCGCGTGTGTGCGCCAACTGCGGCGAAGAGTACGTGGACGAAGCCACCACCGCGCAGCTTTTGGCGACGGCGGAACAGGCGGCCCAGTCTGGCGTCCTGGTGGATATTCGCGCGTATGTAGCAGCATAGCCATATCTGGAATTGAGGCTTTAGCCGGATGCGGACACACCGGCTAAAGCCTTGACTCAACAAAAAGAACAGTCGCTTTCGCGATAGGCGCGGGCAGATGCTTTTTATTGATGCGCGCAAGCTCGGCCAACTGATTGACCGGACGCATCGCGAGTTGACAGACGAAGAAATCGTCCGCGTTGCGGCGACCTATCATGCTTGGCGCGGGGAAAAGAATGCGGGCAACTATCAGGATGTGCCTGGCTTTTGCAAAAGCACGATGTTGGAAGAAATCGCCGCCAATGGTTTCGTCCTCACGCCAGGGCGTTACGTGGGTGCAGAGGAAGCCGAGGACGACGCCGAACCTTTTGAAGAAAAGATGCAGCGGTTGACAAAGAATCTGGAAAAACAGTTTGGGGAATCCTCAAAACTGGAGGCTGCCATAAGGTCCAATCTGAGGGGACTAGGGTATGTCGTCAAATGATGTCTGGCCGTCTGCCTCACTTGCCGAGGTCGCAGAAATCGCGAGTGGCGGCACGCCTTCTACAGCGATAGGCGACTACTGGCATCCGGCTGAGATAGACTGGGTCACAGCCAAAGACGTTTCCGAAAGTGGATTAGCCCAAATTCGCAAGACAGAGAGGCGCATATCGAAGGCTGGCCTCGCGAATAGCGCTGCGAAGATGTTGCCACCACTGACTACTGTTCTCATTGCACGTGGTGCAACAATGGGCAAGTGTCGGATGATCGGTCATTCTATGGCAATGAACCAGACCTGCTATGGCATAGTTGCCAAAAGCGGTCTAGACCCAATATATCTCTATTACTATGGGTGTAAATCTCAAATAGTGAGCTCGCCTTGACAAAAGGCAGCCACCTACTCATAGTTGGGTCTGTTCAAAGAAC
>CAYGWJ010000162.1:0-14324 GCA_964353405.1 uncultured Anaerolineae bacterium
GGCCACCGGCTCATCCGCTTGCGCGTCAACACTCGACGTGGCGTCAACACTCGACGTGGCGTGCGCGCATTCGTTTTCCAGCGTGATGTCTGCCCCCATCGCGCGCAACACGTCGAACAGGCCCGTTCGCCCAGGATTGACTCCCACGCTCTCTAGACAGATTTCCGAGCGCGGAACGAGCAGCGCGGCCACAAGAAAAAAGGCGGCTGAAGAAAGGTCGCCGGGAATAGTGATGGAGAGGGGGGAGTAGAGAGTGCTGGGCGGAGAGACGCGAATGCCGAAACTCAAGGAGGCAGGGGAGTAGGGAGTAGAGGAGTAGGAGATGGAGGCGTCAACAGATTCAAGCGTGACGCCGAACGCGCGCAACATGCGCTCGGTGTGGTCGCGGCTGGGGCCAGGCTCACGCACCGTCGTGGGACCTTCCGCGAACAGGCCGGCCAGCAACAGCGCCGACTTGACCTGCGCGCTGGCGACCGGGAGTGTGGTGTCCACGCCGCGCAAGTGACCGCCGCGAATCGCCAGCGGCGGCAACCGCCCATTGTCTCGTGCCAGGATCAGCGCGCCCATTGCGCGCAGCGGCTCGACGACTCGCGCCATCGGGCGGCGCTTGAGCGCGGGCGTGCCGTCGAGCACCGACAGGAAGGCCTGCCCCGCGCAAAGCCCGGCCAGCAGCCGCATGGTCGTGCCGGACCCCAGGCAAGACAAAACCTCGCCCGGCTCGCGCAGCGAGTGCAAGCCGCGTCCGTGGACGACGAGCGTTCCTGGCGTCACCTCTTCAATGTCGGCCCCCAACGTGCGCAGACAGTTGAGCGTGGCCTGCGTCGTCTCGCTGTGCAGATAATTCTCAACGCGCGTGTCGCCTTGGGCCAAAGCGCTCAAGATGGCGGCGCGGTGCGAGATGGATTTGTCGGCGGGAACACGCAGGCGTCCCTTCAACGGCTGTTGGGCAGGCGAGATGCGAATTTCAGGCATAGAGACTCTCAGAGATGAGGAGACTTGAACCATCCACGCCGGCTTGCCGCAGCGCGTTCAAGCCGGACACGCAGGGCAGGTTCGTCGCCGGCCGCCATCAGATCGGCCAGCTCATCCAGGTGACGCGCACAGGCCTGCAGCAGGCCGGCGACATGGTCACGGTTGGTCAACAGGATGTCGAGCATCATCGTCACATCGCTGGCGGCCAGGCGCGATGTGTCGCGAAAGCCATTGGCGGCCAGGGCATACACCAGCTCGTCGGCGCGGGCCAGTTCGCCGGCAGTCGTCATCAGGGCAGCGGCCAGCGCGAACGGCAAGTGACTGACGGCGGCGACGATCCGGTCGTGGCGCGCCGCGTCAAGGACGATAGGGCGCGCCTCGAGCGTCGTGGCAAGTGACTCGGCCAGCGCCAGCGTCTGCGGTGAGGTGCGGTCGAGCGGCGTGAGGACGAACACGGCCTTGCGGTACAGGCTGGCCTCCGCAGACTCGTAGCCCGACGTTTCCTTGCCGCACATCGGGTGCGCGCCGATGGGCTCGACGTACGGCGGCAAGCTCTGCATGGCAGCCACGATGTCGCGCTTGGTAGAGCCAAAATCCATGACGACGGTTCCCGCGCGCGCCACTGCGCCGACCTGCGGCAGTTGTTGGAGGATGGTGCGCACCGGCGTCGCCAGGACGACCACGTCCGCTTCGGCCACCAGGCTCACATCCGCCCCGACCTTATCCACCACTCTACGCGCAAGCGCATCAGCCTGCGTGTGGGGATTGCGCGTGACGCCGATGATCTTCCGGCAGGCGTTTTGCGCACGCAGCGCCAACGCCAGCGACCCGCCCATCAGGCCCAGGCCGACGATGGCGACGACGCGGCCTGAGAGAGCCGCCGAATCTTGCAACACTTGCATGACGCGCACTCCTCACTTTCGCCACTGGTGATTACTTACATCTTATCGGACTCCCGAACTTGTTCGGGCCACTGCCTCAACAAGTTGAGGACTCTACGTAGTTGTGGGTAGTCACCAGTTTTGCCAGGATTGACCTTTAGACGGTCCGACCGATCGCTTCGGCGACGCGGCGAACATCTTGGACCAGCCTGATAAAGTTGTCTGGCTTGAGGGCCTGGGAGCCATCGCTGAGCGCGTGCGCTGGATCAGGGTGAACTTCGACGATCAAGCCATCCGCGCCGGCTGCCACAGCGGCGCGCGCGACGGGTGTGACCAGTTCCCATTTGCCCGTGCCGTGACTCGGATCGGCGATGACGGGCAGGTGCGTGAGTGATTTGAGCACCGGGATCGCGTTGATGTCAAAGGTGTTGCGCGTGGAAGGCTCAAAGGTACGGATGCCCCGCTCGCACAATATCACGCGTGGGTTGCCCTGTGACAGGATGTATTCCGCTGCCATCAACAGTTCCTCGACGGTGGACATTAGCCCGCGCTTGAGTAAAACCGGCTTTTGGACTTGACCGACGGCGGACAGCAACGCATAGTTTTGCATATTGCGCGAGCCAATTTGAAGAATGTCCGCGTACTGCGCGACGAGCGTGACATCCTGAGGCGACATCACCTCAGTCACGCTGGGAAGATGAAATGCATCGCGCGCTTCGCGCAAGAGTTCCAGGCCCTTGAGACCCAGCCCCTGGAACGCATAAGGCGAGGTGCGCGGCTTCCACGCACCGCCACGCAAAATGTGCGCGCCGGCCGCCTTGACCGCAGCCGTCGTTGCCATCAACTGCTCGCGCGACTCGACCGAGCAGGGGCCGGCCATCACCACGACCTGGTTTCCGCCAACGGATATGGCGTCAACACTCGACGAGCCGTTGATTCTGACGACGGAATCCTCGGGGTGAAAATCGCGCGAGGCGAGCTTGAAGGGATGCAGGATGCGCACCGCCCGCTCGACACCCGCAAACAACTCGAAATGCTCCGGCTCGACGGGCCGCTCGTCGCCGATGACGCCGATGATGGTGCGTTCCTCGCCGGCTGAAAGATGCGCTCGGAACCCAAGGGATTCAATGTGCTCAACCACGCCGCTGATTTCTTGGGCGGTTGCGTTATGCTTCATGACAATGACCATCGCTTTCTCCTCTCTCCTCATTGGACTTGCTCACACGGTCAGGGCGCAGGGCTTGCGCGCCCTGCAAGTAAACATGACGGACGTCCTGCAGGGCCGCCTCGGTATTCCAATGGATCAGCACGCGAATACAGCCGGGCACGTCGTTCATCACACGGGGGGCTTGCGCATCGAGCGCAGCGACCTCCGGCCAGCCCAGTCCGCGCACGGCTGCGGCCGGGAAGGCAGCGTCCAGGTCGGGCGTCACGGTGAAATAGATGCTGGCGACGTCGTCCATGCGCAGGTCATTCGCGCGAACCAAAGCGTCGAGCAATTCGCGCGTCGCATCCAGAATCGCATCACGCGTGTTGGCGCTGGATGTCGTGGCGCCACGGATTCCACGCAGGGACATATCACCACCTCTATTATGGCCGACCGAAACAGGAAAACAAAAAGAGCGTGGGGTTGAAATCCCACGCTCTTGCCATTTTCGTTCGACTAGCCTAGTCGTTCGGCGTGACGATTCGACCCCGCGCGCGCGCAGCGGCGTAAAAATAGGAGTAAAAATAGAACGCGCGGATCGAGTTCAGTCTGGTCATCGTCTGCCTCAAATTGGCGGCAACTCTACCACATCCATGGGCGCATGTCAAGCCAGAATTCCTGGTGATTACCCACAAGTAGGTAGAGTCCTCAACTTGTTGAGGCAGTGGCCCGAACAAGTTCGGGAGTCCGATAAGATGTGGGTAATCACCAGGGAATTCAGACCGGCGGTCGGCGATGTGCCGCGTTTTTGTGCGGGCCGTCACGAATTGACAAACAGCGCGTGACGGGTATACTCTTTGCCAGTTGACCTGGCGCGACTTTGTCCTGCAAAGCGGATCAGGAGAGAACACATGCCTACACCACGAATCGAGTCACTCTTGTCCAAACTGGAGAAGGGCCGTTTAAAGACCCGGCAGACTCTGGCCTCGTTGGTCCCCGACCAATGGGCACGGACCGTCTACCAAGAGCCTTCGGCATGGGAGGTGCGAGACCTTGTAGCGCACTTTGTCTCATCGGAGGCAAGGCTCCTGGAGCTCGCCCAGGATGTGGCTTCAGGCGGCGAAGGCGCCCCGGCGGGCTTTGACTATGACGCCTTCAATGCGGAAGAACAACAGCGGCTCCAGAACAAATCTCCGGAGGAATTACTTGAGGCGCTTGACCAAGCCCGCCGGGCGACGCTAGAGTGGGTTCGCACTCTGGAGGATACGCGGTTGGACCTGGTGGGGAGACATCCGGCTTTGGGCGAGGTCACACTCGAGACCATGCTCACGGCAATCTATGGTCATCAATTGCTGCACATGCGCGACCTGCAGTCGAGGCTAAACAGTACCGGCTGAATTGGGTTTCAACACACATCTTGTGAGGAGAAAACATGGACAAAAAAACCACCGCCATCGTCGTCACTATAGCCGCCACACTGTTGTGTGGCTGCCCTGGGCTTTTCAGCCTGTTCGCGGGCGGAATGTTCGCGCTGGTCAGCTTTATCCCCGGCGCCAACATTGACGTTTTCGGGAGCAGTGATCCCGGCTCAGCGTTGAACGTGGGAATAGCGGGGCTGTGTGTCGGCATCGTGTTCGTGCTGATCGCAGCCGCGGCCATTTTCTTTTCCTGGCGCCGCAGATCTGGACCAGCGCCCCAGTAGCTTCAATCGGCTGCCACCGGCACCGTGAACGAAAACGTGCTGCCCTTGTCCGGATCGCTTTGGATTTCGATCTTGCCACCCTGCATCTCGACGAGGTTCTTGGCAATGGAAAAGCCCAGCCCGTGCCCTGGCACATCGCGCACGCGCGGGTCGCCGGCGCGGAAGAATTTCTGACCCAGCTTTTCTACATCTTCCGGCGCCATGCCCACGCCCGTGTCTTGTACGCTGCACACGAGGTAGGGCTTGCCATCGTCCAATGTGCCGGCGTGCCGCACCGTGATGGTGATCTGCCCCCCGCTGGGCGTGTACTTGAAAGCGTTGCTCACCAGATTCGCCAGGACCTGGATGAGGCGCGACCTGTCGCCCTTGACCTGGGGCAAACCGTCGGGCACATCCACCTGCAGCGTTTGCTGCTTGTCCTCGATATGCTTGCGGAGCGTGCGGAGCATCTCCTCGACGACCGACGACAGGGCCACCCGTTTGATGTCCAGCTTGAGCCGCCCGGTCTCGATGCGGCTGATGTCGAGCAAATCACTCACGAGCGTATTCATCCGTTCCACGTTGGAGCGAATCGTGTTCAGGAATGCAAGCTGTCCTTCGCTCACCTGGCCGGCCGCGCCCATCGCCAGCAAGTCGCTGTAACCTTTGATCGAAGTCATGGGCAGCTTGAGTTCATGCGCGACGACCGAGACGAATTCGCTCTTGGCCTGATTGGCGCGCTTGACCTGTTCATACAACTGCGCATTGGCAATCGAGACAGCCGCGTGGTCGGCCAGACGGACGACAAAGTTCAGCGCCTCCAGGTCAAAGCCGTTCAAGCGGTCGCTCTCTAGCACAATGACGCCGATGACGCTGTTTTCGCGGGCCACCGGCACCGTCAGTTGTGAGCGCGTGGCGGGCAGGAGGGGAACATAGTCCGGGTCTTGCGAGACATCCTGCACCCGGTTGGGGATGCCGGTGGCCGCCACGCGGCCAATGATGCCCTGGTCGAGCGGCTGCGGCTCCTTCAAGTAACGCTCGGCTTCACGAGGATAGCCCCGGTGCGTATGCAGCACCAGCCGCGCGCCTTTTTCCTCGGCGGTGACGATGCCAATCAAGCCCGCGTTCGCGCCGCTGACGCGCATCGCCCATTCCATCGTGATGTCGAGCGCGCGAGAGTAGTCCAGCGTCGTGTTCAGCTCGCGGTCAATCCGTTGCAGCGTCTGCAGTTCATTCACGCGAGCGTCCAGGGCCTGGTCGGTCTGCGTGTATAGCCGCGCGTTCTCGATAGAGACGGCGGCATTGGCGGCAAACGCGCTGAGCAGGTTCTGGTCGTCCACGTTGAACGGTGTGCCGTCGCGCTTGTTGATGACTTCCAGCACGCCGATGACGCCGGCCTTGGCCACCATCGGCACCGCAATCAGCGCATTCGTTTTGAACTCGCCGGACTTGTCCACGCCGGAAAACCAGCGCTGGTCAGACTGCGTCTGGTTGACGATGATGGGTTGCGCCGTTTGCGCCACCTTGCCGACGATGCCCGTGCCCATTGGCAGGCGCGTCCCGTGAATATCGCTGGCCGTCGGGCCGAGCGTCACCTCAAAGACCAGGTCGCCCGTATCCGGGTCCACCAGCACGAGCGACCCGGCTTCAGAGTCGAGGATTTCGACGGCCTTGTCCATAATCAGATTGAGCGCCGGGCGCAATTCCAGGGTGGACGTGATGGTGCGTCCCACTTCATTCAGTGTAGCCAGTTGCTGGGCGCGCAGCTCCATCTGGTGGTAGAGACGGTTCTTTTCCAAAACGGTGGCCGTCTGGTCGGCAATCGCGCGAAAGATCTGGAGATCGTGGTCGCTATAGCGTACATCCGGCTCAAAGCTGCTGACGCTGATGACGCCCATCGCGCGGTCGCCCGCCACCAGCGGGACGCCCATCCACGCGCGCCCCGGCTTGCCGCCGGACGCCACACCTCGCCGCGCACACTCGGTCATATAGTCTTCGGTGCAGATGGGCTGCATGGTGCGGATGATCTCGCTCGTCAAACCCATGCCGAGCGGCCACTCATCGTCGGGGAAAAAGCGTTCGTCTTCTTCCACGTAGAATGCAAAGCGCAGCCGCTCCAGGCGCGAATCGAACAACACGATGAAAAAGTTGCGCGCGTCCAGGATGCGCGACGTCTGCGTATAGATCAGCTCAAAGATGTCGTCCACCGGCAGCGTAAAGTTGACGGCCTGGCTGATGAGTGTGAGCGCGGAAAGCTCCTTGACGCTGCAGCTGAGATCGGAAATCGTGCGCGCCTTGCCCAGCGCCAGAGCTGTCTCGTTCGCCAGCGCCGTGAGGAAGGAAAAGTCATCGCTGCTGAACGGCTGGCCGGACTGTTTGGAGCCGAGCGCCAGCCAGCCTTCGATGCGCTCCGGCCCGCACAGTGGCACGAATAACGACGCGCCGAGCGCTTCAAGACGGCTGTGTTCAAAAAAGAGCGTGCGCGGCAGCGCACGATCCATCTGAAGATAAACCGGGTCGCGGTCCTGCCGGAGCAGCCTCACCAGCTCGCTGTCCTCCGGAAAACGCGCCGCGCCGGGGCCGGGCAGCTCGCCACTCGAAGGCGGATGCACGGCGTAACCGAGGCCGGGGCCTTGGTGCAGGAACACCCACACGGGTTCCACGCGCACCGACTGCGCCACCTGGTCGTAGACCGTGGCCACGACGTCCTCCAGGCCAACGGCCCGGTTCAGCCGCACACTGAACCCCTTGAGGGCCTCACGATAGTCAACGCGCCCACGATAAAATGTGCGGTCCACGGTCAACTGCACCCGCGCCCTGGCCGGGTCGAGGAACATGGCCAGCACCAGAACAAACAACGCAATCAACCAGGGATCGGTTGCCGAGACCGTCGAGCGTAACAGGCTGCTGACGGCATTGACGACGACAAAATACACCACGCCGATGGTGACCGATAACACAATGTAGGTGATGCTCCGGCTGATGATCAGGTCCACGTCGAGCATGTGATAACGGAGGATGGCGTAAGCGACGGACATGGGAAATAGAATCAGCGGCAAGAACAACAAGGCCGACGGGGTCCGCAAACCTGGGAGCGCCAAAAACGCGACAATCCAGGCGCCGAGGGGCGTGAACGCCACGCCGCTGCCCAACATAATGATGCGGCTCTGCTGGCGCACAATCGGCGAAGGTGAGCTCCAGCGCCGATAGGCCGTCATCGTGGGAAAGGCCACAATGCCCAGCACGATATAGTAAAAGCCCAGCCGCCAGGCCTGGGGATACAAATTCGGGAGGCTCTGGTTATAGACCAGCGCCCAGCCGATGCCCGCGATGGCGAGCGTCAGCAGGAAGGGGAGCCAGCGCAGAAAGGTCCAGCGGGAGACAAAGCTCTGCTCTTGAGGAAAGAGCAGCGCCAGGCTCACCAGGCCGCCGCCGGCCAGCGGCACCGCACCCGTCCACAGCCAGGCCAGCGCGTGAGTGGTGTAGATGTCGAACCAGAAACCGCACGCGCCGGCCACGCCCAGGCACATCAGCGTAAAGGCACGCCCGGCGGCCGTGTCCCGCCGCGCCGTATACATCCACAGTCCCAGCGCCAGGTAGACTAGCCCGACGATGTACGGCACAACAAAGCGCGGCAGCAGCTCGGAGGGAGGAAACTGGGCCAGCGTGACAGGCGCCAATTTCTGCTGGCCCGTCTCGGCGACAAATCGCAGCGTGAGGCGCGCGCCCACGCCAAGCCGTTTCAGCGCCTCATCCAACTCGGCGCGGTTGTTGATGCGAATGTCATCCAGCGCCACGAGATGATCGGGAAAGTTCAGGCCGGCGCGCATGGCTTCCCAGGCGGGGTCATTCGCCCCGGTCACATCGAGGGTCGGCTCGAGTAGCACGCCGGGGAAAGGCTGCACAGACCAGCGCCAGGCGTTAATCGGCGCAATGACAAACCCCGCCACCGTGATGACGATGAGGGCCACCACCGCCAGCCGGGCGGCGGTGCCTGCCGGATTGGATGCTGAGGAAGGTGCTGTGGACTGCTCGGACATGCTCCAGCTTTCGTCGCAATGATCTCGGATCACAACCAGATGAATGCAACAACTAATGCCAACACCGAGCTTCCGGGGGGGAGCGGAATCTGCCAAGATTGTATCATAGCGCAAGTCTTTTGTCTATTCTAGTTTGGCGTTCTGTCTGCGCTGGTGTAGAATGAGACCACTGACTGTCTTGTCCGTATGTAGGGCAGGTTTCTAACCTGCCGCTGTCTTGTCCGTATGTAGGCAGGTTTCTAACCTGCCGCTGTCTTGTCCGTATGTAGTATGTAGGGCAGGTTTCTAACCTGCCACTGTCTTGTCCGTATGTAGGGCAGGTTTCTAATCTGCTGCTGTCTTGTCCGTATGTAGGGCAGGTTTCTAACCTGCCGCTGTCTTGTCCGTATGTAAGGCAGGTTTCTAACCTGCCGCCCGCAGAATGGCGGCTTTGAAAGCCGCCCTACGTCGGGCCTTGACATACCAATTCGACAGCCAGGGACACGGTGCAGCACAACCGGAGGAGATGACCATGAGTGAGCAGTCCTTCACCGCCATGACCAGCGCCAGACCTGCGGGCCAGGCTCCCGAAATCGGCATCGGCCTGTTGGGTTATGCCTTCATGGGCAAAGCGCATAGCAATGCCTATATCAAAATCCCCTACATGATGTATCCCCCGCCGGCCGTCCCCCGCCTGATCGCCATCTGCGGTCGCGACGCGGAAGCTGTGGCGGCCGCCGCCCAGCGCTACGGCTACTTGAGTTATTACACCGATTGGCGCAAGCTGCTGGAAGACGACCGCGTCCAGTTGTTCGATAACGGCGGCTCGAACGCAGCCCATGCCGAGCCGTGCATGGCCGCCGCTCGAGCCGGCAAACACGTCATCTGCGAAAAGCCGCTGGCCCGGTCTGGCGAAGAGGCCAAACAGATGCTGGAGGCCGTGGAAAAAGCCGGCGTCAAGCACATGGTCGCCTTCAACTACCGCTTCGTCCCGGCCATCCGCCAGGCCTACAACCTCATCCAGAGTGGCGCGCTGGGGCGCATCTATCATTTCCGCGCCGTGTACCTCCAGGAATGGATCATGCCGCACTATAACGTGCCGCGCATCTGGCGTCTGCAAAAGAGCCAGGCGGGCACCGGCGCGTTGGGCGACCTGGGCGCGCACGTCATTGACCTGAGCCGCTTTTTGATGGGTGAAGTGAAAAGCGTCAGCGCGCTCACACGCACCTTTGTCCCCGAGCGTCCTTTGCCGGATGGCAGCGGCACGGGCAAGGTGGATGTGGACGATGCTTTTGCAACGGTGGTCGAGTTCGAGAATGGCGCCATCGGCACGCTGGAAGCCACGCGCTTTGCCGCCGGTCGCAAGAATCACCTGGTGTTCGAGATCAACGGCGAGCACGGAACCCTTCGCTTCGACCTGGAACGGCTGAACGAGCTGGAGGTATTCTGGGTGGGCCAGGAACCGCGAGAGACCCAGGGCTTTCAAACGGTCCTGGTCACCGAGACTTTTCACCCGTGGCTACAAAACTGGTGGCCGCAAGGGCACCTCATTGGTTGGGAGCACACCTTCGTCCACGAGCTGACTCACTTGCTGGATTGCATCGTCAACGACAAGGACGTGGCTCCGTATGGCGCAAGTTTCCTGGATGGCTACCGCGCGGCCGTCATCTCGGACGCGATCCTTGAATCGGCCAGCCAGAGGAAGCAAGTGGACATCCGGTACGAAAGGTAACAGCACGTAAGGCTATGATGAAAGGAGTGTTTCGGATGGATAAGCCGAGTTCTCACACGAGAGGGTATTTCCTGGCGGCTGGGCTGGGAGCGTTGGGGGGCGGGCTCTTGGTCATTCTGGCAACGAGGGCAATTCCCAAGATGATGTCGCAGATGATGGCAGGAATGATGCAAAACATGACGTCCCAAATGGGCGAGGGAGGTTGCACTCCCTCGGAGAGGTGACAGCAGATGCTAAAGGGCTTCGGTGAAGCCCAATGAAGAGAACTGCAACATCTCGGATAACTTGTTGCAGGCAGTGAAGGCAGAGCATGGATACGACTACGCTTGAGAATTGGCTGTGGGAAGCAGCGTGCTCGATTCGCGGCCCGCTCGATGCCCCCAAGTTCAAGGACTAAATCCTGCCACTGCTGTTTTACAAGCGGCTGAGCGATGTGTACGAGGACGAGCTTGACCGGCTGGCGAAGGAGCTGGGCGGCAAGGCCAAGGCGCAAAAATTGGTGCGCGCCGATCGCGGCTTGATCCGGTTCTACATCCCCGAAGACCACCTGTGGGCCGAGGTGCGCTCGAACTCGAACGCGCTGGGCAACACGATGACGGCGCCCCAGTTCAAGGACGACGACGGCAAGCTGCGGCGTTTTGACAAGATCGCGGCCAACCCGATGTGGAACCAAAAGTTTGGGGCCGAGATCTACGAGAAAGATCCCTTTGGACACTTTGAGCGCGGCACGCCACCCAGCAGCAGCGCCGACTGGGGCTGGGTGCAGCACATGGCCGCGCAGTTGAAGCCGGGCGGCAAGATGGCGGTGGTGCTCGATACGGGTGCGGTTTCGCGCGGGAGCGGAAATGAGGGGAGCAACAAGGAACGCGATGTGCGCCGCGCGTTTGTGGACGCCGACCGGGTAGAGTGCGTCATCCTGCTGCCGGAGAACTTGTTTTACAACACGAGCGCGCCGGGCATCATCCTGGTGATGCGTAGGGGCGAACCGGCGGTTCGCCCGCGCCCCCACGCGGGCGAGATTTTGCTGATCAATGCAAGCAAGATGTGCGCCAAGGGGCGGCCCAAGAATTACGTGACGGATGAATTGGGCAGAAACTCCAAGTTGAAGAACAGCGCAAGATCGCTCTGCAAGCGCTGTTCAAGTCTGTGCTGCATGAATTGATGACGGGAAAGGTGAGGGTGGGGATGCAACGGATGTGCAGCGGATACACGGATGGGGAGAGTTGCATCCGTGTAATCCGAGCGAAACCCGGCGACGATCTTGGAAGCCTGAAAACAAAAACGGGCTACCAAGCCGACACACTCCGCTTGCTCGGGGAGAGCGGATAAACCGCCTTCCTATCAGGCCTGGATTTACGTCCCGTTCGGGGCATAGCTTACCAGAGTCCACGTGATCCGGCAAGACCC
This sequence comes from uncultured Anaerolineae bacterium, assembly GCA_964353405.1. GTDB lineage: Bacteria > Chloroflexota > Anaerolineae > Fen-1058 > Fen-1058 > JBGLNJ01. Next base: position 11,840 of record CAYGWJ010000162.1, read on the forward strand.
TGATCGTCCGTCAGGCACAGAGGCTCAATTCAGAGTATACTTGTAGTCACAAGTCATGGTGATGCCAGACTTCCGAAGTCTAGGAGACTTCGGAAGTCTGGCGGAGAGCTATATGCCCCGCAGAGACATTCCACTTATTGCCGGCGAATATTATCACATCTACAATCGCGGCAACAACCGCCAGAGCATTTTCTTCGAGGAAGAAAACTATGTATTCTTCCTGCGCCGTCTGCGCGAGTACCTCGCGCAACCTTCCGAGCCTTGCGTGACGCTGGTGGCCTACTGCCTGATACCCACTCATTTTCACTGGCTGCTTCAACCTCACGACGACGACCTTTCGCATCACCTGCAGTTGTTCAGTATCTCGTACACCAAAGCGAGCAACAAGCGGTACGAGCGCGTCGGCGCACTTTTCCAGGGCCAGTTTCAGGCCAAACGCGTTGACCGCAACGAATATCTTTTGCACCTGTCCCGCTACATCCATTTGAACCCGGTGCAGGCCGGGTTGGTCAAGCAACCTGAAGATTGGGCATTTTCCAGCTATCGCGAATATCTTGGCTTGCGCCAGGGCAAGCTACCCAAGCCGGACATTATATTGGCGCAATTCGCCGCAGTTCAGACTTCCGAAGTTTTTAAAACTTTGGAAGTCTTGTACCGAGAATTCATAGCGGCCTATCTCCCAACCGACAAGAAGCACATTGCGCATTTGACGTTGGACGACGACTGAGCGAGACTTCCGAAGTCTCACAGACTTGAACAGCGCGACGTTCAAGACGCCCTCATCAACTATCTCATCGGCATCGGCTGGACGTACCTGCCGCCGGAAGACGCGCTCCAGGCGCGCGGCGACGACGAAGCGCAGCCCTTCCTGCCGGACGTTCTGCGCCAGCAGCTCGTCGCGCTCAACCCGCGTCTGGTCACAGCGGCGAACGCCGATGAGGTCACCCGCCGGCTGCGGGTGTTGCCGGCGACGATGGCGGGGAAAAGTATTTGCAAGCGTTGCGCGGCCAGTGGACGGTGTTTGATGCGGCGCACAAGCGCGAGCGCAACCTGGCGCTGATTGCCTATCCTCAGACTTCCGAAGTCTGTAAGACTTCGGAAGTCTTGAGCGTCAACCGCTTCCATTTTACGCAAGAGATGACGTTCGTGGATCGCGACCGGCGCCGGATGGACATGATGCTGTGGGTGAACGGGCTGCCAGTGTGCGTGGTGGAGAACAAAAGCCCGACCGTGGCCGAAGCCGAGCTGGAAGCGTTTGACCAGATCCAGCGCGTATACACGGATCGGATTCCAGAGTCTATCAAATACCCGCCGCTGTTCGCAGTCGCCAACGCGCACCTGCACTATGGCGCGACGTGGAACGACGACGCCAAGGCGATGAACGTGTGGAAGGCGGACGGCGCGGACTATGGGCTGGAGCGACTGGGCAAATCGTTCTTTGACCGCCAGAACATGCTCGACATGCTGAAGGACTATGTGCTATTCTATCGCGCCGAAGATCAGACGCACAAATTCGTCCTGCGCCCGCACCAGATGCGGGCCACGCGCAAGATCGTTGAGCGCGTCCTGCTCCCCTCTCCCGTCGTACTCGACGGGGGAGGGGCCAGGGGTGGGGGCGTGCGCTCCGGCCTCGAATGGCACACGCAAGGCTCGGGCAAGACGTTGACGATGATCGTGGCGGCGCATCAACTGCGCCGGGAGATGTCGGCCAAGGGCGAGAATCCGACATTATTGATCGTGGTGGACCGGCGCGAGCTGGAAGGCCAGATGAAGCAAAATCTGGAAGCGTTCGGGTTTCCGGCCGTCGAGCGCGCCAGGAACAAGCAGCACTTGTACGAGCTGCTGGCGGGCGACTATCGCGGGCTGATCGTGACGCTGATTCACAAGTTCGACCGGATGCCCAAGAACATGAGCAAGCGGCGCAACATTGTGGTGCAGATTGACGAGGCGCATCGCTCGCAAGAGGGCGACCTGGCGACGTATATGTGGGCGGCGCTGCCGAATGCGTTTTACTTTGGCTACACGAGCACGCCGGTGGACAAGGCCGGCGTGGCGAGCATCGAGGCGCTGAACAAGCTGCTGGACAAGGCCGACAAGCTCAAGGCGGTGATGAAAGCGCCTGATCGTGTGCGCCAGATCGCTGAGCACGTCGCCAGGCATTTCAAGACAAACGTCGAGCCGCTAGAGTTCAAGGCGTTTGTCGTGGCGGTGGACCGCGAGGCGTGCGCGCTGTACAAGCAGGCGCTGGGCGAGTTTTTGCCGCACGAGTACAGCCAGGCGGTCTAAACGCCGTATCACAAGGATACAGGTCTCTTGCGCGAGCATCACCTGGAGGATGACGAAGAGACATCTTTTATCGGCTGGCCAAACGCGCCGAGCGGCGGCATCAGCGGGATCGGGTACGTTGGCTGGGCATTGATGAAATCTCGCTCAAGAAGGGCCACCAGCAGTTTGCCTTGGTGCTGTCGGACCTGCAGCGTCACCG
>CAYGWJ010000163.1:0-13064 GCA_964353405.1 uncultured Anaerolineae bacterium
GGTCGTCCTTTATCATTTCTCCAACAGGTTGAGCACCCGCGCGGCGACGTTATCACCGGTAAAGCCGTATTCCTTCATCAGCGTCTTGAACGGCGCCGACGCGCCAAAGCGGTTCTCTATGGCGAGCACATGGCCGGCGTACTTACTCCAGCCCATCGGTACACCCGCTTCGATGGCGAGGCGTGTCGTGACTTGCGGCGGTAAAACCTGGTCGCGATATTCTTGCGGCTGCGCGTCAAACAACTCCCACGACGGCATGCTCACCACGCGCGCGCGGACGCGCGGAGAGTGCGCGGCGAGTTTCTCGCGCGCTTCCAGTGCAACGCTCACTTCCGAACCCGCGGCAATGAGAATTACGTCGGGCGTGCCTTCCGCGTCGGCCAGGACGTATGCGCCACGTGAGACGTCACCGCCGGGAGCGAGGATGGGCAGTGCCTGCCGGGTCAAGATCAGCGCCACCGGGCCATCGCGGCGTTGCATCGCCACGCGCCACGCCTGCGCCGTCTCGTTCGCATCCGCCGGACGGATGACGGTCACGTGCGGGATCGCGCGCAACGAGGCAACCTGCTCGACAGGCTCGTGCGTCGGCCCGTCCTCGCCTACGCCAATGCTGTCGTGCGTAAAGACATAGATGACGTGCAGCTTCATCATCGCCGCCAGGCGAATAGAGGGACGCATATAATCCGCAAAGGTGAGGAACGTCGCGCCGAACGGAATCGCGCCGCCGTGCAAGGCCAGACCAGAGACGATCGCCGCCATCGCGTGCTCGCGCACACCAAAGTGAAGATTGCGCCCACCGTAACTCCATTCGCCTCCGATTGCGCCCTGCCTGTCCGCTGCCAGATTGAGCGGACTCTGAAAATCGCCAGCACCTTTGAGCGCAGTGTCGGTGGAGGGGTTCAGGTCGGCCGATCCACCGATGAGCTCCGGAACGTGCGCCGCAATCGCGTTGATGACTTTGCCACCCGCCGAGCGCGTTGCCATCGGCTTGTCGGTGGGCGAGAACGCCGGGATGTCCTTGTCCCAGCCGTCGGGCAACTGGCCGCTCATCACGCGCTTCCACTCGGCAGCCAGGTCGGGATAGGCCTGCGCGTAAGCCTCGAAGCGTTTTTGCCAATCGGCTTCCGCCTGCTGGCCGCGCTCCACCGCCGTGCGGAAATGCGCGAGCGCTGCATCAGGAATATGGAACGGCTCCAGCGATGGATAGCCGAGATTCTTTTTCGTCTGCGCCACCTCGTCCGCGTTGAGCGGCGAGCCGTGCACGCCGAATGTATCGTGCTTGGGACTGCCAAAGCCGATGTGCGTCCGCACGACGATGAGCGTCGGCTTGTCCGTCACTTGCCGAGCGGAGGCAAGCGCGCTCGTGACCTGTTCCGCAGCATTACCGTCGGCGACATGCAGCACATTCCAACCATACGCTTCGAAGCGCTTGCCCACATCTTCGGTGAAGGTCAGCTCAGTCGAGGCGGCCAGCGAAATTCGGTTCGAGTCATACAGGACGACGAGCTTGTTCAAGCGGAGATGTCCGGCCAGCGAGGCCGCTTCCGACGCCACGCCTTCCTGCAAGTCGCCATCACCCACGATGACGTAGGTGTAATGATCCACCACCGGGTGACCGGGGCGGTTGAAGCGCGCGGCCAGGAATCGCTCGGCCATCGCCATGCCCACGGCGGTGCTGATGCCCTGCCCCAGCGGGCCGGTGGTCGTCTCCACGCCAGGCGCCAAGCCACGCTCCGGGTGGCCGGGCGTCAGGCTGCCCCACTGCCTGAACTGTTTGAGCTGCTCCAGCGGCACATCGTAGCCGGTGAGATGCAACAAACTGTAGAGCAGCATCGAACCATGCCCGGCAGAAAGAACAAAGCGATCGCGGTCCGACCAGGTCGGGTTGGCGGGACTGTGTTTGAGAAACTGAGTCCAGAGCGCAAAAGCCATCGGCGCGGCGCCCAGCGGCAAACCGGGGTGACCCGAATTGGCCTTTTGGACCGCGTCAATGGAAAGCGCGCGAATGGTATTGATGCAGAGTTGATCGAGCTGCGGGTCAGTGGCAGCCATGTGACCTCCTTGCATAGCCGATGATGTGAATGCCATGATTATAACGCAGGTTGGCAAGGAGAACCAATCCATGCAAAACGCGCGAAACACGTCGGCGGTCACTGCGGCGGGCGCTTTACAGCCGGCGCTGAGTCTGGGCGCGATTGGTCAGCTGTGGTGTGAGGCTAAGTTCTAAGTGAGCGATTTCCCAGAGAGCTTGCCCTCGGCAATCGCGCGCTTGAAGATGGCCACGGTAGCTTCAACGCCCTGCCGGAACGGCGTCTCGGGCAACTGGCCGAACGCCGCGCGCAGTGCCGAATCGTCCAGGTCCTCCGGCAAAGCCAGCGGTTTTTCGTCGAATGTGATCGTGCCGCGCGCGGCCGGTTCGACTGCTTCGATGGTCTCGACGATCTCGCGGACATGAACTGACGAGCCGCGCACGTTGAATACTTGCGCCATCAAACGGCAGGCGCGTCGCCTGAATAAACGTGCGCGCCACGTCGTTGGCATATTGATAGTCGCCGCGGCCGCCAAACGAAATATGGTATGGCCTGCCCAGCGCCGCCGCAAGCATCGCCTTGGTCGGGCCGGAGGTCATGCCCTGATCGCGCCCCGGTCCGTACACGGTGTACGGTCGAAAGCCGATGCTGGCAATGCCGTCGTCGAGCCAGTAGATACGCGCCGTGCCTTCATTGGCCTGCTTGTACACCCCATAGTGATTGCGCGGCTTGAGCGGCGCATTGTTACCCACTGCGCCTTCGGGATAGTCTTCACTCAATCCAAACACGGCAACGCTGCTGGCATAGACGACTCGCTGTAAACCCGCTCGTTTGGCTGCTTCAAATACGTTCACTGTGCCGACCACATTGACGCGTGCGCCCAGCGACGGATCAGCTTTGCAGAATGGCGCCTGAAGCCCGGCGAGATGAATCACGTGGGTTGTGCCACTCTCTCGAACCGTGCGCTCGACGGTGGCAAGGTCAGTGATGTCTCCAGCCACAAAGTTCACTCGCGCCAGCTCGTCTCCGGTCATGATCAATTGCAAACGGTGCGGATTGCCGGCAATGTCCAGCACGGTCGTCGGGACGCCTTCTTGCACCAGCACTCGCACCACCCACGCGCCGATGCATCCGAGCGCGCCCGTTACCAGAAATCGTTCTTGCATCACACGTCTTCTCCCTATTGTGTCCGTCAAGGCTTCAAGTTGTAGGCTTTCACAGCGGTTCCGCCCCAGACCTCGGCCCGTGCTTGCGCGGCAAGTTGACGCGAGTATTCTTCGACCAGTGAGGTCACATCAGCGTAGCTGCCAGCCAATGTGCAGACCGGCCAATCGGATCCAAACATGATTCGTTGCGGCCCAAAAGCTTCAAAGACAACGTCGAGGTATGGGAAGAAATCAACCGGTTTCCAGTTCGTTAAATCTGCTTCAGTGACCAGGCCGGAGACTTTGCAGTAGACGTTTGGCAGCGTGGCTAGCCGTCGAATATCGGCATTCCAGGGCGATAGGATGCGATCTTTGATGAACGGCTTGGCGATGTGATCGAGAATAAAGGCTTGATTCGGAAACGCGGCGACCAGCTCATACGCCGCTGGCAAATGGCGAGGAAAGACCAGGATGTCGTAGGTGAGCCCGAACTCGGCCAGCAGCCCGATGCCGCGCTGAAAACCCTGCCGCAGCACAAAACGATCATCCGGCTCGCTTTGCACGATGTGGCGGACGCCACGGAATCTTGGGTTGGCGCTAAAGCGTTCCAACTGGCGGCGCACATCAGGGCTGAGCAAGTCTACCCAGCCGACCACACCCTTAATGGAAGGGCTTTGATCGGCCAGTTGTAGCAGCCATTCAGTTTCTTCCAGCGTTGAGCGCGCTTGCACTGCCACGCTTCCGTCAAGGCGAGCCGACTGGAGCAATGGCGTGAAGTCTGCGGGCAGACGGTCGCATTTCAACACGTCCATGCCTTCACCTATCCAGCCGTACTCGACCGGGTTGTACTTACAAAAATGTTGATGAGAGTCAATCCTCATTGCAGCCTCCTTCCTTTGATCTCCTGTGATCTAGCAACGCGTGGGGCCGAGGTCGTTGACGGACGTGAACGGCGTCCCGCCTGCCAGGCTCGAACGACAAGCGGCGTCAACTAACGCCATTGTCTTGTAGGCATCATCCACTAAAGTCGGGATGCAATCGGCGCTGCCCTCCGCCGCGCGCATGATGCTCGCCATCGTGCCGATAAAGGCATCGGGGAACCAGGTACCTTCGATTTGAACCGACTGCCAGGTCGGCTCTTTACCTTCTTCCAGAACGCAGTATTCAAACTCGTCGGGGACGCCCTTGGGGTAGTTGAGCATCAAGCCCATCTTGGCTTTGATCGCGCCCCGCGAGCCTTCCCATTTAATGTAGCTTTCCTGGTGCTTGAGGCCGTACTCGTGGTGGTGATTGGTTGTAATGACGGAGCGCATAAAATCGCCATAGTCGAGTGCGTAATCGCTGCTGGTGCCGTCGATCTTGGAAGCCTTGGGGTGCCTGACCGATTTGCAATAGACGCCCTTCGGCTCGCCCAGAAACGATCGCATGAGATCGAGATAATGGATGCTGTGATAGATGACCTCGACAAAGGGCACGGTCTCAAAAAATCTCCACAAGTGCCAGGGAGTTTGAGCTGTGATGCGGACCTCCATATCGTGGAGTTGGCCGATGGCGCCCTGTTCGATCAGGCTGCGCGCGGCCAGGACAAACGGCGCATAGCGCAGTTGAAAGTTGATGCCGGCCTTGCGATAAGCGGGCAGGTGCGCGTCGTTGATGATGCCTCCGGCGCCAATGATCACAATCGGTCTCGGCTTGTCCGGCATCGGGGGCTGAGTGACGAGTGAATACGACCCCATTCGCGTTACTCCTTTCCTTCGACAGACGATTTTCGCTGCACGAGATACAGATGCTCGCACGCGAGAACCGTCTCGTCTCGTTGATTAAACACCTCGACGAGTTCCACGACGTAACCATGATCAGACCGCCTGGCATAGTCGCGCTTTTCTTTGATCGTCGCGCGCACGTGGAGGGTATCGCCGATGAACACGGGGCGGATAAAGCGCACGCGATCATAGCCATACGAGAAGGCGACCGGATTGATCTCGGTCGCCGTCATGCCGACGCCGATGCTCAAAATCAAGGTTCCGTGAGCCATGCGCTGTTTGAACTCTTGCGTCTTGACCCATTCGGCATCCATGTGGTGAGGAAAAAAAGTCGCCGGTCTGCCCGGCATGGATGACGACGTCAGTCTCGGTGATGGTGCGCCCCATCGTCTCGCGAAAAGAGCCGGCCTCGTAATCTTCAAAACAAGTGGTTCTGATCACGCTCATTCTCCTGGCGCTAGTTCAAATCCGAGCTGTTGCCCGGCTCTTGCGGTGTGTGATAAACGCCAGCCCGCGCCAGCGTTTGATGCGCCAACACGTCGTCGGGATGCGTCGGTTCTTCGATCCAGTAAGGCGACATGTCCGCCAGTTGCAGGCAAGTGCGGATGGCCTTGGGCAGCGTCCACTGCTGATTGGCGTCGAGCATGATCCTGGCGTCCGGCCCGACCGCGTCACGCACCAGGTGCGCGCGGCGCACATCGCGCGCGCTGTCCGCCGAGCCGACCTTGAGCTTCATCGCGGAAAAACCGGCTTCGACTGCCCGCTTCGCGTTCTCCTGCACCTGCTCATCGCTGTATTGAAACCATCCGACCGAGGTGTCATAGCCCGGATAGCCTTGCGACAGAACTGACTCGCGTTCCTGGCGGCCCTGCCAGCCTGCGTTCAGGCTAGCGATGACGTCTTCAGGTTGCAGTACGTCTTCCAGGTAACTCAAATCGAGCAGCGCCACAATTTGGGCCGGAGATAGATCGACGAGGAGCTTCCAGAGCGGCACGCCTCTCACCTTGGCCCACAGATCAAAACAGGCGTTGGTGATGGAGGCCAAGGCAAGATGGACCACACCTTTGTGTGGACCTAGCCAGCGTAACTGTGGATGGTCGGCCAATTGTCGGAACGCGCTGCCAAAGCCGGACATTAACTCTTCGATCTCATGACCGATGAGGGGCTGTGCGAGTGTTTCGATTGCCGAGCAAACAAGATCGGTGCCGGGGCCTAGAGTAAAGGCCAGTCCAGTACCGGTCAGGTCGGATTCTGCGTGAAGCAGCGCAACGGCATAAGCATATTCTGGCACGCTGTGAACCGCGTCCGCACCTTCACCTGGATTGAGACGGAATCTGGCATCGCGTGTAGTAATTCTTTGAATGACTGTAGACATATAGGATATTTTATCATGGTCGGCATTAATGTCAATGGGGGTCTTTTAATTAACGCCGATATGACAATACCGTTTGAAGCATTAGCTTGAATTGACTATTGACAGTCCATTCATTTCGTTGTACTATGGTGAAAACGTTACCATGATAACGATACCACGTGACCCCGGTATTGTTGTCTGCTCCAACGGTTCCCCTGGGAGTCTCGCTTGCCAACGATCAGTGACGTCGCAAAACGGGCGGGTGTATCTACAGCCACTGTTTCTCGTGTCATCAATGGCGTGGGAAACGTCAACGCGGTTACTCGCGATAGGATCGAGCGTGCTATCCAGGACCTTCACTATGTGCCCAATGTGGCAGCCCGTAGTTTGCGTTCCAAAAAAACCAGCACGCTAGCTTTGTTGGTCCCAGACATTACCAATCCGTTTTGGACAACCGTTGCGCGTGGGGTGGAAGATGCAGCCCAGAGCGGAGATTACTCTGTTTTGCTGTGCAATACGGATGAAAACCCGACCAAGCAACTTGCCTACCTTGAGGTTGTCCTTAGTCAGCGAGTCGATGGCGTCATTGTTGCTCCTTATGATTCTGACGCGCGGAATCTTGGCAAGTTGCGGGATCGCAATATGCCGACCGTCGTCATTGATCGCCGCATCAACGGGTGGGAGGTTGACTCGGTGTACGGTGATTCGGTGGCGGGCGCACGCGCGCTCGTTCAACATGTGATCCGCCAGGGATACACGCGAATCGCCATTCTTACCGGGCCGCTGAACACTTCGACCTCGGAAGACCGGGTTGCCGGCTACCGCCTGGCGCTTTCTGAAGCTAACATTCCCATTGACGAATGTCTGATTAGACGCGGAGAGTATCGAGTTGCTTCCGGCGAGCAAATGGCCCATCAGTTGTTTGATGAAGGTCTCCACCCCACTGCTATCTTTGCGGCCAACAACGCGATCGCGATGGGCGTCATGGATGCACTGCAAAAGCGGGGGTTGCGGGTTCCGCAGGACATTGCCCTGGTGTGCTTTGACGAGTTGCCGGAAGCCTCCCGTTTCTTCCCGTTTCTCACCGTCGTCGCCCAACCTGCCTATGACATGGGAGTGAATGCTGCCCAGCTTTTGATCAGCCGCCTCAATGCTGATGCCAGCCTGCAGCCCCGACAGGTCGTGCTGCCCACCCGCCTCACCAAGCGTTATTCCTGCGGTGAGCATCTCGCGGATAACGGCAACGGTCAGTTTGGCTTGCGGCCGCCCAGCGAATTACAATCCCAGAGCATCCTGATCAAGCCCCTGAGCCAGCAAGAACGGCGCGACCTCTCGGCCCGGACCGGGGGAATCACCTTCTCGATACCTAAAGGAGGCGAGCGCATGTCCGACTGTGACAAATCCGATGTCAATCGCCTGCTCAGGGCATTCCGGCATCAGGAAGCGGATCGCATCCCACACCTCGAGTTCTGGGTCACCAGCAAGTCGGTCTACGAGTACGTCCTCGAACGGGAACTCAAGTACGACATCGTGGATGCCAGCGTCGGCGGTCAGTCCATCACGCCGGAAGATCATATCGAGTTTGCCCGGCGATTGGGGACGGATGCGGTGGCCTGCAATTTTTCTTGGCGGCCCAATAACGTGTTCGCCAAGGCTGCTGACGGAACGGAACACTATGTGGGCGGCTCGGTCAAGACCTGGGCTGATCTGGACAAACTGGAACCGCCTGTGCCGCTGGCGGAACAGCTGGGCTACCTCGAACGCTACCTGCGCGCCGCGCAAGGCACGGGCGTAGGCGTGTTTGCCAACTTTACCTCGTTCTTCGACAGCGCCATGCTGGCTATTGGCGTCACCGATTCAATGTACATGTTTGTTGACAACCGGCCCTTTCTCGAAAGGTTGATGGACATTTTGCTCGATCATCAAAGGAAGGTCGTGCGTGCGGTGTGCGATCGCTTTGCGGGCGATTTGGCATTTGTCCTCGTCAACGACGACATTGCGCACAACGCCGGAATGATGATCCATCCTGCCCTGTTCATGGAATTATTTCCTCACCGGATGAAGCGCCTTATCACTCCGGCCAAAGAACATGACAAGCTGGTGGCGCTGCATACGGACGGCAAGATGGACAAGGTGCTGCCGATTCTCTACGACATTGGCTTTGACATCGTCCATCCGATTGAGCCGGAATCGAATGACATTTTCCAGATCAAGCAACAGTGGGGTGACAAGCTGGCCTTTGTCGGCAATATCCCCACACCGCTGCTGGCCTATGGCACCCAAGAGCAGATCGAAGAAACCGTCAGAGAGTATTGTATCAAGCTGGGGCCGGGCGGCGGCAACGTGATCGGCTCGTCCACCAGCATCATGGAAGGCATCCCGCCGGAAAACTTTAGCGCGATGACCAGGGCGGTGCACAAGTATGGCCGCTACGGATCGCTAGGCGTTGCAGCCTGAGGAGGCAAGATGTCCGGGCAGATGACATCGAGGGAACGCGTTCTGACTGCCTTTGCTCATCAAGAGCCTGACCGGGTTCCGGCTTGGCTGGGCGCTTCACCCGAGTTTCGCGAGCTGGCGCGGCAACATTTGAGCTTGCCTGACGATGAGAATTTGTCTATTCGGCTCGGTGATGACTTTCGGCGCGTGTCTGCCAAATATGCCGGCCCACCGTACGCCGATCCGTATCTGAATCTGCAACCAGGCGCGACGTGGCGATCTCCGTTTGGCATCGAGCGGCACGGCTATTTTTACGGCCAGCCGATGAGCCATCCGTTGGCCGATGCGACACTCGAACAAGTGCGCGAGTATCCGTGGCCCGATCCAGCCTGGATCGATGCGTCTGACATGCGCGCCGAAACGCTCAAATGGAATCGGCAGGTCGCTATTCTGGGAGGAGATTGGTCACCCTTCTGGCATGACGCGATCGATCTGCTGAGCATGGAACATCTCATGCTCAAGATGTTTGACGCGCCCGAGATTGTGGACGCAGTTTTGCAGCACACGGTGGATTATTACTTTGGCACGAGCCAGCGCATCTTTCAAGCCGCGGCAGACGTGATGGACATCTTTTTCATCGGCAACGATTTTGGCGCGCAGCGCGGGCCTCAGATGGGCGAGAAACAATTCCGCCGCTTTATTCTGCCACACCTCAAGCGGCTGATTGACCTGGGCCACGATTACGGGCTGAAAGTGATGATGCACTGTTGCGGTGGATTCGCTCCGCTCATCCCCGCGATGATTGAAATTGGACTGGATGGTCTGCAAGCGCTCCAGCCCTCGTGCAAGGACATGGAGCAGCGTAAGCTCAAAGCAGCTTTTGGCGACAAGCTGGTATTCATGGGCTGTATTGACACGCAGCATGTGCTCATCGAGGGCACGCCTGAATCCGTCAGACAAAAGACGCGCCAAGTGCTCGACATCATGAAGCCGGGCGGCGGTTATATCGCTTCGCCCAGTCATGATTTCGTTCTCCCCGAAACGCCGGTCGAAAACGTGATTGCGATGTACGATGCCGTCCGTGAGTACGGACGCTACACCCACTAAGGAGGCAGTCATCATGCAAAGATTCGGTCAAGTCATTCGTCTCAAGCCGGGCGTGCTGGAAGAGTACAAAAAGCATCACGCCGCCGTCTGGCCGCAAGTGCTCGACATGATCACGCAGTGCAACATCCGCAACTATTCCATCTATCACAAGGATGGCACGCTGTTCGCCTATTTCGAGTATCACGGCGCCGACTTTAGCGCTGACATGGCCAAGATGGGCGCCGACCCCAACACGCAGCGGTGGTGGGACATTATGACGCCGATGCAAGACCCTGTGCCGAACCGCGCCGAAGGTGAATGGTGGGCCAGCATGGAAGAGGTCTTTCATACGGACTGAGAGGAGATGACGATGGAACGCACAGCCAATTGCCTCGCCAAACTGGAGCGAATGAACAAGACCCTGCATCACCAGGAAGCGGATCGCGTCCCGGTCAGCGATTTCTTCTGGGGCAGCTTTTTGGAGCGATGGCGCAGCGATCTGGGGCTGCCGGCCGATACCGATGTCTACAAGTATTATGACCTCGACTGGCAGGTCACCGTCCCCAACATGGACCCGCATATCAAGCCGTTCGAGACCCTCAAGGAGACTGAAGAAGATGTGGTGGTGCGCACGGGCTTTGAGGCGGTGATTCGCAAAAAGTTTGCCGACCCCATGCCCGAGTGGCTTGGTTTCGACACCGACACGATCGAGAAAGCCGAAGCGTACCTGTTTGAGGATCCATGGGATGAGCGCCGCTATTTCAGCGCGGGCGACAATCAGATCGCGGGCGTGGGCGATGGCTTTGCGCGCAACTCGCCCGCGTGGGTCGAGACGATCAAATCACTGCATCCCAACTTTCCCGTCTATGGCAGCGTCTGCGAGGCCAACGAGTACATGCAGCGCATCATCGGGCCAGAGAGTCTGTTGCTGTGGGTGGGCCTTTACCCGGACCAGATGGGGCGCTTTATCGAGCGCACGAATGCGTTTGCTCTCGAGATTCTCAAGGCGCAGATCAAGGCCGCCGACGGCCTGCTGGACGGCATCGTCATCTGGGGCGACATTGCTTACAAGAAAGACTTGTTCTTCTCGCCCGCCTATTGGCGCAAGTGGTACAAGCCGGGTCTCAAGGCGCTGATAGACGAATCGCACGCCCATAACTTGCCGGTGATCTATCATGGTTGCGGCAACATCAAGCGAGTCTTTGAGGACTTTATCGAGCTGGGTGTAGATGCCTATAACCCGCTCGAGTTCAAAGCCGGCCTGGACGTGATTGCGCTGCGCCGCCAATATGGTCATCGCATGGGCTTTTGTGGCAATATGGATGTGCTCCTGTGGGCGCTGGGGTCGCAGGAAGAAATCAAACAGACGGTGTTGACCAAGCTCAACGCGGCCAAGGGCGGCGGATACATCTTCCAGTCCGATCACTCGGTGCCCAGCAATGTCTCCGGCCAGAACTATGATTACGTGGTCAAGCTGGTGCGCGAGTACGGCAAGTACCCGCTGCAATTGGGCGAGTATGATTTGCCGGATGTCAAGTGATGCGTGATACGTGATACGTGATTCTGCTTACGCATCACGTATCACGCATCACGTATCACGCATCCCTTGGAACCAAAGTCAATGTATCTTCAAGAAACCCTGCCATATCAACTGAAGCAAGCCATTGACGAACAATGGCCGCTGCTGGCGCCGGCCGGAACCGTCGAGTATCACGGCCCGCACCTGCCGTTCGGCGTGGACACGTTCATCGTCGAGGAGCTGTGCCGCCGTGTGGCGCAGCGGGTCAAATGTTTGATCGCGCCGCCCTTCTGGTATGGGCCGACGGGGTACGCCGTGACCGGACCCGATCATGGCACGGTGGATGTCTCGACCGAGCGTTTTGGGCGGCATGTCAAAGATGTGCTGGGCAGTTTCTGGGACATTGGCTTTCACTCGATCATTGTCTGCATCCACCATCAGCAGATGGATGGGCCTGAAGCGCTCTCGATTCGCCAGGCGGCCGCCGAAGTGACGTTTGAGAAATCGTTGGTCGAGCGCGGGCGTGCGTGGTGGGGCAAGACGCCGCTGCCGCTGAGCGACAATGTCTTTGAGCGTATCCAGACGTGGCCGTCGGTGTTACCAAAGGCAGCCGAGCAGGGCTGCGTCATGGCCGATCACGCCGGATTCTATGAGACGGCGCTCGTCATGGCCGCCCGGCCCGAGTTGGTGGACCTGAGCCGGTTGAGCGTCGAGCCGGTGCCGTGGTATTGTGACACGGAAACCAGCAAGGCGCGCGAGGCGACCATCGAGGCAGGCGAGCGAATGTGGCAGGCGATGGTGGACGCCTGGGTCGAGAAATTGCCTGCGTGGCTGCGCCGCAATCAGCCCAGGCCCGGCGATGTGACGATGCAGGGCTTGTTCTAGCCTGGGGGCTGCGGCCTGTTTGATGATGCCTGGCTGGATGCCAGATAGACGATCGGGCGCGTTAAAAGTTGACAACGCCCCGCCGCACTCGGTCGTAGAAAGGAGGTGTTGCCGGCAGGGACTTGGAGGCTGTCTGAAAAGCTCGTAGTTTAGGGCCTTGTGCCCGTTCGCCCACGAGGGGCTATACTACTTTTCAGACAGGCTCTTACACTGAGGTTATTCAGGAAAGGAATCCGTCGAGCTGCCTATGAATTCTAAGAGAATAGACAGTTCCAAATTCAGACCAAAAGAAGGGGAGAACAAAATGTCGAAAAAAGTTTCACGCCGAGATTTCTTAAAGCTGTCGGGTGCTGTGGGCGGCGCGGCAGCGGTTAGTGCCATAGCTGCCTGCGCTCCCGCGGCCACGCCAGCGCCTGCGCCAGCGGCCCAGCCGACCGAAGCTCCCAAGGCCGCTCCGACTCAGGCCCCGGCCGTGGCCAAGAAGCAATTCGAGGGTGTCACGGTCAAGATGCACGCGATCAGCGGCGCCAGCTATGACGAGTTGTACAAGCTGATCCCGGCATGGGAAGCCAAGACCGGCGCCAAGGTCGAGATGGTCTTTAAGGGCAACGGCTTCGAGACCGACAAGCGCCTGGTGCAGGACTTTGCAGCCGGCACCGTGGACTATGATGTGTGCTGGGATCATTCCAGCTTCTTCTCGCAATACGTCAAGGCCGGCGGGCTGGAACCGCTGGATGCGTACTTCACCAAAGACGAGTTGAGCGACTTCATCCCCCGCCTGGTGGATGCGGCGCGGCGCGCCGGCAAGCTGTGGGTGCTGCCCCGCCACTTCGACATCTCTTGCAC
>CAYGWJ010000164.1:0-15805 GCA_964353405.1 uncultured Anaerolineae bacterium
AGCCCTCCTGTCGTGTGACGGAATGGTATCACAACCATGATTCTGCCACAAACCGGCGGGCTTTACTATATGCGCTTGTCAAAGTTCGAGTTTTGAGCCGCCCGGAACGAAGTCGGCTCTGATTGCGCAACGGTTACGCTAGTAAGGATTGTGTAAACCAGGCGTTTCTGCTGAGTCTCGGTACTGTATCGACCAGGAAATGTCCACTTGCCATTGCTTTCTTGAATTCCTACGACAATCACGTGGTCAAACGTGAGACCCTTTGAGGCATGAACTGTCAGGAGTGACAACTTGGGTTTATTGGCGGACCGATGACTTGCAAAATCCTCTACTCTGCAATTGCGAATCTTCTGTGACTCTCCTGTTCTCAGATCGAATAAGAAACTAATCGCTTGTTGGTAGTCTTCACTATCTTTGAAGTTTGACTGGATCGCTTCAATATCAAGTCGTGCGCGACACTCATCTAACCATTCACCGCAGCATTTTGCTGTCACGGTTCTGAGAAACATCAAGTGCTCGAAGAACTCGATTCTGTCATATGCTCTCTTCAATGGATCAAGGGATGATGGCAGATATTGGCTCTTCATGTTTTGCCATGTTTCAAAAATCTCTAGGAGGCTCGGGCCCGAGTTCACTAGAGCGAATTCCAGTTGCATGTACGGCATGCTCCCGCTGGATTGCCAAATCCAGCGGCGGATTTGGCAATCCGCCGTGAGCAGCCATCCCGTACACTGATCAGGAAACCGCTCTAAAGGACACGTACACCAATACGCAATATCTTGAAGCCATTCAACAAGTGGGTTGTATTTGAGGAGCTTGTTTAGGGATGTGGAGGGAATCATTGACCAGATATCGAAGTAATAAGCGCTGCCCGGTGACGCGATCTTCAGTGTGCGGCGGGTATTGTCAATTTGCCAATTCTCTGGATGGGCAATCAGAACGGTATCTTCATCTGTCGACTGTTTTTGGATATCTCTGACGGTCTCTACAGCTTTGGCTGAACTATTCCAATAAGATTCAAACGTTACTTCCGCTACCTGAACTTTGGTCTCACTTGTGAGCTTTTGTCCCCCAATTATGGAACCAGCAATTTCCAGAAGGTTTTGGGGACATCTATAACTGATATCAAAGCTCTCTTCAAGCATTCTTGATGACGAGATCTCCTTGGCCTTCGCAAGTAGAATTTGTATCGTGTCCTTGTCCGACTGTGCGTAGATGGCTTGGTTGGTGTCACCAACAGCGATAATCTCCATGTCAGTATGAAGAAAGAGGTATACCATCTCGCGAAAGGGGTATAACAAATCTTGGTATTCGTCTATCAGAAGCCAGGGAAACTTGGACTGAATCGCCAATCTAAGAAAAGGATGATCCCTCAGTATCCAATATGCATTCAGAGCCACACCATCAAAATCCAGTTTTCCCTTTTCCGTCAGAAATCCCTCATACTTAAGGCAAACCTTTAATAAAGGGCTGTTTTGCCATTCAGGCGACTCTCTATTCAGAACTGCAAGTCTATGTTTCTTTGCGTGGCCGAATTGATCACCAGCTGCTTGCCACAGGTGTTTAGACTCGATCTCGCCAGCGATGTTGAGCGGAATAACCCGGTCACTCAATAAACTCGCAAAAGGAATAATGACTTGTTGTAAGCAAAAACCATGCACTGTCCCAATGACAAGATTGTCGAAAGATAGGTTTCCCAGGACGCAGAGTCTGTCCAGCATTTCTCTTGCCATCTCGTTGGTATAAGTGACTAGAGCAACATTTTGGCTCAGAGGTACAACCTGTTCCAACAAGCGTACCGCTTTCAGCGCAAGAACTTCTGTTTTGCCACTTCCAGGCCCTGCGTGAACGGCGAATGATTTATCAGTATCAATGACACGTCTCTGTTTTAGGTTGAGACGCTCGTAACTTTCCAGAAACATTGTCTAAATTACCTGTTCTGTCTCTTGCCAATCTTGGGAAAGATGACGCAGAGCATCAACAATATACTTGGGAGCATGTTGGAGTTTCAGTATTGGAGCTAGAGTTTGGGCAAACCGTCCTTTGCCACCAGTGTATTCAATCCTTTGGATCAACTTCCGTGTCTTTTCAAATAGAGACAAGTCGGTGCGTTCCAAATCCGTGCGAAGCATGGCGATGAGGTGTTCCGAAGCCCCCATCCGCTGTAGTGCGGCAATGATTTCTAATTGGGCTCCTGCCAGCCAAAGGTCAGCTTCAAGAGTAAACTCGCCTACAAAAATCCCTGATTCTGCGAGGGCGGCACGAATGTCAATCAAGTCTTTTGATTTCTCCAAAGTTGTCGGATCTGTGATTGCTGAACTGTTGACCCAATGGGCCAGTTTTATTGCTCGCGATATACCCATGTACTCCATTTCCCCATCTTCCGATACAATCGGATCGCCATCAGTCAGGACTACAAACGGAATCGAGAAGCCACTTGAACTCAGCAGCCGGACGAATGGTTCGAAGTTTGTGCTTTGGACGGCACAGACCGTTATGCCGAGTTTGTCTAAAACTCTTGGATCATGTTCGCTTGATGGTCTCTGATAGAGCAATTCGGCAAACTTGGCAACGATAAACTGTTCTGCTGTTCCTTCTACGAGAATCACCCGCTTGGCAAACAGAATCTCGTTTCTGGTTACGTCTAGGAATCGTTCAAGGGCCTCTTGTTCCCTTTTGTCAAACTTCGGCAGTATATTGGCCGCACTAACAGCCACTATATTATCATTGTGCCGATATAAGCGCACAAGAGAGTTAAGTGGTGCAACGCTTGTGATGTGGGGAGAATGAGTGGTAACAATGATAGGCGTTAGCCGGTCAGGTGCTAACTGACGTTCCGAACGCTCAGCAGAGAATAGAGTTCTGAATACAAGTCTCTGAAGGTGAGGGTGAAGATGTGATTCTGGTTCTTCAAGCGCAATTATAGTCGAAGTAGGTTCATCTTGCCCTTGGCCTTTCCTGAAAAGTCTTTCCTGGCGTTCAACTCGTGTGAGCCACAATATGATGTATAGAACACTTGCTAGACCAGTGCTGGTTTCGTCAGCTGTTCGTCCCGTTTCAGCCAGAAGCGTGAACAGGCGCAAGAGCTTTTCAGACGTTGTTGAACTGATGTCGATTTGTGGATTTATGCCGTATTCTGTGCCTATCATATCGACGAGTGCGTCAACGATCTCTTTATTCAACCTGATAATCTCTTCATGTCCAAGAACAGGTTCTGCTGCTTTTTTGAGGTCAGTCACCACTGATTCTAGCAGGCTTTTAGGAAGACCAATCTGACTGATCAGAGGCCGGAGTGGCGATTTACGCCATGACGATAAATCGCTAGCAACATCTCTGAGTGCCCCAAGATACGCTATCTGGATCAATTGTAAAACTAGCTGGCGCACTGAAACTTCCTTCTTGGTGTCAAGCTTCTTTGGGCCATAGATTCCCCATCTATATGAAGAAGTATCGAGAGCATCTGCTGGCTGGATTGACTCCTTGGGACGATATACATATCTCAGCAAGGCCACTGGCTCTGGTTTATCCGACTCCAGATAATCACAGAGCAACGAGTGCACCTGCTTTTGACATTCAAAGCCCTTCAGTCGAACTTCGATTTCTATAGACTGTCCCCGGAACTTGATGTTGCTGTTAAAATCCTCGTCACTAAGTTGCCGTTCTGAATTGGGTAGGGTGGGGTCTAAAACTAGCCGCAGCGCGTGTAGCAAGTTAGATTTGCCAATAGAGTTTTCTCCAACGATTATTGCTTGAGGTGGAAGATCAATGCTGATGTCTTTGAAGTTTCTGAAGTTCTTGATAACGACACTGGATATGTACAAGGTGGCTCCTTGGCTCGATGCGCCTATGCCTGTAACTGCTGCTGGCAAGTATACAGCGCCAAAAACGGCGCGGCGGCCTGTTTGGGTGCGTTCTCGAATCCGCCCATGTTTTTATCGTAGCAAACGAATACGCACCGAAAACGGCACTCCATGCTATAATCTCCTCAGGAGGTGCGGCATGGAACTGCCTCGCTTGATCACGCCACAGGGCGCAACCATTATCTTGACGCCCGAATTGTACGAGGCGGTCTTGCGCATTGTTGCCATAGATCAGCCCAAGCCAGCCTACACAAGAGAAGAACAGCTTGCCTTTATTCGCGAAACCTGCGGTAAGTATAGCGGCGAGCCTTCACTGACGCAAGCCTTGTTGGAGGAACGCGCCGTTGAACGCGCTCGTGAAGAATCCAGGATGCGCTAGCGACTTGATTTCGCGCCTGCAAACCTCCGAGGTCAAAAAGACCTCGGAGGTTTTCTATTTCTTCTGATTTTCCCGTTGCCACGTGTACAACGCCAGGAACGGCGCGGCGGCCTGCTTGGGCGCGTTCTCGAATCCGCCCACGTTCCACGTGACGACAAGCTCCTTCTTGGCGCGCGTGATGCCCACGTAAAGCAGCCGCAAGCGTTCCTCGGTGTACTCGATCCGCGCATCACGCGTCGCCTTGCCGGCCACATAGTTCGCCACCCTGCGCGGGTCCGCGTCATCCAACGCTTCGAGTTGCGCGATGACCTCGGCCTCCAGGTTCAGCCCGCTGCGGATGAACGCCCGCTCGCCCCGGTAAGCGTCGTGCGGCTCGGCGGATGGAAAGTCATAATTGTTCACGCCCACCAGGTACACGCGGTCCCATTCCAGTCCCTTGGCCTTGTGCATCGTCGTGACCGTCACCTTGCCGGGCTTGGGCGCAAAGCTCACGTCATCCTCGCTAAAGCCTGCAAAACGCTGCCGGTTGCGCGCAATGTTGGTCAGTTCTTCGGCCAGCTCGCGCAGCCGCCATTCAGAGTGACTGGCGCGCAGCCCGCGCAAAACGACGGCGATCTTGTGCGCCAGTGCCAGATCGGCCGGGTCGTGATAGAGGTCCTGGGCCAGCGTCAACACAAGCTGGTCAATCGGCAGCGCCGAAGCGTTGAGCCAGCGCCGGACAATGTCGCGGAATTTCCGTAGAGACGTTCGCGAAGCGTGCAACGTCTCTACGGCATGCAACGTCTCTACCTCTGCCAGCCAATCGCGGTCGGCGCGCGGCCAGAGGAATGCCTCCACCTCGTCACAGTGACGCAACGCCGTGAGGATCGCCTTGCGCTGGTCGCGCTCTTCTTCTGGTGCATCGCCGGCCCAGTTTTGATACACCGCCGCCAACAACACGCCGTTCAGCGGCGCGGCCAGGTAACGCAGGACGCTGCCGATGGCCTCGGCGGCTTTGCGCGTGGGCGCCGTCGTGTTCAAGTGGTCGTCGTGCGGAATCTTGTTGTGCTCCAGCCGCTCGACCAGCTTGAACCCTCGGCTGTTATCCGGCACCAGCACAGCCACGGTCTGGTCGGCGTGATCGGGCAGCCAGCGCACCAGCGAGCTCACCACCAGGTCCAGCTCCTTGTCCGGCGAGAGCGGCTTGTGATAGAAAGTCACGAAGAAGTCGGCGCTATCCATCGGGTTGGGCTGTGGGTCGTCGGGCGGCGTCGGCTCGATGTGCTGGGGGCGGAAGGCGCCCTCGCGCACCACGGCGTGTGGATGTTGTGCCGCCGTCCAATCTACTAGAGTGTTGGCCAGGTCCATGATGCGCCGCGTCGAGCGGCCCGAGTTGAACAGCGGGCGCTTGATCACGCCATCTTCATCCAGGAAGCGATTGAGAAAGCGAATGTCGGACGTAGTGAAGGTGGTGTTGATGGATTGATTCGGGTCGCCCACGCGCACCCAGTTGCCGCCCCCGCCAAGAGCACGGGACAGGAGAGTGAGTTGCTCCCTTCCCCTGTCGGGCGGTCTTTGCCCGACGGGGGAAGGGCCGGGGATGAGGGCAGTCAGCCTGCGCAAGATTTTTTCCTGCAGCTCGCTGCTATCCTGCGCTTCGTCTTCCAGGATATAGGGCCAGCGCGCCTCAAGCCGCGCCGTGAGGCCCGGATCAATTTGCAGCGCTTCGAGCGCCAATCGCACCAGGTCGTCAAAATCCACCTGGCCGCGATACGCCAGCGCGCGCT
Organism: uncultured Anaerolineae bacterium; assembly: GCA_964353405.1. GTDB lineage: Bacteria > Chloroflexota > Anaerolineae > Fen-1058 > Fen-1058 > JBGLNJ01. The sequence continues at coordinate 6,006 of CAYGWJ010000164.1, forward strand.
GATAATCCTCGTAAATCTCTAGCCCCATCCGCGCCAGCCGCCAATCGCCGTGCCAGTCGGGCAGCTTGAGTCTCAGCTCGGCCGGCGTGGCCTGCAAATCCTTGGCGCGCCGGATAAAGCTGGCGGCGATGGAGCGCACCAGCTCCGGCCACTTGTCGCGCTCGATCCAGCGCCGCTTGTCTTCGGATACGTCCTCCGCGATGAATTCCACCAGCGCCTCGGGATTGCTCTTGACCCAGCTTGCCGCGATGTCGTCTAGAATCTGGTTGGACTCGCGCTCGTCTGCAATCTGGAAATCCTCCGGCAAACCCAGCAGGGCCGGGCGCTCGTGAATGATGTCATTCGCCAGCCCGTGCAGCGTGCGAACGCGATAGCCCACGTCAGGCAGCAGGCCCAGTCCCGTGTCACCCAGAAACTCGCGGATGCGGCGCTGGAAATTGTCTACCGCCGAATTGGCAAAGGTGACGATGAGGACTTCTTCGTCGTCGTGAATCTGCGACCGGATGAGCTGCGCGGCCAGGTACGACAGCGTATACGTCTTGCCGCTGCCCGGCACTGCCGAGACGCCCATGCGTCCGCCTGTGTATTTGAGGATTTCTTCTTGCGCTGGTCTGGGTTTGAACATATCGAATGTCCAAGGGCGATTCGCTCTACGTTCTTCGTCCTTCGTCCTTCGTTCTTCGTTCTTCGTCCTTCGTTCTTCGTTCTTCGTCCTTCGTTCTTCGTCCTTCGTCCTTCGCAGGATTTGCTGAACCATCGTCAACAGCGGCCCGCGTTCCTCAAAGCCTTGCTCGTTGAGTGTGCTGAACGCCAGATAGATTTTCTTGCGGCAGCGGCGAAGCAGGCCCTGCGTCAATCGAGACAGCGTCAGCTGGCGCGCGGCCTGCTCGTCTTCGTCCGTCCATGCGCGCCCCACTTGCCAGTGGCGCGTGAGAACATAAGGGTGTGTGAGGGGCTGGTACAGCCGCTCCCACCAGCCGGGGCTGCCCGCGTTGATCCAGAACTGGACATCCACCGCCTGGTTGTTGAGCAGGAAGGTATAAGCTGGAGCCAACAGCACGGCGCTCGCCGACGTGCGCCCCCCGACTTCCGGCCTCTCATATTGCTGTGCGGCAATGACGCCGCTCTGCACCATCTCGATATACGCCGGGCCGATGTCATCCGATGCGACGACCTGGCGAAATTTGCGCGCCGAAGCGATGAGTCCGGCGGCCACGCGGCCCGCGTCGAGGTCACGGTGAAATCCAAAGCCCGGTTGAGAAATCACTTCGCCGAACAAGCGGCTGAGGAAATGATCGAGCGGCGCGGCGTGAGCGGCGCGATAGCCGTCGAGCCATTGACACAGCGCGGCGTAACGCTGGCCCACGTCAAAGCCGATGCGGTCTTGCAGCTCGGCATTCAATCCGTCGAACGGGCGCAAGAGTGGTGACTCGCCGGCCGCCCCGGCGCGTTCGACGTAAACGCGTTGGGCCAGCAGGTGAGCGCGCGCCATGTCCAGCCCATCCACCGAAAGAGAGAGCGCGTGCGCCACGTCGGCGGTGGCCGGCGTGAGGCTCCAGCCAGGATGAGCCAGCGCGGCCAGCGTCAAGAGGCAGCGAGCGGCCGGTTCGTCGTTGAGCGCGCGCGAGGGACGCAGCGAGCGCGTCGGGATGTTTCGGCGCGCCAGCCGGTCGGCCAGCGCAAAGCGCAGCGCATCGCTGAGGAACGGCGCCAGGACGACGATCTCACCCGGCGGGATGCCGTCCTCATTCGACAGCCGCACGATTTCGTCCGTCACCCAATCGAGCATCTGCGGATGAAACCTGCCGCCGCCATAGCCAAGCGCATTTCGGATTTCGGATTTTTGAATAGAGAGCGGCGACCTGCGGCTGGCGACTTGCGCCATCGCTTTCGCCAAGGCTTCCAGGTCGGGTGAGGTGACGTGCGACTCGGCCAACTCGACGTGCTCGCGGCACACGTCGCGCAAAGCCAGCGCGCCTTCCGGGTCCGCGCCGAGAAAGCTGCGATAACCCGCGTCGCCATCGTAGACGAGCAGCGCCGACTCGCAGTGAGGCAGCCAGTCGCACAACAAGTCATGCGTCACGGGCGGCTCTTCCTCGATGTTGTCGGCAATGAGGTGACGATATTGCCCGAATAGATAATCGCGGAACCAATCGGCGGTCAACAGGTGGCGGGTGAGGATTTCGACCTGCAAAGAGAAATCGAGCAAGTTGTTTTGCAGGCAGTACTGCCGAAAGCGGGCGGCGGCATCTTGGGCCTGGGTGAACACCACGGCGCGGCGAGCCTCGCCGCTCCAGGCCGACTTGAGTCTCTCGCCGATTTCAGTGTGCGGGAATCCGACGAGCGCGGCCTTGTTAAGGTTGTCGAGAATCTGGCTATAGAGGCGGGGGCGTTGAAGGCGCACCCCTTCAAAGTAGCCAACTCCTTCGATCAACGGGCGAACGACGCGGGCCATGTAATACTGCGCCGTTTCCAGCGTGAGAAAAATCGGCGGCTCGGCCGGTCGGGCGAAACCGGCGGCGCGCGAAACGGCCGGCCAAAACAGGTCCACCATCTGCCGCGCCAGCCCGCCGATCGTCAACAGCCAGGCGTGGCTGCCCGGCAGAGCACGCTCCATCTCGACCCGATAGGGTTGCAGCAGGCTGCGTTGCGGAGCAAAGACCACGATCGAATCGCCCGGGATACCCTCCTCGCGCAACGCGTGCAGTCGCCGGACAGCCAGCGTCGTTTTACCCACGCCGGCCGGGCCGGAGAGGAAAAGGGTCGTTCTCCCGGAAAGGATCTCTGGCTCTGTCATCATGGTGGGGAGTATAGCACGTGACACGCAAAACGTGAAACGGGCCAGTTCGTAACAAAACTGTTATACACCTGGCTGGAAACCCGGCGGAATTGTGCTTTAACCTTAAATTTTGTTTGACATATAGACTTTAGTGGAAAAAGTGGTGTATAATGTGTCCATTCGTGGGGAAAAATGGGGCAAGGTGGGGAAAAATTCGGTTTTGCCTGCCCTTTGGTTAGAGAGTGGGGAGGTTAGAACTAATGTTCTTGGGCACATTCTCCCACACAATAGATGACAAGGGCCGGTTGACCCTTCCAGCCAAATATCGCGCCGACCTCGGCCATGGCGTCGTCGTCACGCGTGGTGTAGACAAGTGTCTGTTCATTTTCATTGCGGACGAGTTCCAAAAGCTGGCGAACCAGATCGGCAGTCTGCCCATGACGCAATCGGAAAGTCGCGAGTTTGCGCGCCACTTTTTTTCCGGCGCTTCAGATGTTGAACTGGATAAACAAGGCCGTATCCTCATCCCACCCGACCTGCGCGATTACGCCGGACTAGACGGCGAAGTGATTGTGGCCGGCATCAACACGCGCATCGAAGTCTGGGATGTCAAAGCCTGGGTGCAAGTCCGCGCCGGATTTGAAAGCAACGCGACGGGCGATGTCGAACACTGGGCCAGGCTGGGTATCTAGCTCGCCATCTAGTCCAAGAGCGAGAGGCGTCATGGCGACCCGGCACGTTTCCGTTCTTTTAAAAGAGACCTTGCAAGCCCTGGCGATTCGTCCAGGCGGACTCTACGTTGACGGGACTTGTGGCGGCGGCGGACATGCTGCCGGCATCCTGGACGCTTCGTCTCCCGATGGAAGACTGTTAGCTTTGGATGCGGACCCGGCGGCGCTGGCGCGGGCGCGTGAACGGCTCGAACCTTTCGGCGCGCGCGTGACACTCATCCACCGTTCCTTTGCCGAGTTGGGGCGCGTTGCCCGCGAGCACGGCTTTGAGGCAGTGGATGGCATTCTGCTTGACCTGGGCCTGTCGTCCGATCAACTGGCGGATCTGGCGCGCGGCTTTTCGTTCAGCAGCGCCGGGCTGGATATGCGCTTTGACTCGACGCAAGGTCAACCGGCGAGTTCACTGGTTAACGAGCTGGATGCCGACGAGCTGGCGGATCTATTGTACCGCTATGGCGAAGAACGCGCCAGTCGGAGGATAGCGCGGGCAATGGCGGCAGCACGGCCCATCGAGTCGGCGCAGCAGTTGGCGGACGTCATCGCAAAAGCTGTGGGCGGGCGGCGCGGCCGGCTTCACCCGGCCACGCAGACGTTCCAGGCATTGCGGATAGCGGTCAACGACGAGTTGAGAGTATTGGAGACCGCCCTGCCCCAATGCGTCGAGCTTTTAAAGCCGTGCGGGCGATTAGCCATCATTACGTTTCATTCGTTGGAAGATCGTATCGTCAAGAACTTTTTTCGCACTGAATCACGTGATTGCATCTGCCCGCCGGAACAGCCCATCTGCATTTGTGGGCACCAGGCCAGTGTCAAGCTCCTGGCAAACAAGCCGGTGGAACCTTCATCGGCCGAGGTGGCTGATAATCCCAGGGCGCGCAGCGCCAGGTTGCGCGCGGTTGAGTGTTTATAATGCGGCCTTGCGACGGTGGGCGCTTTAGCCGAGGTCGAGCCCGCACCCGGAATGAATGCGATGGATGAGCCGACACTCGAGTCACATGGAGTCAGGCAATCGAGCCAGCCGATTGGACCGATGGCGGTCAAGCTGGCCTTGTTTGTTGCGCTGGTGGGCCTGGCGGCGGGGTTGTATTTGTGGCAGGCGAGTGAGATTGCAGTAACGGGCCGCCGTGTCGAGGCGCTGCGCCAGCGGCGGCAAGATGTGCAGCGTGAGAATACCGAGTTGCTCGAGCAGATTGCGGTTGAAGGGAGCATTCCTCGTTTGCAGGAACGCGCGGCCCGGCTTGGCTTTTCTCCGGCGGCGCAGGTGGACTATATTGCGGTAACAGCCGTCCCGCCCGACACGCTGTCGGCATTGCGTGTGCAATGGTCGGGCAAGTGATCGTAGGGGCGACCCTGCGTGGTCGCCCCCCGTGTGAGCGGTGTGCCGAAGGTGCAGTGAATGGGTGAGCGCACTCGTCGTCGGCTGTATGTGCTGTGCAGCGCACTGGTGATTGTTGTGGCCATCATCGTCGGCCAGTTGGTGCGTCTGCAAGTGTTCGAACGGGTGCTGTGGGATGGGGAAGGCCAACTCATCCGCGGGGGCACGCTCACGCTCACAGCACAGCGCGGGCGCATCTGGGATCGCAACGGCGACTTGCTCGCGGATAACACCACACGCTACCAGGTGACGGCCGACCCCGGCCCGGTGGACATTAACCGGGCCGTGGATCAGCTCTCGCCACTGCTCGATATCCCGCCCAACGAGATGCGGGCCAGGCTCGCCGGGGCGCGCCAACAGGTGATGTTGGCAACCCAACTGCCCAAGGCGACCGGCGATGCAGTGCGCAAGCTCGACCTGTGGGCCGTGTACGCAACGCCTTACTGGCAACGCGCCTACCCGGAGCATCAACTCTTGTCGCACGTGCTGGGCTTTGTCAACGCACAAGGGCAGGGATATTACGGCGTCGAAGGCCAGTACGATTCGATGCTGCGCGGCCGCCAAGAGACCTGGCAGACGAACCGCGATGCATATGCTCAGCCTTCGCCCTTCGACCCGGCCCAGCCGGACGAGCCGCGCTCTGGTGTGGATTTGGTGCTGACGATTGACCGCACCTTGCAGGCGCTGACGGAGGCCGAGCTGGCGCGAGCGCTTTCAGAGACCGGCGCGAAATCCGGGACCATCATCGCGATGGACCCGCGCACGGGCGCCATCCTGGCGATGGCGAGCCTGCCGACGTTTGACCCGAACAACTATACCGAGACGTCCACGTCGCGCTTTGTGAATCCGGCCGTGAGCGCGCCTTATGAGCCAGGCTCTACCTTCAAGGTTTTGACGATGGCGGCGGCGCTCCAAGAGGGGCGCGTCACACCGGACACCGTCTACGACGACACGGCCTGGATCGAGGTCGGTGGCCAGGTGATTCGCAACTGGGATCGCAAGGGTCACGGGCCATCCACGATGATAGACTTGCTGGCAAACTCGCTCAATGTGGGCGCGGCGACGTTGGCGACGCAGATGGGCGGGCAGACGTTTTACCGCTACGTGCAGGCGTTTGGCATTGGCCGCCCGACGGGGATTGATGTGCAGGGCGAGGCGAGCGGCTCGCTGCGCGTGCCCGGTGATTTGGAGTGGCACGCCAGCGACCTGGCGACCAACTCGTTTGGCCAGGGCTTGAGCGCGACGCCGATTCAGTTGATCTCGGCGGTGGCAGCGGTGGCGAACGACGGCGTGCAGATGCGACCTTACGTGGTGGCGCAAAAGGTGGATGGCCCAGGGCAGGTCCTGACCGCCAAGCCCCTTCCCTTGGGCCGTGTGATTTCGGCGCAGACGGCGCGCACGCTCACGGGCATGTTGGAGCAAGCGGTGCTGCGAGAGAATGCGGCGGCGCACGTGCCAGGCTATCGCATCGCCGGCAAGACGGGCACGGCGCAGATTCCGATCGCAGGCGGATACGACGACCCGTGGACGATCGCTTCGTTTGTGGGTTATGGCCCGGTGAGCGACCCGCGCCTCATCATCCTGGTCAAGCTCGACCGGCCTACCAGTTCGCCGTATGGCGGCCAGACGGCCTCGCCCGTGTTTGCGCGATTGGCGGCGCGGATGTTTGTTTTGATGGGCGTCCCACCCGATGAAGCCAGGGCTTTGAGATAAGATGTTGACTTTGGCTGATGTCATCGAATGCTTTTCCAGCGTGCGTCCCGTCCGGGTCGCACAGCCGATTCACGCGTGGGTGATTGACAGCCGGCAGGCGCAGGCGGGCGACTTGTTTGTTGCTTTGAAAGGCGAGCGCACGGACGGTCACACCTTTGTGCGCGATGCCTTTGCGCGGGGGGCCGTAGCGGCCCTGATCGAGCAGGACGCGCCCGCCGACTGCGACACCCTTGACCTGCGTCAAGGCCTTGACTTGCGTCAAGGCGTGCCGCCCGTCACGCGCCTTTCGCTGCCGGTGTGCCTGCGTGTGAGCAACGTGCTCGAGGCCATGCAAGATCTGTCGGGCTGGTGGCGGAGCAAATTCAAGCTTCGCGTGATTGGCATCACCGGCTCGGTGGGCAAGACCAGCACCAAGGAACTCGTGTGGACCGTGCTTTCGCGCCGCTCGCGGAGCGGAACACTGCGAAGCGTTGGGAACCTCAACAACGAAATCGGCGTGCCGTTGACGCTGCTCCAGCTTGAGCCGAGCCATCAGCGCCTGGTCCTCGAGATGGGCATGTATGCCCGTGGCGAGATCGCCCGGCTGTGCGAGCTGGCCCGACCCGTCGTCGGTGTGGTGACCAATATCGGCCCGGTTCACCTCGAACGGCTCGGCAGCCTGGAAGCCATCGCAGCGGCCAAGGCCGAGTTGGTCGAAGCCTTGCCGCCCGACGGCGTGGCGATTTTGAACTATGACGAGCCGCTCGTGCGTCAGATGGCGTCCAAGACCAAAGCACGCGTCATGTTCTACGGCCTCGACAGCCACGCCGACCTGTGGGCGGACGAAATCGAAAGCGAGGGCATCGAGGGCATCAGCTTTGAGATGCACTATAACGGCGAAAGCCTGCACGTCCACGTGCCGCTGTTGGGTCGCCACAGTGTCCACACCGCCTTGCGTGCGGCAGCGGTAGGATTGGCCGAGGGGATGAGGTGGGACGACATTCTCTCCGGTCTGCAGGACCAGCAGGCGCAAATCCGGCTGGTGGCCGTGCCGGGCCCGCAAGGCTCGACGATTCTCGATGACACCTACAACGCCAGTCCGGCTTCGACCATCGCCGCGCTCAACTTGCTGGCGGAATTGGACGGGCGCAAGATCGCCGTGCTGGGTGATATGCTCGAGCTAGGCTTTTACGAGGAAGAAGGCCACAAGCTCGTCGGGCGGCGCGCGATGGACGTGGTGGATGTTCTGATTTGCGTCGGTCCGCTTGGACGCATGATCGGCCAGGAGGCATTGAGTCTGGGCATGGACCCGGAGCGTGTTTGTCTGTGCCAGGACAACCTGGAAGCCATCGAGTGTTTGCTCAAGGGCGTTCAGCCCGGCGATTGCATTTTGATCAAAGGCTCGCGCGGTATGCAGATGGAAGACATTGTCGCCGCGCTGGGAAAAGGATGACGGTTGAGAACCGCATTGTTCCTGGGTGGGCTTGCGTTTTTGTTGGCGGTGGTGTGGGGCAGCCCGCTCATCAAGCTGCTCAAGCACTATGGCATCGGCAAAAAGATTCGCATCGAGGGCCCGGCCACGCACCAGGTCAAGGTCGGCACGCCGACGATGGGCGGCCTGATGATTGTCGTGCCGGTGCTGGTCATCACAGCGGCGCTCAACATCGCCAACCTGCTCGGCGCGACGGTGATCGGCAAATCCATTCTGATGCCGATGACGGCGATGGCGTCCTTTGCGGCGCTGGGCGCGATAGACGACATTATGGGTGTGCGCGGCAAGCGCGGCGATGGAATGCTGGCGCGGGTCAAGTTTCCGATCCAGGTGACCGTAGCGATTATCATAGCGCTCATTCTCTATTTTGTCGCCAATATACACAGCGTCGTCGTGCCGACAGTGCCCGACAAGATCGACATCGGGCTGCTCTGGATTCCGATTGCGGTGTTCATCATCGTCCTCTCGTCCAACGCGGTGAACATGACCGACGGGCTGGACGGGTTGGCGGGCATTATTGCGGCGACGGCGTTCATGGCGTATGCCGTCATCGCATACCTGCAATCGTTCCAGATCGAGCCATACCCGCTGACGGAAAAACCGGTCGTGTCGTACCTGGTGCCTTTCTCGCTCACCGTGGCGGGCGCGTGCATGGCGTTCTTGTGGTTCAACGCTCACCCGGCGCAAATGTTCATGGGCGACACAGGCAGTGAAGCGTTGGGCGCTACGCTGGGCGTTGTGGCGTTGATGACGGGGCAATGGCTGCTCTTGCCCGTGATTGCGCTGATCCCGATGGCTGAAACGCTCAGCGTGATTTTGCAGGTGGGATATTTCAAGCTGACCGGAGGCAAGCGGCTGTTCAAGATGGCGCCGCTGCATCACCACTTTGAACTGCTGGGCTGGAGCGAGACTCAAATCGTCCAGCGGTTCTGGCTGGTGGCGATCTGGTCAGCGATGGTGGGGATCGCTCTCGCGCTCTTGTAAACTAACCGAGGGGCAACCCCTGGGCGATCCCAGGGGCAAAGCACACAGGGGCGCGTTTGCGGTAGCGGTCGAGGGGGCTGGCGGGTCCCGACGAGGAGAAGGGGCGAGCACACCCCAGCCCCCCGATCGTCTTTTCAGAACGGATGGGGAAGGGAACCGATTAGAAAAGGGATGGATTATGGATTGGGGATTGATGTGGTACGACGACACGGCGAATCGCCCGCTGGAAACTAAAGTGGCGCGAGCGGCGGCGCACTATGAGCGCAAGTACGGCCAGTTACCGACGCTGTGTTTTGTCAACCCGTCGGCCAAGAACGGCACGGATCAGGTCGGCAGCGTGACCGTCGAGACGCTCAAGGCCATTGGGCCGAATTGCTTGTGGATTGGCGTGGGCCAGGTCAAACGCAAGGCAAAGCGGAAAGCGTGATCGGATGTCGCAAGCCCGTGAGTTAGCCAGCCAGCGCATTGTGGTGCTGGGCCTCGCCCGCCAGGGAATTGCACTGGCGCGCTTCCTGGCGGAGCAAGGCGCACAGGTCACGGTGAGCGACGTCAAGACGGCTGATCAACTGGCCGCAGCGATCCGGAGCCTGGATGGCCTTTCGATCAAGTATGTGCTGGGAGGGCATCCGGCCGAGTTGCTGGACGGGTGCGACCGACTGTGCTTGAGTGGCGGCGTGCCAGTGGATTTGCCCATTGTGGTTGAAGCGCAAAAGCGTGGCATCGAGCTGGCGAACGACGCCCAGGTTT
>CAYGWJ010000165.1:0-5799 GCA_964353405.1 uncultured Anaerolineae bacterium
GCAGGCTGCGCAGCTCGAACGGCTGCCAGCGCGTCAATTCGTCCCCAGCCGTAAACGTTGTTGGGAATGGATGCGGATGTGTCGCCGCCACAGGCTTGCGTTGTGGTCAGGTGAACGGCGGTGCTGGTGATGACTTGTTCCGTCGCCGCAAGATTGCCCATCAGGCCGGGCGCCGCTGACCAGATCAAAGCAAATACCCCGGCCACGTGCGGTGTGGCCATCGAGGTGCCGCTAAGGTAGCTCCACGAATTGGTCGGGTAAGTAGAGCGCACGTTCGCGCCCGGCGCGCTGATGTCTGGCTTGCGGCGATTGCTGCCATCGGATGTGACCGGTCCTCGACTTGAAAAGCCGGCGATCGCGTCGGTCGAGTCCGTTGCACCGACGGTGAACGCGCTCGCATAGATGCCGATGGGATCGCGGACGGTGCTGCAGCTCGGCCCCGCATTCTGCGCCGCGGCTACGACCTCAATCCCGGCGGAGCGAACATGGTCCACCACGGTCTTGAGCGCCAGCGCGTCGCAGCCTTCAGACGGGGGACAACTCCACGAATTACTGACGACGGCGGGTGCAAGCGAGGGGACGCCCTGCGTGATGGCGCTCCCGCCGATGGGATAGGGCGCAAGAAAGAATTCAAAGCATTCCGTGTAGCTGGCCGGCGTGCCGTTGCCATAATTGTCCATGTCGCGGCAGCCGATCCATTGTGCGCCGGGCGCCATGCCAACCTGGTTGCCCGCGCCGTCGTCGCCCACCATCGTCCCCATCGTGTGCGTGCCATGCCCGTGGGCGTCGCACGGCGCCGGCGAGTTGTTGGGGCACGGACTGAACGCCGTGGTGTGGATGGCGTCATGCCAGTTGTAATCGTGCGTGACCGTGATGCCATTCCAGCCGCGATAGTGCGGCTTGAGCGCCGGGTGATCCCACTGGTAGCCTGTATCCTGCCCGGCCACCACAACGCCCTGCCCTGTGTAACCCATCGCCCACACCGCCGGGGCGTTCACCTTCTGGATGTTCCATTCGACGGTGGAGGGAGATTGGGGATTGGGGATTGGGGATTGGAGATTGGAAATTTGAAATTTGAAATTTGAAATTTCCGGATTGGCTTCGATGCGGGCTACATCGGGACGCGCAGCAAGCTCTAAAACCAGAGTACGGTTCCCTTGCACCTCAATCATGTTGACAATATAAAATGGATGATAGGGTGCGCCCGCCTGGTCGAGTTCGGCCCGAATCGTCCTTTGGGAACGGAGCGCGGTCTGGCGCAAGGTCTCGTAGACGAATGCGCCCTTGTCGGCTTTTGCGGGGAGCGACGCGGCGCCGCTCACATCGGCCTGCTCGCGCATGACGACGAGGAAGGACGCCGACGCGCCGCCTTCGGTGGCAGCGAGCACGTATGGTGAAAGTTGCGCAGGAGGTGATGGCATAGCTGAGGAACGCACGTTGCCCGGGCCAATGCTCGCCACCGTAATTGCTATCGCGAATACTAGATGTCTGAATAAGCACTTCATTCTGTCGTTCTTTACACTTGGCTGCCTTTCCAAAATCCGCAATTACACGCCCCAGTCGCGCAGGTAGCGAAAGTCTACGCCCACGGTGCGCGTGCTGACTTTGGCGATGAGCGGCAGACGGCGCTTGAACGAACTGACGCGCACCATCTTCCACACGCGCTCGACGTAGGCGCGGTCAAAGCCCGCCTCGACGGCTTCGTCAAGCGAGTAGCGCTCGTCCACCAGCAGGTATAACAGCCGGTCCACCTGCTCGTAGGTGAGGCCCATCTCGCCCTCGTCGGTCTGGCCGGTCCACAGGTCAGCCGAAGGCGGCTTGTCAATGATCGGTTGCGGCACGCCGACAGCGGCGGCCAGCTGGCGAATCTGCGTCTTGTAGAGATCGCCCAGCGGGTTGACGGCAGAGGCCATATCGCCGAACAGGGTGCCATAGCCGAGCAAGAGTTCCGTCTTGTTGCTCGTTCCGACGGGCAACCCGTTCCATGCGGCGGATTGATCATAGAGCACGATCATCCGGGCGCGCGCCATGACATTGCCCCGACGGTTAGAGCTCATGCCGGGGAAGCGCTCGAAAAGCGGCTCGACCATCGGCGTAATGTCCACTGTTTCACTGGGGAGGTGCAGGGCATCTATCACCCATTGCGCGTGCTCCAGACTGTCGGGCGAGGAGGCGCGATATGGCAGACGAATCGCCAGCACGTTTGGCGCGCCGAGCGCCTCAGCCGCCAGAAAGCAAGCGAGCGCGCTGTCAATCCCGCCAGAAAGGTTCACCACCGCGCGCGTGAGGCCCACCTTGCCGATTTCCTGACGCAAGAACTGGATCAGAATCTTGCGGACGAGGGCGGCGTCCATCAAAAGTTTGCTGACAAGTTCGTCCATCGCAGATCACCCCTTTCCCTTCGCCAGGGTCACTCGGCCTGCAACAGCTTCCAGATAAATTCCCGGCTCACCTTGATCGCGCCGGGGTTGCGATTAGCGGCCGCTTCCAGCACGCAGACTTGCGCCGATGTGCGTTTGAGCTGCGGAATGATCTGCCGCCAATCCGGCGCCGCCGGCGGGTGATGCTCGACCCCGCCGACGACGTCGTGCAAGTGCAGCACTTGCATCCGGTTGCCCAAGAGTTCCAGCCAGCGCTCGAGGCTGGGGCGATTTGAGCCGCGCCGTACATCAAACGTCACATAGCAGTCGAGCGCTTGCACCAGGCGCGCCATGACCTCGGCATCATTCGTCCCGTGCAAATCGTGCCAGTGCTGAACGTTTTCCAGCGCAATCGCCACGCCGCCGCTGTGCAGCTCGCGAATGACGGAGGCGATGCCTTCGATCAGCGGAAGATTCATCTTGGGATCGGCACCATACAGATCAAGCCCTTCTTCGTTGTCCAAAATGTCCGTGGGATGGACGACGAGAATCTCTGCGCCCAACATCCGCGTCACCTGGCCCTCGACGGACAGCACCTCACGCCTGGCTCGCGCGGAAAACATTTGCGCCGTGTTGAGGAACAGCGCGTGAACATCCGTTACCGCCAGCTTGCGGAGCGACAGCTCGCGCGCCAGGTCTTGATAAAAGCTCAACCTGGGCTGGCGTTGAAAGCCATAGGCTAGCTCGGCTTGCTGCAGGTTCAACTCGATGGCCGTCAGGCCGAGCGAGTGAACTTCGGCAATCGCCGCGCGCGTGTCAAAAGATAGGGAGCCGGTGTTGATGGCGAGTTGCATGGTTGTGTGATGCGTGAAACGTGATGTTCAAGTCACGCAGCACGCAAGATGCGTTCCAGTTCGCGCCGTGTCAGTTCGGGCCGCTCATCGCGCAGGAGCGGCAGTCGAGCGCGAGCGCGCCGCAGCGCACTCAGGTCGAGTGTTGTTACCAGAAATGACTCTTCAAAGTACGGCGCCTGGGCGATCAGTTCGCCGTCCGGGCCAAAGACCGTCGAGCCGCCCCAAAAGTTGACACCGTCCTCAAAGCCCACCCGGTTGACGTGCACCACGAAGCAGCCGAACAGGTTGGCATAGGCCTGGTTCACCAGCTCCACAAACCGGCTACTGCCCAACTTGCCGCGATGGTCCATCCCACGGCCGGGGCTGGCCGAAGTCAAAAGTAACAAGTCCGCACCATCAAGCCAGAGCAGGTAAGGCGGGCTGGCATGCCAGAAATCCTCACAGATGAGCAGTCCCGCGCGGCCAAAACGGGTGTCGAACGCGCGCACCTCTTCACCCCAGTCAAAGTCGCGGCCCTCGTCGAACATGCCATAGGTGGGCAGGTACACTTTGCGGTGGACGTGAACGATGCGGCCCTGCGCCAGATACACTCCGGCGGTAAAGAGCCGCCCGCGCACATCCCGCTCTGCAAAGCCGACAATCAAATCGAGCTTGTGGCTGGCCTCCAAGAGCGGCACAAAGAGCGGGTCGCCTGGCAGGCACGCTACCTCGTGCACCAGGTCCTGGAGCATGTAGCCCGTGAGCGACAGTTCGGGAAACACGAGCAGTTGAACACCCTGGCCGGCTGCCCGCTCGACAAACTCCAGGTGCTTGCCGAGGTTGGCTTGCACGTCGCCCAGGCGTGGCGAGATTTGCGCTAGACCCAAAGTTAGTTTCATGGCGTTACTCTACTCGACGTGAAACGTGATACGTGATAACGTAATACGTGATGCGTAAAACGTGATACGTAATACGTGATGCGGGTTCTGTGAAGCAGTGAATGATGTGCGCTCAGCGCCTTCGGCTTCTACGCGGGCCGCCCCCGAACAAGGCGCGGCCTGCGCGCCCGTACCAGTAATAGGGGTGAGTGTACTTGTACGTTTGGTAACGAAAGTGCTGGATAAAGCGGCGCACGTCGCGGACCAGGACGGCCACGACGCCGAGGACCAGGCCGATGCCCATCGCGGCGAGCCACGACACGCTCTCGGGCAGCCAGCCGCTGGCATAGAGAAATCCGCCCGCCGCGACGAACAGCACGATGATCACGATCTCGCCAGCCAGGTGATTGCGCCGCGAAGGCCCAATGGGCCAGAAGAACGTGATGCCGAGGGCGGCTAACAAGCAAATGATGCCAACCAATGGATACGATAAAGTAATCATTCGCTCCTTGATCGTGATCGGTAAAACGTGAAACGTGAAACGTGATACGTGATACGTGATGCGTGTTCTGTGAAGCAGACAGGATAAAGTAGCTTGATTCTACCACAAATAGACAGGCGCGAGAGAAATCGCGCCTCTGTTTCCTCGGCACACATGACGGCAGGCGCAAGTCAGTGGGTAGTGGGCAGTGAACAGTGGGCAGTGGGCAGTGAATAGTGGACGGTCCGTTGATACCGGTGGTCCAGGCGGTGCTACCGGCGCTGCCCAAATGAGATGCGCAAGGGTATGACGCAAAACTGCCGGTCGTAGGACAAGATGGCATCTTGTCCTACGGCTGGCCCGACACTTGTGCGGTGTACCTGATGCGTAACTGAGGATGCGATGTGCGTTATGTAAATATGTAATTCTGTAATTCTGTAGAGACTGCAAAACGCATCATTTTCAGGGAAACAATTCTGGCTACGCCTCTGGCGTAAAGGGTGGCGGGTGAGAGGGGCCGGGGACGGGGCCGGCCGGGCTATACAGATGTTAATGTGCCCGCGCACGTTTGGCAACGCGTGCCGAAAGCCGCCCCAGCTCGATTAGTTATGTCTTGAGGATAGCACGCATTGGCTAATCTGTCAAATGCTTCGGCCCGCCTGGCGCGTGCTTCACGACCCCATTGGACCAACAGGTACACCGCCCGGCCCAGTTTTGCGCGCCCCTGGTCAGTGCCTTGCTGCAATCCCAACGCTTGTGTTGCAGGGTGTGTCTGATCTTGACTTGCCATCATTCGATACCTCCGTTTCAGATTTGGTTCAACAACCTGAAGGAGAGTGTACGCGACTGCGAACAAAGGATCAAGTTACGGCGGAAAATGCCCACCTGCTGGTTTCCGCTGGCTGAAAAATCGCTCCGCAGAGCTGTTCCCTTTTGACGATCCGGGCCGTGGGGTTGACACTCTGCGGCCAATTCGTTTGCGCGGCTTGTGGCAGGGGCAAGTAACTCGCGTTGTTTTGTTTGTGGTAGCATGTGGATGTGGCAATGTGGCATGTGGCATTGTCCAGTTGACAAACATCAGGCAACTGGTATACAATCTTCTTGGCAAGCGGCTTATCGGTGCTTACATAGTTGAGTTGTAGCTGGGCACCTTCTCCTATTCGATTCTCCGGTTATTGGGCTGGTGGAGCAGCTTCTCTTACTTGGGTTTGGCTCCTCAATGAGTTGAATGTCTATAAAACACCATT
>CAYGWJ010000166.1:0-21776 GCA_964353405.1 uncultured Anaerolineae bacterium
TTTGGGCTTACGGGAAGAGTCGAGACGCCCGTTGATGGCTATGTTGTCCGACTATTTGCGCGCCAAGACGACCTTGCTCATCCTCGACAACTGCGAACATCTGATCGCCGACTGTGCAAAATTTGCCGACACGATTTTGCACGCCGCGCCGAAGGTCAAGATACTGACGACGAGTCGTGAGGCGTTGGGCATTGCAGGCGAAACGGCGTACCGCGTGCCCTCACTTTCGTTGCCGCCAACAGACTTCCGAAGTCTCCAAGACTTCGGAAGTCTAACGCAATACGAAGCCGTGCGTCTGTTCATTGAGCGCGCGCTGGCGGTCCAGCCCGATTTCAGCGTGACGAACGCGAACGCACCCGCCGTCGCGCAAATCTGTCACCGTCTCGATGGCATCCCACTCGCGATTGAATTGGCGGCGGCGCGCGTCAGGGTGTTATCCGTCACCCAGATTGCGGCGCGTTTGGATGACCGGTTCAGTTTGTTGACGGGTGGTAGCCGGATGGCCGTGCCGCGCCATCGAACGCTGCGCGCGGCGATTGACTGGAGTTACAACTTGCTCTCGAAAGAAGAGCAGGTTCTGGTTCGACGCCTCTCTGTGTTTGCTGGTGGTTGGACATGGGAAGCGGCAGAAGCCGTTTGTACAGGAGAACAGAGGAACCTGGATGCAGAGCCGGATTCTTTTCTCCCCGCCGCTTGCGCGTCCTCTGGCCCCCTGCTCGATATTCTTGATAGCCTGGCGCTCAAGTCGCTCGTCATTGCGGATCAACTTGGCGCTGCCATGCGCTATCGCATGTTGGAAACTATACGACAGTACGCGCACGAAAAGCTAATCGAGTCTGGCGAACTGCGAGCAATGCGAGATCGTCACCTTGACTATTTCCTCAGACTCGCAGAGGAAGGAGCGCCGTACGTTAGAAGCGGAGAGACAGCGTGGTTGGATCGCCTAGAGACCGAGTTTGGCAACGTGCGAGCCGCATGGGAACGAGCGCTCGAAAGCGATGCTGAACTGGCACTGCGGTTGGCATCCGCATTAGAGTGGTTCTGGGTGATTCGGGGTAATCCAAAAGAGGGATGGACATGGCTGACCAGACTCTTGCCGCGAACGGAGGCATGGGGTACAAGCAAGCGTCGTGCCAGAGCATTGAGACTAGCGGGCAGCTTAGCCAATCACTGGGGTGACACTAAATCGGCTCATCCGCTCGTGGAAGCAAGCCTGGCAATTGCCAAAGCAATCTGCGACAAACACGAAGTGGCACTCACGCTGCACACCCTGGGGCGAGTGTTCTTGAGCTTAGGTAACTGGTCCGAGGCGCGTACCTGCTATCAAGATAGCCAGGCTCTATATCGCCAAGTGGGCGATGCCTGGAGTAGTGGCTATACGACCATGGCATTGGGACAACTGGCTTTCGGTGCGGGCGACTATGAATCGGCGCGCGCGCTATTCGTGCAATCCTTGTCTCTCTTTCGGAACCTGGGCGACAAGCGTGGCCTTCTGGCGACGCTAAACGCACAAGGCGAACTGGCGCGCCTCCAGGACGATTACGTAAGAGCCGCCGCATTCTATACCGAGTCTCTACAGCTTGCCAGAGAGATGATGGACCGGCGTAGGCAAGTCGTGATGTTGGAAAACTTGGGATACGTTGCGCTACATGAGCGCGATTATGTGCGAGCGAGAGCCTTATTTGAAGAGGGTCTTGCTCTAAACCGTCAGTGTGAGAGAGCATATGGCCTGTCGGGATATGTAGCAGGATTTGCCGGGATAATCGGAGCAAATGGAAAATCCCTGCAGGCAGCTCAATTACTCGGCGCGGTGGAGGCATCTTATCAAGCCCTTGGCGCGGTGATGGCTCCCGCTGATCGCAAGGAATACGACCACATTCTGGCTGCTGTGCGCGCGCAGCTCGACGAAGCAGCCTTCAACGCCGCGTGGGCGGAAGGGCGCAAGATGACGCTGGAGCAGGCTATCGAATACGCGCTGCAAAACGTCTAGGCCAAAGAATTTCAAAGGCGCATCGTCCGCTGGACAAACGCCATGAACTCGCGAAAGCCATGCTCAACGTCCGCAGCAAACGGAGCAACGACGACAGTATCTTGGTCGCCGTCGTGGAAATGGAAGGGGAACGTCGGAACGTTTTTCCAGTTTGCGTCGGGAAAATTATCGTAGCGGTAAATGCGCCCGTCCAGATGGCGGCGCTCCCAGTGGAAGCCAAAGCGTCCGCTCAACTTATGCGAGACCCAGGTATCCACATAGCTCGCGTCAGTCAAGGTCACGCGCAGCTTGGCGCCTAAGACATCGGTTTGTATGACTATTTCGGCAAACTCGACTTCGGCAATGCGGCGAAACGATTCGAGTGTCGTCAAGCCAGTTCCTTGAGCGAGTCGAGCAGCGCGTCGCGTTCAGCTTCCAGGTGATCGAACTCGAAATAATCCTCAAAGGCTTCAGACTCGTGGACTCGACCTGACTGCACCAGGCTGTCCAATTCGACCACCGTCCGCACGCCGTACCTGCGCGCCAGGTTCAACAGCTGCGACTCGATCAGGCGCAGCCGGTGATTCAGGAACAGTCGCAAGCTGTCTCGCTCCAGTTCTTGCGGTGACAATCCCAGCCTCAAAGCAATCGTATCGTACATCGCTCACACTCCTTATCCATCTGCAATGAATATACTTTTGACGGCCTGACCGGTCAATTGTCCTCTTGCCTTCCCCCTACTTTTTGAAAAGATGCCCTACGAGATCTGCTCAAAGCCCTGTTCCGCAAAGTGCGCGTCGAACGTAAACGCCGCCTTGAGCCCCAACCGGCGCATAACCTCAAAGCTGACACAATCCACCAGGCTGAGTTCTCTGCGGGCTGCGATGAGCAAAGCCGTGATGCCAGCATGGTGAGTACCCTCGTCTATCCACTCGACATGCAGGACGGGCGACATATCTTCCTGCAATACCTTGACAGCCTCCACACCCAACCGATGTTGCGCCAGAGCAAAGGTCTCGATCAAAACATAGCTGGTGCAGATTATCTCCGTGCCCTGACTAACCAGGTCGGTCCAGGCGCGTTTTGCCTGCTCATGATTCTGATCGTCGGCATCCAGGATAGCATACAGAGCCGACGTATCTACAAAGACGCTCATGGCTGGTAGGCCTTTGCCAGATATTGGTCATGTTCAATCGAGATGTCACGTCGTCCGGAATGAAACCGACCGGCAGCGGCAATGGCGCGGCGTCGCCGTTCATCCTCGCCAACAGCGGCTGATTGCCGGATCAAGTAGTCAATGCTCTGCCGGATCAAGTCCGACACAGAGCTTTTACGGGCGGCAGCCAACGATTTTAGCGTCTGCGCTTGTTCCTCGGTCAATTGCACCTGGGTTCTAATCATCAGAGTCCCCCTCACATTTTGCTTGCATCTATACACAATAATAAAACATTAGCTGGGAACGGTCAACCCGCAGGGATTCGGGTTTTTGGTTTCCACCGTCAAAAAATCCATTCCCCGATTTGACGATCTAGGAGCTTGTCGGAGAGAACCCTGACGGGCCGGAATCGAGGCTTCAGCCGGTGAGCACGCGGCGATTTTCGGCCAAAACCGGCTAAAGCCTAGACTCCGAAACGCCTCTCCGACAAGTTGCTAGCCTCCCGAGAAAGCCGCCTTCACTTTCACCGCTGCAACAGTTTGAACGCAATCCCGCGCCCCCGTCCCCGCTGGAAGGCGAGCGTCACCCACAGCGTGCCGAGCGCATCCACTGTGCTCACCGTTTCCAATCCGCCCAGCCAGATCGGGCGCACGCCAATCTCTTGAATCAGCCGTTCGACCTGCTTGCAAGCATCGCCCTCCGGGCCGCAGTAGAACATATCCACCTGCATCTCACCGAACTGCGGTTGAGCGAAGACCTCCCAGCCCAGCGAGTTGAACGCGCGAAAGATGATGGCCGTCGGCGCCGCTTCAGCGATGGCTTGGACGTTGTTGACGACCGGCCCGCCAAAGTTATTCGTTGCATCAATGACGATTCTCCCTGCGAGTGCGTCCGCGTTAGCTCGGACAACTTCCGGCACTGCGCTCCACGTTACTGCCAGTAGAACCACGTCGGCATCTGCCAGCGCCTGCGGAATCGCTTCCAACCGGGCTTGTGGGTACGATTCATGCAACGCCTGTGCTTTGGCACTGCGCAAGTCCCGCACCCCAAAGAGGACTGTGTGACCGGCCGCAGCCCACTTTTTTCCGAGTGTGCCGCCAATGTTGCCCGTCCCCAAGATGGCGATATTCATCTGTCTCTCCTTACTGCTTCTTTCCGTGATGACCTGCCAGTCAAAATAAACCAACGAGACGCCAGGCTCAAGTGACTACTTTCCGGCTTGGCGTCTCGCTGTGACGTGCGACCTGTTACTTGAGTTTCTCCTGCCCCGCAAACTGCCGATACGGCGACAGAATACCTAATACCTCATTATCCGACTCGGTGAGGTTGTTCTTGACCATGCGCGCGATCAACTCGCCCAGGCCCGGCCCCAACATAAGACCCTGCCCGCACATGCCCACTGCCAACAGGTAGCCTTCGACTTGCCTCGACCAACCGACGATGGGAAAGCCGTCGGGCGTCATGGGATACAGTCCGCGCCAGGTGCGCCGCACGCGGATGTTTTTGAGCCGGGGCATCACCTCCACCATGCGCCTGGCGACCATGGGCAAAAACTCACTCGTCTCACGTATGTCCTCGCCCCAGAGGCTGGGGCTGGGCGTGATGCAGAACACGATCTGCCCGGTGGCGTGCTGGTAAAAGTAATAGTTGGCCGAGCCGGTCACAGGCCGGATGTCCACGACCATCGGCTTGAGGAAAGGCGCGACGGCTTCCGTGATGGCGGCTTCGTGCGAGTCAGGCTTAACCGGCACATCCATGCCCACCAGCCTGGCGAGCGGCGTGGCCCACGCGCCCGCGGCGTTGATGATCACGTCTGCGTTATAGTCGCCCTGGTCCGTCTTGACGCTGCGCGCGCGCCCGCCCGCAGTGTCAATAGAGGTCACGGTTTCGTTAAAGTGGAACTCGGCGCCCAACCGCTTGGCGTGCGTGTAGAACGCGTGCAGTGAGAGCAGCGGCGAGGCATTGCCGTCATCCGGCGAAAACGTCCCGCCGATGAGGCCGTTTGGATTGAGGTCAGGGATCACCTTAAGGAAATCATCCCTGTCCAGCCAGTCAATGTTGAGGCCGAACGGTGTCTGAATCGCGAGCAAGTCCTTGAGGATTTTTTCTTCACGCTCGCGGTAGGCGACGAACGCATAGCCGCCTTTCTGCCACTCGATGTCGTCGCCGTATTTTTCTTTCCACGTCGTCAAGATCTCGATGCTGCGCAGGCAGAGCCGAATCTTGGCCGGGTCAGAGTGAGTGGCGCGGATGCCGCCGATGGCGGCCTTGTTCGAGCCTTGTCCGGCGCTGGGGCGCGAATCAAGCACGAGCGCCTTGACGCCTGCTTGGGCTAATGAGAAAGCCGTTGGTGTGCCCACGCTCCCCGCGCCGATGATGATGACATCATAGATGCCGTCGTAGTGCTTAGCCACGGCTCACCTCCCCCGCCGCCTGTGTAGAGACGACCCGCCGGGTCGTCTCTACCTGCCGGGTCGTGTCTACCTCGCCTGCAAAGATGCCCAATGGCACTTCGATAAACAGCGGCCGAACGGTGCGATCCGCCACTTGCGATTCAGGAATGCCTTCATCGCGGAACAGGCGACGAATCAGAGCCGTACAGGTCTTGCCGCCGCACGAGCCCATCCCCGCGCGCAACACGGCCTTGATCTCGTTCATGTCCCGATAGCCTTCACGGATGAGCGCGCGAATCTCGCCCGCGCTCACACGCTCGCAGCGGCACACGATAGTGTCATCGGTGAGGCGCTGTACGAAAGTGTTCATCGGCTCGGTCACCCATTGCTCTTGTATCCGAATGCCGGCGATGCGCTTGGCGTATTCTTTCGGCGCTTGCAGTTTGACCGCGACGGTGCGGTCATTGGCTTTGATCGCGCGTACGCCTGTCACCTTGACGTTGCCAAGTACATTTCCTGCAGTGTCCAGCACCGTCACCACGTCATCCACCTTGAGGCTCTCTTTGAGGAACTCGTAGGCGATGGTCACCGTCGGATGCTCAACATCCTTGCGATAGTCCACCAGCGTGATCGCGAGCCCCGGGCAGATGGTCACACACTTTTCGCAGCCGGTGCAGCGCTTGCCCAGTTGTTCTCCGATGAATTCAGGAATGCGGCGAATGTCGTTCGGGTCAATGTAAATCGCCTTTTGCGTGCAGACAGAGGTGCAGGGATCACACGGGATTTCTTGTGAGCAGTGGAACACGGGGACGACGCCGGTCTCATCATCGGGGATGCGTTCTCCGATGACCCGGCCTGGCTTGGATTTGAGAATCTCGGCGGTGCGATACCAGTCGGGCGGAATCTCGCCCACGTCGTGACCCAACGCGCGTGCAACTTCCAACCCGCGAATCTTGCCGCTGAACATCGCCGCCGAGGCTTCGGCCACCTCGTCCGCGTCGCCTGCGGCCAGCACGGTCATGCCAAACTCTTTTGCCTTTAGCGTGAATTCGTTGACCGGGTCCAGCCCAACGGCGATGAGGACTGTATCGCACTGAAAAGATTGCTCCGTGCCCGGGACAGGCTGGAAGCGATGGTTCACTTGCGCAATCGTCACCGATTCAACCGATTCCGCGCCGGAGCCGGAGGCCCCCTGTGGGTTGGCGCTGACGATGGTGTGTGAGGTGTAAATCGGCACGCCCAGACGCGCGAGCTTGTCCTTGTGGACCTGATATCCTCCGCACTCGGGCAGGGCTTCGACCAGGCCCACGACGTTGATGCCGGCTTGCAGCGCGTGATATCCGGCGATGAGGCCCACGTTGCCGCCGCCGACGATGAACAGCCGCTCCGTCGGCTTGACCAGGTCACGGTTGACGAGCGTCTGAAACGCGCCGGCTCCGTACACGCCGGGCAAGGTGTTGCCTTTAAAGGCCAGCGTCTTTTCTCGCGCGCCCGCCGCCACGAGCAGCACTTGCGGCTTGACCAGCACATACTCGCTGCCATTGCGCAGGAGGCCGACCTTTTGATCGGCAAACACGGCCAGCGCGGTGCTATTGAGCCAGATGCGGACGCATTCAAAAGCTCGCGCCTCTTTTTCCAATCGCGTGGCGATGTCAATCCCGCGCGTGCCCGCATAGACGGTGTTGATCGAGCCGAAGAAACGGTGCGTCTGCAAGACCAGCTTGCCGCCCAGCCGATGCTTGTCGTCCACGACGAGCGTTTCAATGCCGCGCTTGCCCAACTCGATGGCGGCTGCCAGTCCCGCCGGCCCCCCGCCGATAATGAGCACCGGCGCCTCGATCGTTTCAATGTCGCGCAGCGCAGGCACATCGCGCACGAGCGGCAGCTCAGGCAGACCTCGGGCCGGCTCGACTTGCAGACCGGGCCGCACCAGCTCCATGCACGACTTGACCGGCTTGCCATCGGCCAGCACCAGGCATTGAGCGCACTGGCCGTTGGCGCAAAAGATGCCTTGCGGCGAGCCGTCCTTGGGGTGGTGGCCCAAGACCCGTACGCCGTTAGCAAAAAGGGCCGAAGCGATGGTCTCGCCTGCGTATGCCATCAGCTCCTGCCCTTGCCAATAAAACGCCACGCCTTCTCGTGACTCGACCGGAAGAATGGGGTGTTGTCGAATGCGGTGTTCAGCCATACGAGTCCTTTGCTCCTTCGAGGTCCAAGTGGAAAGTAGATTGACCTGATTTTACACCTTTCGCCAGAGCCGTTCTAGTGACAGGCGGAAGTGTCAAGCGTGACGAATGTCACAATAGAACCTGGGAGTGGTCATTCAAGACCAAAGCATGCTGCAAGCTCCAACTGTTTTTTGGCGTTTCCCATGTCTTTGAGGTAAAATCTTGTCAAGGAGGAACAATGGCCGACCGTAAACTGCAAATAGGCAAGTGGCTGGAATCGTCGAGACGGTTTTTGTGCAAGACCGTCGAAGCTGTGCGCGATGAGGAGTGGTCACGCGTGGCTCATAGCGATAACGTCGGCTGGACGGTGCGCGACGTGCTGGCACACGTGACGGGCGCAGAGCCGTCGCTCGTTGCCCTCATTAGCCGCGCGCAGGCTGATGGAAGTTATGTTCCGCGTCCCGATTTTGACCTCGACTTTTTCAATCGCCGCCAGGTGGAAAAGCGCGCGGGAAAATCGCCTGCCGACTTGTCAGTCGAGGTGGAAAGCAATCGCGCAGCCACGCTCAAGGTGTTGGCTGACCTGCCCGAGTCCGCGCTCGACTTGCCAGTGCGCCATCCTACCTATGGCGACATGACGGTTGAGGACATTTTTCGCATCATTGGCTTTCACGAGCGCCTGCACGCCGACGAAATTCGCGCGGCGACTGCTCGCTCAACCTCCGCTTGACACAGAGCCTTGACTCGGGTCATTTGATCTTGACCCGAGTCGAGCTGTGCCACGGAACTCAGGTCGAGCCAAGGCCACTGTAGAAGCATTGACTTGGATATTCAGGTGTGCTAGAATCTCGTTTGCGGGTTTGCAGCCAACCCGCTCAAGCATCTCTTATTGCGACAGTGTTTGCGATTCTGGTCAGGTCACGTTTGCTCAGGGGGACTCACAACGTGGCCTATTTGTATGTTCAACGCAGCCGACAACAACACTAGACTTGCTCCCGCGTTTGGTCAAGAGGCCGACGACGGGACCAACCGGGTGTGGGCAAGAGCCGGCTCCTGAGCGACATGCTTGAATATCTTGCGCTCTCGAGTGGCGCAAATCCTTTTTGGAAAATGTGCCGGAACACCGGGCGATACTCGACAGATGGGCGCAGCTTGCCGTTTCGCCGGCAAGCCATTCAGACACACGGCGAGGAGGCTAATATGCCAGACGAAATCATTCCTGGGGGGAGCCCAGCGGAAGCAGGGAATGCGGCGGCGAGGACCAAAAAAGGTCTGGTACGATGACCCGGGGATTGGGGTGTGGTAACAGAGCGGCCGGGCGTCCCGTGTGATGCCCGGCCCTGCAGAGAAGGTCGGATGAACGAAGACATTATCAGCCGTGTGCCGCTGTTCGCCTCGCTGCCTCGCCACGAGATCGAGTACCTGGTTCGGACTCTGTCTCCGCGCGAGTTTCCTGAAAACACGCTCTTGTTTCGCGAAGGGACATGCGGCGATTTGTTCTATATCCTGCTCGAGGGTCAGGTTGAGATCACTAAGGCGCTGGGCACGGAGAACGAACGACAGTTGGGTGTGCGTGGCGAAGGCTCGTTGATCGGCGAGATGAGCCTGTTCAGCCGGGACGGTCTGCGCACCGCCAGCGTGCGCGCATGCACTCGGTTGCGGGTTTTGGAAATGGCCCGCACCGACTTTGATGCCTTGCTGCTTCGCCAGCCTGCACTGGCTTATGACATGGTGCGGGTTCTGAGCCAGCGTCTCCAGGAATTCGAGACTCTCACGGTTCGTGATTTGCAGGAAAAGAACCTTCAACTGTTAAAAGCCTATGAAGACTTGCGGGCGGCGCAGGCGCAGATCATCGAGAAGGAGAAACTGGAGCGAGAGCTGCAAGTAGCGTCCAGGATTCAGATGGGCCTCCTGCCGCAGGGCTTGCCGCAACTGCCGGGCTATGATTTTGGCGCGCGGATTATTCCCATGAGCTCCGTCGGGGGCGACTTTTATGATTTCATTCCGCTTGACGACAAGATGCTGGGCATCGCCGTGGGCGATGTGTCCGGGCATGGCGTGCCGGCCGCTCTCTTTATGGCGTTGACCGTCACTTTGTTGCGGGCTGAAGCTTGCCACGAATGCGCGCCGCGAGAGGTGCTGCGTGGTGTGAATCGCCAGTTGCTCAACCTGAACAGAGAGGGCCTGTTCGTCACGGTGTTGTACGGCGTGCTCGATGGCGCGACGGGCCAGTTTACCTATGCTCGCGCCGGCCATGAGCTCCCTCTGTTCTGCTCCGCAAGCGGAGAACTGACAGTGCCGGAACTCGGACCAGGCCGGGTCCTGGGCCTTTTTGAGGACCCGCTTCTCACCGAACATACGATGAACCTGGCTCAGGGTGGCACGCTGTTGTTGTACACAGACGGCGTTATTGAAGCCTATGACAGGCAGGTCGAGATGTTTGGGGAAGAGCGGTTGGGACAGGCGGTTTGCGCAAACCGCACTGAATCGGCCCAGGCTGTGTGCGATAGAGTTCTGGAATCGGTAGCGGCGCACTGTGGCGCTCTTGCGCAACACGACGACGTTACGGTGGTATCGGTGCAGGCCAAAGGACGAGGTGTTGCTGATCTTACGTGATCAGCACGGAAAATTCTCATGGCAATGACCCAGGGATCTATTCTCCAGGTGGCGGCTGAACTAGCCAATCTTGGCGTGGTTCGCCACTTTGTTGAAGAAACGGCGACTGGCCTCCAGTTTGACTGTAACGTGATTGAAGACATGCTCCAGGCCGTGGAAGAGTCCGTTGCCAACACCATCCTGCATGGCTACCACCGCCGGCCGGGAGAAATTCAAGTCGAGGTGCACAGAGAAGAGAGTGGGCTGGTCGTTCAGTTGCGGGATCAGGCTCCTCATTTTGATCCCACTGGGTTTCCACCACCCGATCTCACACTCCCATTGGAAGAACGCAGACCGGGCGGTCTGGGTATTTATCTGATGCGGCAATTCACAGACACGGTGACCTATCGAGTGACATCTGATGGGAGCAATGAGCTCACTCTGGTCAAAAGACAGCTCGTCATTTGAGAAGAAGGAGACACATGAACATCAGCGTCAATCAAGTTCGGGGCAGGGTGCCGGTCGCTATCTTGGGTGTGCAGGGCGACCTCGATGCTACCAACTATCAGGAGTTGATTGCCAAGGCCACAGAAGTCTATCGCGCGGGGACTAGAGATATCCTCGTGGATTTGGGCCAGATTTCCTTCATCAGCAGCTCGGGCCTGGTGGCGCTGCACAGTATCGCAGTGATTCTAAAGGGTGAGCAACCTCCGAATCCACAGGAGGGTTGGTCTGCCATTCACGCCGTTGGCCGGGGGTTAGGCAGTGGCGCACAGCAGCATATCAAGTTGCTCAACCCAC
The DNA here is from genome assembly GCA_964353405.1 of uncultured Anaerolineae bacterium. GTDB lineage: Bacteria > Chloroflexota > Anaerolineae > Fen-1058 > Fen-1058 > JBGLNJ01. The sequence continues at coordinate 11,083 of CAYGWJ010000166.1, forward strand.
AGCCCAAAGTGGAGCGAGTGATGGAAAAGGCCGGCTTAAAAGAGTTGTTTGAGATTTACACTGACCTGGCAGCGGCCATTGCCTCCTTCTGAGTCTGGCGTCCAGGCACCGGTCGCGGCGTCCGCGGCGACTGTTGCCGGATGCGGCAGGCCAGGGTTGGCTGCCATGCTCGATCATGCGTTGGTAGCGGTGGAGCGCCGCTCGCGTTTGATTATACTCCGGCGATGTTTGGACTCTAGCCGGCGTTCTTTCGATCCGGCCGTCGGGCGAGTGGGGCGTCGCTTCTTGGGGACGCGCAGCGCGCGGCGCATCAGTTCCACAAAGCGCGCGGTCACGTCTTGACGATTCTGCAACTGGCTGCGGAAAGTTTGTGAAGCCAGATGCAGGGTGCCCTCCTTGTCCACGTAAGACTTGCACGCTGCCCGGGCGCGTGCTTTTTGCTCGTCGGTCAAACTGGGGGAATTGGCCAGGTGAAAGGTCAGTTCAACCTGCGTAGCGGAGCGGTTGACGTGCTGGCCGCCTGGCCCGCTCGAGCGGACGAATTGATAGTGCAATTCCGAAGGCGGAATCCTCACTGCCTCGTTGATGACGAGTACATTCTCTTCTGACATAGCCTGCTCCGTGCCACCTGCGAGTTTAGCACAAAGCCGGACATAACGCGAGTGCCTTTACTCCCCTCACACAGAACATGGTGCTATAATGCTCTCAACATCTCAAATCTCAAGAGGCCACTAGTTCGTGCGCTCCCTTCACTGGTCAGCGGCGCCGCCAGGCGCGACGCCAACACAACGAGACAATTTCCTCAAAGTTCAAATTGATGGCATCGGCATCGGGCTGGCGAGCGCGGCGGCGCCGTTTCTGCCGGTCTTTCTCACGCGGCTGGGCGCCACCAACTTGGAAGTCGGCCTGTTGACGGCCATGCCGGCTGCGACGGGGCTTGTCCTGGCCATCGCCGTCGGGCGCTTTTTGCAGGGCCGCCGCCAGGTGGTGCCGTGGTACAGTTTCATGCGCCTCCTGGTGGTCATGTCGTACGCGCTCACGGGCATCGTGCCCTTTATCGTGCCGCGTGAGCAAGCTGTGCCCGCGGTGCTACTCATCTGGGCGGCGGCCACTTTGCCGCAGACCTTTGTCAGCGTCGCGTTCTCGGTCGTGATGAACGCCGTGGCTGGACCCAAAGGCCGCTATGACTTGATGAGCCGCCGGTGGACGATCCTGGGATTGACGACGGCGATCACAGTGGCGATTGCCGGTGAGACGCTGGATCGCATCAACTTTCCGCTCAATTACCAGTTGGTCTTTATGGGGCTTTCGCTGGGCGGATTGCTCAGCTACGCTTTTTCCAGCCGGATTGATTTGCCGGATGCAGTGCCGCCCGTGCGACGGTCGGGGCTGTCGCCTCAGGAGCGATTCAAGGGCTATATCAGACTGATCTGGGGCGAAAAGGCGTTTGTCTCTTTCACAGCCAAGCGATTCGTGTATCTTTCCGCTGCAGCGCTGGGCACGCCGCTCTTTCCGCTTTACTTTGTGCGCACGCTGCACGCTTCCGATGCGTGGATCGGCGCCATCAACACGGCTCAGACCGCCATCGTGTTGATCGGTTATCCGTTCTGGTCGCAGCAATGGCGTCGGCGCGGCGCGCGCTTTGTGTTGTTGTGGACGACACTCGGGCTGGCGATCTATCCGACGCTGACGGCGTTCACGAACCGCGTCGAGTTGATTGTGGTGTATGCGACATTGGCGGGTCTCTTTCAGGCCGGGCTTGACCTGGTGTTCTTTGACGAGCTGATGAAGACTGTGCCGCCGGAATACAGCGCGACGTTCGTTTCACTGGCGCAGGGCTTTCAGTACGTTTCAACGGTCGCCTCGCCGCTGGTGGGAACCTATCTCGCCGACCGTATCGGCATTGGCGGCGGGCTGCTGGTGTGCGCGGCGTTGCGCTTGATCGGTTTTGCCTTGTTTGCGCAAAGCAAAGCGTATCGGGCTACGGCGCAATCCGCCAGGTAGGGGCGAGGTCCCCTCGCCCCTACAGATCAAAATGAAAAACGCCTTGTCCTTCGCTTCAAAATATCGCCTGGCCGATTTCCTGTGGACGCTGGCCGCAGTGGCCGTCACTACCCTGGCGCTGGAGTGGGTGCGCGCGAGGCTCACCATTGAAGTCATCGCGTTGTTGTACCTTGTGCCGGTGATGCTTTCCTCCAGGCGGTGGGGATTGCTGCCGGCGGTCGTTGCTTCGCTGGCTGCATTTCTGGCGTTCAATTATTTTTTCCTCGCTCCCACGCATACCTTGATGGTCAGTGATCCAAGAGAGTTGCTGGCCCTGGTCATCTTTTTGATCGTGGCGATTTTGATCAGCCAGGCGGTGGGCGCGGCCAACCTGCACGCGGCCGAGGCGCGCGCCCGCGAGATGGAAGCGACGACGCTCTACAACCTGACCAAGGTCTTGAGCGCGCAGACGGGGCTGGATGAGACCCTGGCGTCCGTCACGCGCCTGGTAGCCGAAGCATTTGGCCTGGCCGGTTGCGAGATATGGCTGTCCGCCGCCGACGCAAGTTTGGAGCCTCGCGCGCGTTACGGGACAACCGATCATAACCAGGCTGTCGAGATTCTTCTCGTAGCAGGTCAGTCAAAGGTAGGCGAACTGCGTTTGACAACACAGACACCAGGCGAGGAAATCGAGCCGACGACCATGCGCCTGTTGACGACGTTCGCGGCCCAACTGGGACTGTTCATCGAGCGGGCCAGGCTGGCTCAAGAGGCCGAGCGTGCGCATCTGCTTGAAGCCAGCGACCAGCTCAAGTCGGCCTTGTTGTCGTCGGTCTCGCACGATCTTCGCACGCCGCTTTCGGCCATCAAGGCTTCGGCCACGGTTCTGCTTCAGCAGGACGTTGCGCTCGATGCGGCGGCGCGTTACGATTTGCTCTCGGCCATCAACGAAGAAACCGACCGGCTCAATCGCCTGGTGGGTGATTTGCTTGACATGTCGCGCATCGAAGCGGGCGCGCTCCGCCTCAAGCTCGACTGGTGCGACCTCGACGAGTTGATGCGCGCCGTGGCGCATCGGCTGGCGCCGCGCATGACGGCCTTTCGCGTCAAGCTGGATTGGCTGCCCGACTTGCCGCTGATCTATGCTGATTACGTGCAGGTTGACCGCGTTGTCATGAACCTTTTGGAAAATGCTATCCGCTTTACACCGCCGGATTCGACGATCGAAATCACGGCGCGCGCTGAGGCGGGCAGGGTGACCATTGCCGTCGCCAATCAAGGGCCGGCGATCTCTAAACCTGTGCAAGCACACTTGTTTGATAAATTTTATCGCGTCTCGGAAAACCGCGCCCCCGATATGGGAACGGGCCTGGGCCTTTCGATCTGTAAGGGCATCGTAGAAGCGCATGGCGGTCACATCCGGGTGGAAAGCCCCGTTTCGGGAGATAGGGGCGCGCGCTTTACATTTACCTTGCCCCTCCCGACGGATGTGCCGGCGCGCAAGTTGCCAGAGGATGAGGTGCTGAGCGATGAAGAAAACCAAAATCCTGATCGTTGACGACGAGCCTCAAATCTTGCGCGCTCTCCGAGCAGGACTGCTGGCCCATGGCTATGACGTGGTGAGCGCCGCCGATGGTGAAGAGGCGCTCGACAAGGCGGCGACGGAATTGCCGGACGCCGTGATTCTGGACATCAACATGCCCAGGCTCAGCGGTCTTGACGTGTGCAAAAGCCTGCGCGAATGGTCTGCCGTCCCGATCATTGTTCTTTCCGTGCGCGATGCCGAGCGCGATAAAGTGACGGCGCTCGACCTGGGCGCGGACGATTACCTCACCAAGCCTTTTGGCACGGACGAACTCTTGGCGCGCTTGCGCGTGGCGTTGCGTCACGCGCAGCGCGAGGCCGGCCCGATAGAACCTGTGGTGCGCGTTGGCAGCGTGATGATTGACCTGGCGCGCCACATCGTCAAGCGCGGCGAAGACGAGGTGCGCCTCACCGTCACCGAGTACAAATTGCTGGCTTATCTGGCGACCAATGCCGGGCGCGTGCTCACGCACACGCAAATCCTGGAGCACGTGTGGGGGCCTGTCTATAAAGACGAAACGCAAAACTTGCGCGTCTATGTGAGCCAGTTGCGCCGCAAACTCGATCCCGAATCGCACCAGCCCCAGATGATTACAACCGAGCCGGGCGTGGGCTATCGCTTTATCGCGGATGAAGTTCAAGACCAGGCCAGGCAGGTCCCCGGGATCTGACAGGTCTTTTTGACTTTTGCCCGCGAACGGTCTACAATTATCTCACCGTGTCAAACCGTCAGACATTGCCATCACCCTGGCTAACGTGGCGACCAGGATCGAAGCGATCAATGCGTATCGCCTGAAGCTCGTGCTCAATCCGCCGGCCAAGCTTGACCAGGCAGGCCGTCCAGGTAACAGACCATTCTGTCCCCGCCGGGCCGCCAGTGGATATGAACGGGTGGGCCAGGTGCAAGGAGCGAACTCGACATGGTGACCAGTGAATCTGATAGCGCGAGCCAGGCCGGCGAGCAACGCTACCGCCACCTGTTCGAGAACATGCCCATCTGCATCTTTGTCGCCGACCTGACTGTGACCTCGGCGACCATCCTGGAGGCCAACCGGCGGGCGGAGCTGGTCTACGGCTACACGGCCGCCGAGCTGGTGGGGATGCCGGCCGCCCACCTGGTGCCAAAAGATGCCAGGCCGGCCGTCCTGACCATCTTGCAGCGGGTCCGGCAGGGCCAAACGGTGACGGCCGAGACCACCAACCAGCGCCGGGACTGCACGCGCTTTCCCGTGCGCATCATCGCCACACCCGACCCGACTGACGCCTGCCACATGATCGTCACGGTGGAAGACATCACGGCAGAGGTGCAGCACCGGAGCGAGACGGAAGCCATTGATGCCGAACGCCACCGCATCGCCCACGAGATTCACGACGGCGTGGCGCAAAGCCTGGCCGGGCTGCGCTTCAAATCGGCGCTGTGGTCTCACCTGGCCGATGCGGCCCCCCCCCCCCGGCATGTGCGCCGCGCTGGACGAGCTGCAGGCCGTGCTCAGTGCCGCCATCGTGGATATCCGCCGCGCCATCTTTGCCCTGCGCCCGGTGGACCTGGACGCGCTGGGCTTTGTTCCGGCGCTGACGCAACTGGTGGGTGACTATGGCGACCAGAACCAGGTGGCGGCCCGGCTGGATGTGTCTGGGCCCCAAGATGCCCTGCCCGCGGTCTACGAATTGCCGCTGTTCCGCATCATCCAGGAAGGCCTGAACAACATCGGCCGGCACGCCCACGCGAGTTCGGCGCTGGTATGCCTTGCAGGGGATGCGGCCGGCGGCGTCGCCGTCTCGGTGGGCGGCGACGTCCGCGGCTTTGACCCAGGCCAGCTCGGCCCGGCCGATCGGGCCGGCCATTTCGGCCTGCGCCAGATGCGTGAGCGCATCCTGGATTTGTGCGGCACGCTGGACATCCGCAGCGCGAGCGGCCAGGGGACGGAGCTGGTCATCACCTTGCCGCCGGTCACCCAAGAGGTCAACCATGCCCAGAACAGCGGGGCATACTATGCCGCCGATTAGGATCCTGATCGCCGATGACCACACCTTGATGCGCCAGGGCTTGCGCCAGCTCTGCGAGGGGCTGGGCGGCTTTACGGTGGTGGCCGAAGCCAAGAACGGCGCCCAGGCGGTAGAACTGGCGCGCACGGCGCAGCCGGACGTGATCCTGATGGACATCGTCATGCCCGACCTGGACGGCGTGGAGGCCATCCGCCAGATCGTAGGCGAGACCCCCGCCGCCCGCATCATCGCCCTGACCATGTATCGCCAGGAGCAGTACATGCTCGACGCCATCCGGGCGGGCGCCCGCGGCTACCTGCTCAAGACCGTGGATGCCGGGGACTTGATCGCAGCCATCGAGGCCGTGCACCGGGGCGACTATTTGATTGACCCTATCATCGCCGCCCGCGTGCTGGGCGAGTTCCACGTGGCACTGCCGCCGCAACTGCCGCGGGTCGAGCCGCTGACGGAGAGCGAGATGGCCGTCCTGCGCCTGGTAGCCCAGGGCGTGGACAACCAGGAGATCGCCCAGGCGCTGAATTGCTCTGTCTACACCGTGGCCAACCGGCTGCGCACCATCTACGAAAAACTGCACGTGGCCAACCGCACCCAGGCCGCCCTCTACGCCCTGCGCCAGGGCTGGGCCACGTTGGACGAGCCATCAGCGTAAGCGGGCCGCCCAGCATTCTGCTGCGCTCCTCCCCTCTCGTACCCGCTGTGTACTCACCGCCTTTCTCCCGCCTCCAATTACAATTAATTGTAGCGAAACTGCCCCAAAAGTGGATTAGTTTATGTCTAGCGTTGCGCGGAGAATGGGCGTATACTGAGAGCATACGTTGTTAGACTCGCTTACCAGCGGGGCGCATATCCGTTACACATGTTCTTCGCGTTCATGTAAGGCTACCAAATGACCCATGTCACCAGAATGATTACGATTCACGCACCGGCTGACGCCATCTGGCAGGTGATCAGCGACTTGCGCGCGGCTTGCCACTACCTGGTCATGGTCGTCAACTGCACGGTTGCGGGCGCAGGAGTCGGCGCGTTGCGCACGCTGACCAGCGCTGACGGCACTACGTGATCGTCGAGCGCCTGGAAGCGCTGGACCAAGCCGCTCACTGGCTGCGCTACTCTTTGCTGACCGACACGTCCTTTCGCAACTGCCTGACCACCATGACGGTGCGTGAACTGGCTCCAAGCCAACCCGAACTGGCGTGGTCGGCGACCTTTGAAGTTGACGGGCTCCCGGCGAGTGAAGCTGTGGAGATGCTGGAGGGCACCCTGGCGGCAGACTGCGTCGGGCTGAAGCATGTCCTCGAGCGTTGAGCGCTGAATCGTTCTTCTCACAAGTAGGGGGAGCTTTGTTCACAGCTTGACAATGCTATCAATAATGGTATCATACCTGCATGGCCCACATTGACGACATCCTTGCCGAGATGCGCCAGAATCCGAAAGGAATACACTTTCGAGACCTGTGCCAGGTCTGCGACTTTTACTTCGGTGCAGCTCGGCAGACGGGCGGTAGCCATCGCGTGTACAAAACGCCTTGGCAGGGAGACCCTCGGGTCAACATTCAGGAGCACCAGGGCAGGGCCAAGCCCTACCAGGTGCGCCAGGTTCTGAAGGCCATCGAGAGGCTTGAGGCAGACCGTGGTTCTAGTGCATGATCGTTTCACCTATCGCGTCACCTGGTCAGAGGAAGACGGGGAGTATGTCGGCCTATGTGCAGAGTTTCCTAGCCTGAGTTGGCTGGCCGCCTCGCCTGAGGAGGTACTGGCTGGGATACGGACGGTCGTGGCCGAGGTGGTGGCTGATATGCAGGCCAACAGCGAGACGGTACCTGAACCAATCGCCACCCGACGGTATAGCGGCCGCTTCATGGTGCGAGTCCCTCCCGAACTGCATCGCCGCCTGACTCTCGAAGCAGCGGAGGCGGGCGTCAGCCTCAACCGGCTGGCCAGCGCAAAGCTCACTCAGTAGGGACACGCGAGTCCGGCGGAGATGGCCGACTTGGCCAAAGGCAAGCTCCGCGAGAAACGCGAGCAGTTGGTCAAGGCGCTGGAAGGGCGAGTCAAGCCCCAGCACCGTTTTATCTTGACCGAACTGCTGTGCCAGATCGACAACTTGGAAGAAGCGGTGTCCCACTTTGATGAGCAGATCCAGTTGCTGTGTGTCCCCTTTGAAGCGGCGATTGCCCTGCTGGACACCATTCCCGGTGTTGCGCGTCAGACGGCCGAGATCATCGTGTCGGAGATCGGCATTGACATGAGCCGCTTCCCCTCGGCGGCGCACTTGGCCGCTTGGGCTGGGGTAGCCCCTGGCAACAACGAGAGTGCGGGCAAACGCCGTTCGGGCAAGACACGTAAAGGCAACCAAGCCCTGGGCGTTGCCTTGAATCAAGCGGCTCATGGAGCCGCGCATACGAAGGGCACCTACCTGTCGGCCCAGTACCATCGCCTGGCGGGACGGAGAGGCAAGAAGAAAGCCATTATGGCGGTCGCACATTCGATCCTGGTGATTGCCTATCATCTCATCAAACGTCAAGAACCCTATCGTGAACTGGGCGGCGACTACTTTGACCAGCGTCGCCCCGAGGCAACGGCTAAGCGACTGGTCAAGCGGCTGCAACAGTTGGGCTACGAAGTCGTGATTCAATCTCAGCCTGCCAATGTTGCTGCCTGAGCTAACCTATTTTCAAGTCAGATCGCCCAGGCGCTCAACTACTCCGTCTATACTGTGGCCAACCGTCTGCGCACCATCTACGAAAAACTGCACGTGGCCAACCGCACCCAGGCCGCCCTGTACGCCCTGCGCCAGGGCTGGGCCCCGCTGGACGAGCCGCCGGGGTAAGCGCTGCCGAGACCTCTTCCTTGCGCCTTCCCTCTCGCATCGGCGGTGTACTCACCGCCTTTCGCCCACCCCCATTACAATTAATTGTAGCGAAACTGCCCCAAAAGTAGATCAATTCTTGTCTATCGCCGCGCGGGGAATGGGCGTATGATGAGAACAATCCGTGCCGATGCGGTACAGATATAAATCACACAAGGAGAATCACCAATGATCAACCTCACGATCCGTCACACCGTCGCTGACTATGCTAAATGGCGCGCGGGCTTCGACGCTCACGAGGCCGCCCGCCGGGCTGCCGGCGCCACCGGTGTCTGCCAGATTTACCGTGACGTGGAGAATCCCAACCAAATCACGATCATGCTTGAGTGGGATAACGCAGAAAACGCGCGGAAATTCACAAGTGATCCGGCGATGAAAGAAGCGATGAAGGCCGCAGGAGTCACCAGCGCGCCGGAACTGCACTTCCTGAATCGCGCGTAGAACCCGGAATTGTGTAGGTCACGCTTGAAGCGTGCCACGAAAAAACCAAGAAAAGGAGAATATCAAATGTCAACCGAACAGAACAAACAATTGGTCGAACGGATGCTGAACGTGATTGGGGCTGGCAATGCAGCTGGCATCGAAAACATTGTTGCGCCGAATTGGGTCAACCACGACCCCTCGCTGCCGCCGATGCAAGGCCGCGAAGGCGCGCGGCAACTTGTGGGCCTGTTCGCTTCTGCCTTCTCGTCCATGTATATTCACATCGAAGATGCCGTGAGCGAGGGCGACAAGGTTGCGTGCCGCTTCCGTTTCGGCGGGATCAACACCGGCTCGTTCATGGGCATGCCGGCCACCGGCAAGAAAGTGGAAGTGACGGCGACGGGCATCTTCCGCATCGCGGATGGTCAACTCACCGACAACTGGGTCAACTTGGACGCGCTCGGCATGATGCAGCAACTCGGCGCGATTCCCATGCCAGGCCGCTAACTCAAAAGAGCATATCCATGTGCACCGTAATCAATTCACAAGAAACTGTGAATGCTTGTCATCGCGCTGACCGTCTTGCTGGCGGGACTCGCCTTGACTTTTGTGTAGGGCGTTGACGCTGGGGCGATTACGGGCTTCGACATCACAATCCGGAGCATCTTTGCGTTCATGTAAGGCTGCAAAATGACCCAGGTGTTGACCAAGATCATGATCCACGCACCGGCTGACACCATCTGGCAAGTGATCAGCGACTTGAGCGCGGCTTGCCACTACCTGGTCATGGTCGTCAACTGCACGGTCGAGGGCGAGGGCGTCGGCGCGCGGCGCACGCTGACCAGTGCTGACGGCAGCACGGTCGTCGAGCGCCTGGAAGCGCTGGATGAAGCCGCCCACCGGCTGAGCTATGCCCTGCTGACCGACACGCCCTTTAGCAACTGTCTGACCACCATGGCGGTGCGTGACCTGGGTCCGAGCCAGGCCGAACTGGCGTGGTCGGCGACCTTCCAGCCCGATGGGCTTCCGGCGAGTGAAGCCGCCGAGTTGATGGAGGGTGCTCTGGCGGCCAACTGCCTCGCGCTGAAGCAGTTCATGGAGGCCGGCAGGAAATAACCGGCCCATATTACAAATTATTGTACCAAAACTGCCCCAAAAGTAGATTTGTGTCTATCGCCGCGCCTCGACACAGCGACGATAGACAGCCGCCACGCTCGACACGTCCCCCAGCCCAGCGTGGGCAAGCATCAGCGCACGATAAGCAGGTTCGGGCGTATGACCCAACGCAATCCAACGTTCGCCCCACTCCAAAACATCTTCCCATCGCTGCGCTTCGACCTGGCAATCGAGCAGCCGCTTCATCTTGTGCTCAAAGATAACCTGAAGCCGTTCCCGCTCTAACACGGCCCATTCGTCGTAAAAGCCTGGCAAGAGTTCCCCGCCGTAAACCGAGACCGCTGCCACAGAGTCACTCGGCGCACATTCCGCACCGGCCTTTTCTTCCAAGACGTAAGCATCCAACCAGTAATCCGACCTTGCGTCAAAGGCGATCGTGATCTCGTCGGCCAGGAGATAGTCACGCCCGCCCAGAGCCTTGCGGATATGCCACAGCGCCTGGCGAAGATTCTTGCGGGCACTTGCTTCCAGCGTATCGGGCCAGAGCAGCCCGGCCAGCTTTTCGCGGCGATGCGCGGTGCCGGCCGTCAGCACAAGATAGGCCAGGAGCGACTGCGCCGGGCGAGACGCAAGCTCTACCGGCTGGCCATCCAGGAGCAGATCGAATTGTCCGAGCAATTTGACTTGAAGCATACAGACTCTTTCGCGTGAAG
>CAYGWJ010000167.1:0-21796 GCA_964353405.1 uncultured Anaerolineae bacterium
CGATGAGCCGATTCTCCAGAAGGGAGCCGGTGTCGCCCAGGGCCAGGCAGAGGTCGGGCATGGCATCGAGATGCCTGCGCAGCTCGGCAACGGCCTGGGGGTCGGGTTTCTGTTTATCGACGGCTTTCAGGAGTAGTTTCAGCTCTTTCATCTCTATGGTTGGCTTGTTGCTCATTTCTTGATCTCCATTGTCCTTTGTGGGTGTGATACCCGTTGGCCAAGAGGGTCGCCGCGACCAGGGTCCGGATGCCGGATCCGAGGCGGTCGACCTCGGCGTCGAGGGCGCGGCGCGATTCCTGCTCGAGGCGCCACTGCTGCTGCTGGGCGATGCGCTGCTCGCGGTAGAGGGCCTCGAGAGGGGCGATTACACAGGCGGATTCGCCGGCGCCGACATAGTCGGAGAGGACGCGGCCGGCGCGGCGGCGCTTGGAGTAGTAGTAGCGCTTGTTGCGGCGTTTTTCCCAGGCCATAATGATGTTCACCCTCATCCCCGGCCCTTCTCCCTAGCAGGGAGAAGGGGTTAGCCTGCCTGGACCTGAAACGATTGCCCCAATGGCAGGAACTCAGCCACATCCTGCTTTTCCAGTTTGGCGCGAATCTGCTCAAAGCGCCGGACGGTGTCCTGGTCATAGAGTCGCTCGCCACAACGGGTGCAGACCTCAGCACGCACGGTCAGCACCGCCGTGTGAATTCCTCCGCGCAACAATTTCTCGACGTTCTTTTCAATCATCTCGCCGCCGCATACGGGGCATTTGCTAAATGGCATCATCAGTTCCTCTCCTTATTCGCCTATTGATCCATCGTCTGGGATCAGGCCGATAGACGGTGATAAGCACAGCCCATCGGTTGTCCGCATTGTACGCCCAAACACTGTGGACAGGTTCGCCGCTAAATGTGCTGCCGTAAATCAAGCAACTGGGATAAGGCTTGTCGTCAGGATAATCTTCGATGATTTCACCCTGCAAGACGCTGACATAGATTTCATCGAACGAAAGATGATCGGCGTGGGCTTCTTCGTCAGCGTGGTCGGTGATCCGTATACGGTTGTGGCTTATCGCGTCAACAATGTTTTCGAGTCTCATAGACAGCCTTTTGATATCAAAATCGGCTCAAAATGCCAGCCGTCGGTAGAGTTCAACATTTTTGTCGAGAACGTGATCTAAGGCTTGCCTGAATTCTTCTTCCGGGCAAGCCAGGATTTCCTCGACGCTGACGCGCACTAAATCTTCTGGCGTAATGCGATATTGAGCTGCTACCTCACGCAGTTTTTGCCAGCGGTCGGCTGGTAGAGAAACGGTAATTGTTGTCATAGTCACTCCCTGTCCAACACGCAACTGTTATTATACCCTCGGTCTTGATCACTTCAAGGCCACCCTCATCCCCAGCCACCTGCCCTCGTCAGAGGGTTCTCCCAGCGAGGGAGAAGGGAGCGTGCACCCCTCGCCCTGTGGGAGAGGGGATGGGGGAGAGGGAGCGCCTGCATCTGCTACCGCAGTGCTTGCAGCATCTCCTTGTTCACGCGCAGGATTTCATTGGTAGCTGTTTGCGTATCAACCTTTTTGCGCCGGGCATATTTCTGGACAAACTCGGCCACGTCGTCGTCCAGATAAACAGGGAGATTCAGCTTGACATTCGGACGATAGAACTTGCCTCGTACCCCTTTGGAGAAGTCATATTCCTTTTTCACGGCAATCTCTCTTTCGGCAACCATTTGCGAATCTGCCGGCGAACGCGGCGAGCAATTTGCACGGCCCGTCGCGCTTCGGCTAATGGGATAGCTTCATAATCGCCGGGGTAACGTGTGGACACGGCGTAATCAGTCAATCCTTCTTGTTCTACGGGCGTCAGGTCAGGCCGAAAGTGGACAGGCAACAGTGCCATCAATGCGCTGATATGATGTATTCGTGAGAACTCGATGCCGTGCCATACGAGCAAGGCTTTGAGGTACTTTTCGATACACTGCTGCGCGTGAAAGCACACGGTATCGGTCGGGCAGTCTTGGCCCAGCTTGAGCGTGTGCGCCGCGTTCTTCAGGTCGTTCTCGGCCTTTTGTACCCATTGCCGTATAACGGCAAGCACGTTTTCATCGAGTTCGAACATACAGTACTTGTCCTTCTTGGAGGGCAGGGCGAATAATCGTGCCGACAATGTTCTTTTGCCGTTCGACTTGCTCTGGCGTTGCCACGATAATGTCTTTCGGCACATTGATGTCGTGCAGCGCCACGCGCATCTCGATTTGCTTGGCGCGTTTGGAGCCGATCACGGGCAGGATGACCAGCAAATCAACGTCGCTATCTGGCCCGGCCGTCCCGCGTGCGTGTGAGCCAAACAGGATGATCTGATCTGGGTCAAAGCGATCCACGAGGCGACGCACCATCTTTTGTATGTTATGAGTGACAATTCGTTTTTTCATGTTTGTCTCATTATGTCAGTCGCCAGTAGAGTTCAGCTTCGCATTTCGCTCTATTTCACCGGCTGCAGGCTACTGACCCCACCCAGGGCATTGACCTTGAATGTCCATTGGCTGCCAGGCGTGAACCGGGCGAACTCGGCCGCGTTGGAGGTCGTGTAGGTATACTTTTTGTCTTTGCCCAGCAAGGTAACCAAATAGGTTTCTTCCCGCGCGCCTTCGCGTTGATCTGACCGGAGGCCCAACTCGGGCCAGAGGAGATTGACATCACTGCCTCTGGCGACGAGCTGGTTCACCACCTGCCATTCTTTGATTGTATACCTGCACCAGTCGTCATAGACGTTATAGTTGCAGTCCTGTACGACCTGACCCTTGCCGCTGCCCTGGTCAATCACATACGGCGTGCCGCACACTTTTTCTGCGCCCGGCGCCGGCTGTGGCTGTGTCGAGCGGATCTTGCGGGTGCACGTGCCTTTGTCTGCGCCGGAGGGAAGCTGGTCTTGCCACGCGTCGCGTGTCACCGGTCGCTGTTCCATGATCTGGATGGTGCGTTCCCAGGTGAGCGATTGAACGACACCCGTGGCATCTGTGGTGCGTGTGCCCAGCACGAAAAAGGTGATGGCGCAGATGCACAGCAGGATCAAGACGCCGGCGCCGAGGGCCATGCCCAGCCTGTTGGGGCGAATGGGTGCGGCTGGGACGCCGCCGGGCGTGGGCGCTGGCTTTTTGATCAGGTCGCCGCCGCACTTCTCACAGCGCGAGGCATTGGGAGGATTGGGCTGGCCGCAGTAGGGACACGGCTGTTCCGCCACGGGTCCCGTCTGGAATGCCCCCAAGACGTGGCCTGCCTCGCGCGCTGCGGCCCCGCCCAGTTCGGCCGCGCACTGCACGCATGTCTTGGCGCCGGCCGGGTTGCGCGCGCCACAGTATGGACAGTGAACATCCGGGCCGGCCTTGTCCGCTCCCGCTTTTTCCGGCTCGGTGGTCAACACTTGTTGCGCCGGCAACTCGAATTGATCTAGAGTATCCATCGGCGCGCCGCAACCGGCGCACATCTTTTGCGTGCCAGGGTTCTTGGTCCCGCAGCGTTTGCAGGTCCATTCCAGTTCAATAAAGCCGAGAGTTTCTTGTGTCATGCTGGTTCTCCCCGTCATCCAGAACTACCACTATTATACTGCATTGATCTCAACCGTGGACAAAAACAAAAATCCCCTCTCGCCCAAGGGCGAAAGGGGGATGACCTTCCGTGGTACCACCTTGTTTCGTTGCGCGCATACGGCGCAACGCACTCAAAGGGCGTTCCATCAAACGCCTTTCGCGCTAACGGGCGAACCCGACCGGCTCCCAAGCGACCTTCGGCCCCACTTGCCGCGAGAGGCTTGCACCCGGTGACCTCTCTTCGCTATCGGCAGCCTGCGACCTACTCCTCTTGATCGTTGCCGTTCATTTTTTGAATTGCCGCGATTGTAGCACTACCTGTGTAGACTGTCAACCGCCCGCGCTGTGCCAGCCCATACTGTTCAACCGCTGTTCCACATCTTTTGTTCTAGTTGATCAACCCCCGAAAAATCTTGCCAGCCAATCGATGCCGAGCGAACCGCCATAGGCGAACACGATATTCTTGATGACCTTGCCCAGCCCGGCCGCAATCAAATATTTCCATAGCGGGAAGCGCAACGCGCCCGCGGCCATGCCGGCCGCATCAAACAGCGGATTTGGAACAAGCGCCAGGACAAAGACGACCAGCTCGCCCATGAACTCGTTGCGCTTCATCCAGCCTTCGACGCGGTCGTAGGTTTTGGAGCGATTCACCAGCCCTTGGCCGCTGTAACCTGCCAGGTAACCCGTCATCTCGCCCAGCGTCTGGCCGATTCCGGCGACGATGCCCACCGTCACCGGATTGAGCAGGCTGCCCACCAGCGTCGTGATCGCCAGCCCCGGCACAGGCAGGAACAACGTCGCGCTGCTGATCACGCTCACAGTGAACAGCGCCGGGAGTGCCCAGGGCGAACGTGCGATGCGGTCGAGCAATTCGTGCTGACCTTGCAGCCAGATCGTGCCCGCCACGGCCGCGATGACGATGACGACGGTCAGCGCCTGTATCATGCGCAAGTTGCGCGTGGAGGGTGGGGCAGGGCGCTGTGGCGAAGCAGGTGTGTCGTTCATCGCTTGCAATCAGAAATTCGCTGTCGTGGAAACAGCGGGTTTCTTTATGGCTTATGCTTCGGTGATTTCGACCGTCTTGATCACGTCGCCCGGCGTGCGAGCCTTGTCCGGGTCGCGCACGGTGATGGACCGCAGCACATCCATCCCCTTGACAATCTGGCCAAAGACGGCGTGCTTGCCATCAAGCCAGGGCGCCGGCGCGAAGGTGATAAAGAACTGAGAGCCGTTCGTGTTGCGACCGGCGTTTGCCATCGAAAGAATGCCGGGCTTGCTGTGCTTTAGATCGGGATGAAACTCATCCGCAAATTTATAGCCCGGCCCGCCCATGCCCGTGCCGGTCGGGTCGCCGCCCTGCGCCATAAAGTCGGGGATGACCCGATGGAACGTCACGCCATCGTAAAAGCCATCGCGCGCCAGGAACACAAAATTGTTGACCGTCTTGGGCGCCTTGTCCGTGAACAACTCGATCACAATGTCGCCCTTGTCCAGCTTGAGCGTCGCCGTATATTTCTTCTTCGGGTCAATCACCATGTCCGGCGGCTTTAGATAACTCTTGGCCATTTGTTTTCTCTTTTGCGCCGCCGGACAAGTCAACCTTCTGCCGGCAGCGCGCTGTGCTATTTACTGCCCACTGATCACGATTTTTTGAATCACATCGCCGATTTGAATCTTTTTCACCACGTCCATGCCCGAGGTGACTTGGCCGAACGCGGTATAAGCCCCGTCCAGGTTGGGCGTGGGCGCCAGCGTAATGTAGAACTGGCTGCCCGAAGACGCGCGCTGCGGATTCTGCTGGTCGCCCAAGCGCGCCATCGCAATCGCGCCTTCTACGTGAGGCAGCTTGATTTCGGCCGGGACGGTATAGCCCGGCCCGCCCGTTCCTGTGCCCAGCGGGTCGCCGCCCTGGATGACGAACCCCGCCACCACGCGGTGAAACGTCAGCCCGTCGTAAAAACCCTGGTTGACGAGGAAGACAAAGTTGTTTACCGTTTGTGGCGCGGCGCTGGCGTCCAGTGCCACGACGATAATGCCCTTGCTCGTCGTGAGGGTGGCGACAGTGTTCTTCTTGACATCAATCGTCATCGGCGGCGCGGACTTCCAGGTATTGGCCCGCTGAGCGGCTGGCACTTTTGCCAGTGGACGGTCGTCCGCCTTGGGTTGGGTTGCAGCCGGCTGCTGGACTGGATTGGACGGCGGCGCAGCTTTCGGCTGTTGGGCTTGACCGCAAGCGGCGATGACGGCAAGAATGGCAAACGTCAGCAGGGCACGAATACGCAGAGACATCTAAACCTCCTTGGGTCAAGCTTCGGTGAGGGGAGCGCCCAGCTGGACGATCTTGTCGCGCCCCTGGGTGATTGGGCCTGTGGCGTTGCACGTGTCCACGATCAGTCTGGCCTTGTTCACCACCTGCGTGTAATCCACATTGCGATGACCCGTCACAATGACCACGCAGTCGTAAGAACCGAGCATCTCGTCCGAAAGCCGCTCGGATTCCAGCCAGAGCAGCTCGCGGCGAAAGACGTTGCCGCCCACGTGGAAGCGGGGAATGTAAGGGTCGTGGTATTCTACGGTCGCGCCGCGCAGCATCAACAGCTCGATGACGCGCTCAGCGGGCGATTCGCGCGCGTCGTCAATGTCGCGCTTAAAGGCCACGCCCAGCACCAGCACCCGGGCGCCGCGCAACGACTTGCGCTGCTTCGCCAGCCCAAGCGTTGCCAGGTCAACCACGTGATAGGGCATGCTCTGGTTCGTCTGTGCTGCCAGGTCAATAAAGTTGGTGTGAAAGTCAAACTCGTGCGCCTTCCACGACAGGTACAGCGGGTCGATCGGGATGCAATGCCCGCCCACGCCTGCGCTCGGATAGAACGGCATGAACCCGAATGGCTTGGTGCTGGCCGCGCGGACGACTTCCCAGATGTTAATGCCCATCCGCTCGCACAAAAGCGCCATCTCGTTGACGAGCGCGATATTGACGCTGCGGAAAATATTCTCCAGCAGCTTGGTCATCTCGGCGGCGCGGGTGGACGAGACGATTTCGACCGGCGCGCCGATGCGCCTGAGCAAGGCGGCAGCTCGTTGTGTGCCCTGGTCGTTCAAGCCGCCCACGACCTTGGGCGTGTTGATGGCGTTGAACTGCTTGTTGCCGGGGTCAATGCGCTCCGGGCAAAACGCCAGGTCAAAGTCCACCCCGGCTTTCAAGCCCGATTTTTCCAGGATCGGCAGCACCACCTCTTCCGTCGTGCCGGGGTAGGTCGTGCTTTGCAGAACGATCATCTGCCCGCGCTGCAAACGCTGCGTGATGCCCTCGGCGGCTTGCCGCACGGCGGTCAGGTCAGGCGCTTTATTCGCGTCGAACGGCGTGGGGACGCAGATGAAAATGCTGTCCGCTTCACGCAGCGGCTCATAGTCGGTGTAAGCGGTCAAGAGCTTTTTCTCGACCAATGCCGCAATTTGCTCGGTGGGCACGTCGGGGATGTAACTCTCGCCTCGGTTGAGCCGCTCAATCTTGCGCGGGTCCAGGTCAATGCCGATGACGGGAATGTCGGCGTGGCTCAATGCCACTGCCAGCGGCAATCCGACATAGCCCAGGCCGATCACGGCGACCGGGCGTTCAGGATATTGCAGAGTCAACGGGAACCTCTTGGCGTGAATCTGTGCGTGCCGGTAGCAGCTCGCGCCGTTCTAGTCGTGCGAGGCCGACGATGCCCGCGATCAAGACTCCTGCGCCGATGACATAGCTTTCAATCACGTCGGCTTGAGTGATAAACATGGCCAGCACGCCCAGTCCGCAGCCGGCCAGGTAGAGCAGCAGCACGGCCTCGCGCTGCGTGAACCCCATCCGGACGAGACGGTGGCTTGTGTGATCTGTGCCGGGCGTAGTGAGCGGATTCAGGCTGCGACGCAGGCGCGACATGAACACGAGCGTCGTGTCAAAGATCGGCACGCCCAGCACCAGCACAGGAATCATCCACGTGACAAACGTGACGTTGCCGGGAAAACGCAGTTTGATGCCGACGGCGGCCAGCATATAACCGATGAACATCGCGCCCGCGTCGCCCATAAAGATCGTCGCCGGGTTGAAATTATAAACCAAAAAGCCCAGACACACGCCGAACAACGCGGCCGACAGTGCGCCGACGAGCACCTGAGGGGGCCGGCTCATCGCGGCCAGCAACGTAAAAAAGGCCGCGGCCACGGCGCCTACACCGCCCGATAGCCCATCCATGTTGTCAATCAGGTTGAACGCGTTGGTGATACCCACAACCCAGAAAACTGTCAGTCCCACGTCGAGCACCGGCCACTGCGCAAATAGCTCAGTGTGAACTTCCGTGGCGACCAGAATCAGCGCGCCCAGGACCTGGCCTAGCAGCTTGAGGACGGGGCCTAGCCCCCAGCGGTCGTCCCAGATGCCCAGGAACGAAACAAATGACGCACCGATCAGGATGCCGGCAAGTTGCTGAAAGTTGTAGCGGTTCTCGAACACCAACAGCGCCAGGATAAAGGCAAGAAAGATAGCTGCCCCACCCAGGCGCGGCATCGGGCGCGTGTGGACCTTGCGCGCCGTCGGGTGATCAACCACGCCGACATGAGGGGCAAGCCACCGGGCCACCGGCGTGACGCCGATGGCGAGCACCAGCGCGCCCGCAAAAATGAGCAGAATCGTCGTCAGCATAGTATCATTGGGTCACTGCGGCAGTTGAGGTTACGGGCGGCGCGGTCATCTGCGCGCGCAATTGCGAAACATAAGCCATCAATTGTGTCCTGGTGTCGGTCGGAGCAGTGCTGGCGGCGATCTGCGCCGAGTTGATCGCCGCTGGAAAATCCCCTGCCTGGGCATACAACACCGCCAGATTCTTGTACGTATTCCAGATGTTGGGGTCTTTCGGCGATAGCTTGAGGACAGTCTGGTTGGCCTGAATGGCTTCGGCCAGCTTGCCCTGTTGGGCATAGATGTAAGCCAGCGTGCTGTACGCCTCGAGCGAATCAGGTCGGATGGCGATGAGCTTCTGGTAGGTCGCGGTCGCCTTGTCTAGATCGTTCTCGTTCATGTAAATGTTGCCCATGATCAGATAGGTCTGATCGAATTGGTCATCCACTTGCAGAGAATGCTCAACCTTCTTGATCGCTCCGTCCAGGTCGCGCTTGAGACCCAGGTCAACGAGCGCCCATTCATTCCACAGCACCGCGTTGTTCGGGCTCAGGTTGGTGGCCTCAGCATAGTACTGGCTGGCCTGCTCGGTTAGCTGGGCCTTTTGCGCCGGGTCGGTGGTCAGATCGGCCCAGCGCCGGGTGAGGCGGGCGAGGTTTGCGCTGTGGTCCGTGTTGAGCGGGTTGATCTCGCGAGCTCGCGTCAGGACAGCCCGCGCCGCCTGGAGCAAATCATTTCGGCCGAGGCCGGCGGTTTGCTGCGCATTCAGATTCAGGATGCCTTCCAGTTGCGTCCGATCGTTGAATAGAGAGGTTGCGGTGACATTGGCGGCGCTGGCCTTTTCCAGCAAGGCGCGGCCCAGCCAAAGGTAATAAAAGTCTTCGTTGGGAGTGACGTCAATCGCGTGCTTGTAATGTGCGATAGCGGCATCCCATTGGCCCTGCTTGTCCCACGGGTCACCTTGCTTGTAAATGATGTCGGCGCGAATAGGGCTTAGATTGGAATAGTTGACCCAGAAGAAAACCGCCAGAATCGCCGGCACGACCGCGACAAGCCCCCAGCCCCCCGGAGATACCCAGGCCGTCGGTAAGCGTTTATACTCGGCCATGAGCGCCACACCCACGAGGACCATCAGAAAGAACACACCCAGGTAATAGTAATTCAGGATACTGGCGACCTGGTCAGAGATGGGAACCAGGTCATCTATGCGCGTCGCTTGAGCCCGGGTCAGGGCCGCGAGTAGTCCGGCCAGTCCCAGTCCGAAAACGAGTGCCAGGCCCATTGAAAGTGCAGCGAACAACGCCGTCCCGGAGGACCAGTCTGTTGTGCCTTTGAACACGCCGGCACGCGCCATTTCGGAAATGGCCAGCAGTGTTGCCATCAGCCAGACCAGCAAGATCATGCCTAATATGGCGTAGGAACTCATCTGGCGTAAGCTGATAAAAGTGAGTGCGCGCCAGAGAATGCGCCCCGGGTCCGATAGCCGCTCGGCGTTCGTAACGAATTCGTATAACAGAGTGGACAGGATGATGGTTGTGATCAACGCATGGCCCGCCACGCTGCCCACCCAGGCTGGAATGGACTGCACAGTAGACGTCGGGCGCTCGCCCATGGGAGTGCGGGCAGGCTGCCGGCGCTTTTTGTGGCGAGGTATATTTGTCGGCGTGGCCGTGGCCGGTGCGCGGGGCAAAGCGACGGCTGGTGTGGGCGCGGCTTCTTCCACTTTCAGCCAGCCAGAGCCGATCACGACCATAAGAGCGGCAAAGACCCAAAACATTGTGCGCGTGGAGGCAATCGCGATGCCAAAATGGATCTCGATATAGTGTGCCAGTACCGCGGCCATCAGCGCGGCGATCATAATCTGGTCCGTGCGGCTGAGCTTGTTTTCCTGTTCGCGGCCATATAGCGTAATGGCGAAAATCACCAGATAGACAATGATGCCGGCCAGGATACCGGCCGGGACGCCCACGCCAAAGAATTTGGGCTGGCCAACGACGATCGTGGCCAGGCCGCCGATCAGGCCCAGGCCGGCCCACAGTCCGATAAAGATGTTACGCTCCCGGTGGGTGGGCATCAGCCCTACCCAGCGCAGGCCATACGTGAAAAAGCTGATGAACAGAAATTGATAGGCCAGGAGACCGATCACGCCGGTGATGACAAGCGAATCCCACGTCTCGTTGTGACTGCGGTCAGGCGAAGCATTGCGTGCTTCGACGTGGGCCAGGTCGGGCGGGTAATAACGATTGTAGGCTACATACATGGATTCCGGCCCGTATCCAATGAGCGGGCGGAGAAAGTTGAGTGAATCCGTTGTGCCGTCGGGGAATTGGAGCGGCTCATGCGGCGGCACCAGGCGGGTATTGCCTTCCCAAATCAACGTACGAACCAGGCCAGTGCCGAATTCGGCGTCAAGCACGTGGCCCATCATGCCGATGTACGGCATCGAGCGCAATTTCTCCAGCGGTCCATTGTTAATGTTCAGGACGCCCAGGAAGGCAATCCCGGCCATTCCCAGCGCAATGAACCCCAACATCAATCTGCGTTGGCGCAATACCAGCGCCAGGAGCAGCGCGAACAAGAACGCCCCAGCGAACCACCCCAAGAAGGGGCCGCGGCTTCCGGCAAACACAATGGCTATGAACTGCACGGCGGCGACGAACACGTAACCGGCTGCCCGTACAATGTCGGCCACGACGGCTTCCTCTTCGGTCAGAATGGCACGGAAGCTTTCTACGATCTTGCCCAACGTAAGGAAGAAAGCCATGATCAGGTAGGCCGCCACAAAAATCGCATTGCCCATGTTGGCCGCCACGCGCGTGGTCACATCGCCGCCCCAAGGTAGGGGGTCAAGCCGATAGCGTTGGATCAATCCGTACAGCGCAATGGGGAGGCTGGTCAAGATGATGGTGAGGATCAACCTCTCGAGCTGCTGGCGAGTCCGCATCCCTTGCACGATCATGAAAAAGACGACAATGTAAGACAGGGTGGTGTAGGTTCCCTGCAAGCGCTGATACGAGCCAAAGAACGACACGTAGGGTGTGATGGAAGTCAGCGTGGTCAGGAGATAGACCCCGACCAGGATCGCCGTGGGCAGCACCAGTGCGCTGCGGATGGACACAGTCGCGGAAGAGCGCGGCGCATTGCGCTGCTCGATCCACTTGATGATCCAGGCGGCGGCCATGGCGGTGGCTAGCGAACGTAACAGCGTCAGCTTGTCCGGCTCAAAGACACGGCTAGAGTAAACATTAAAGAACAGCGGCGTGGCAATGACGGCCGCCAGCCACCCCGCTTCAATGATTCTGTCGCAAAAAGCGCCCAGTCTGCTAGAGGGCATGGTTAATCCTTCCCATCTCGAAACTCGAAACGACATGATAGGCCGCAATCTCTTAGCGGCCCGCGGACAATCTTACCCTACCTGACCGGAAAAATCAAGCACCGTACGGTACACCTGCTCCACTCGTTCAATCATTGCGGCCTGGCTGAATTCTGCATGAGCGCGCTGGCGCGCGGCCAACCCCATTGCCGCTCGACAGGCCGGGTCGGACAGGAGGCTGTTGGCCGCTTCTGCCAGCGCCTGGGCGTTACGAGGTGGGACGATCAAGCCCGTCGTGCTATGTAGATTGACCCACGACGTTCCGGAACCGACCTCGGTGCTGATGACGGCAAGCCCGGCGGCCATCGCCTCGACGAGGACGGTGCCAAACGCCTCGGCCCGTGCGTTGGCGGGCAACACAAAAATGTCGCCCAATTTGTAACAGGCTGGCAAGTCGGCGTCGTTCACCTGTCCCGCAAACGTCACGCGCCCGACAATGTTCAGGTCGCGCGCTAGCTGCTCCCACGGCTCGCGCATGGGGCCATCGCCCACCACCAGCAAGTGCGCCTCAGGTACCTGCGGCAACGCATGCAGCAGATCGTTGAGGCCCTTGTAGTAACGCAGGCGGCCCACAAAGAGAAGGATCGGCTGCGAGCCAACCTGGGGTAACAGTCGTTGGCGCAACACATCCACGTGCTTTGCATCCACTTGGTCAAAGCGTTCCAGGTCAGTGCCGAGCGGGATCACAACGCATTTCTCTCGAAAGCGGCCCAGGTAAGGCGAGCTTTCGATGTACGTCGGGCTGGTGGCGATCAGGCGGTCGGCAGACTGGAGCACTCGCCAGAGCAACGGACGATACAAGACGCGCAGGGTGCGCTGGCGAACAATGTCGCTGTGATAGGTGATGACCATGCGCCGGGCGCGCCCAAAGAAAAAATGAGCCACTTCGCCGGGAGGATGCGGAAAGTGCAGATGCGTGATGTCCGTATCGAGGCGGGCTGTCCAGCGGAACAGGGCCGGGCTGATGGGCGTGGAGGCGACCGTTCCCCATCGCGCGGCCTCGATCAGCCGCACGCCGTTGACGGTTTCGACGGTGGTTCGCGGCTCGGGGTGAGCCACCAATACTGACACCTCATGCCCGCGCGCGGCCTGCGCCTCGGCCAGCACCTTGATGTGGTTTTCGATCCCGCCCAGGACAGGAAAATAGTCTTTATAGATGTGTAGGATACGCATGGGCAGCACAGCCTCAGAAGACCGGATATTACTTGGCCATGTCGTTCTTGGGCGGGGTGATGGCAAAATGCGGCCGTCCTCCTGCTTTCCAGACAAGATAGTACACCTGCCGTTTGAGGATCGCCAGTCCATACTGGACACTGCGCATAAAATCTACGGAAGAGGCGTGAGCAAAGTAGCGGGTGGGGATGGGAATCTCTTTGATACGGAACCCCGCGACAACCAACTGGATGATGATCTCGGTGTCAAACACAAAGTTGTTCGAGTTCTCGGTAAAGGGAATGGACAGGAGCAACCGGCGGCTATACGCTCGATAGCCGGTGTGATACTCTGAAAGATGCTGGCTCAGGACCGTATTCTCGATCCAGGTCAAGACGCGATTGCCGATTTGCTTGTAGATCGGCATCCCTCCGGCGCTGGCTCCGCCTTTCTGCAACATCCGCGATCCGAGCACGCAATCGGCTTCGCCTTTTTGGATGGGCGCCACCATCTGCGGAATGAGGGTCGGGTCATATTGGTAATCGGGATGCACCATCACGACAATGTCTGCACCGCTTTCCAGAGCGGCGTGGTAGCACGTTTTCTGGTTGCCGCCATAGCCCAGGTTCTTGTCGTGCTGGATGACCCGCAGGTTCAGCAGGCGCGCGATTTCCACGGTATCGTCCTGGCTGGCATCGTCCACCAGGATGACGTCGTCCACCACGTCCCTGGGAATGTCGCGATAGGTGCGGATGAGCGTGCGTGCCGCATTGTAGGCTGGCAAGACGACGACGACGTAAGGTCTGGTGGGCACGCCGGCTCCTGGACTGGTCGGGGAGACTGCGTTAGCTTGCATGGAAATTACCTCGGCTGGCAGTATAACATTGGAGGCAGGGAGTGTCAACGCCAAGTCTTGGCGCACGAATCGCCGCATGTGGTTAGGCTGCTTCCAGGTGGAGGCAGGCAAAGGCTCACAACGGTCAAGGCAGCTCGTATAGTCGGACCATAAGCTTGAACTGATAGTCTTCGCGGCCCATGAGTCGCTGTTTGATCTGGCGTAACGTTGCGTCTTGTGGCGAATAACCACGCTCCCACATTACGTGAGCGGCGGGTTCGATGGTCTGTGTGATCTCGGCGGGCAAATCGCGGCGCGTACGGTCGCGGCCCATTGTCACGACGAACAGGCGTGAATGTTGCGGCGGATGATGCGTTGCCACATCGTGGGCGATGGCCTGTAGGGCGGCCCGACCTTCGTGGCTGCCAAAGTAATAGTGGGTCACGCCGTCGCGTGCTTGTTTCTCAAAGTAATAGCCCAGGCCGGTATCTCCATCGCTAAAGATGGCGTCGCCGGGGCGCGCCTGTGCCATGATATCGGCCAATACAGTCTTGGTTGGCACGGCGTACACTGGATTGAAAAAGTGTCTGTTGGCAAAATAGTTGCTGGCGGCATAACCATAAATCGCCGCGAGGATGACGAGGGCGGCGGCTCGCGCAGCATGCCGCTTCACCGAGCGCAGACCGCACGCGGTGAGCAGTGCCAGAAACGGAAACGCAAAGAACGTTCGATTGCCGATGCCGATAAAGGTGATCGTCGGTGTGACGAAGGTGATGACGGCGATGGTCCCTAGTGTAGGGATGCTGGTGACTACTAGGATGAAAGGCAGGCGCGCGCCGGGCCAATCCGCTGGCGCGGCCCGACGGGAAAAATACAGCAACCCACTTATCCAGAGCCCGGCGAACAGCAAGTAACCCAAGACCCCGGGCAGTTCCCAGGGCAATATCGTCTCGCCGATGGTGAAGGATGCTATTGGAACAGCAAACTTGAGCGCCATGCCCACCAGGCCGCGCGATAGGTCAGCCTCCACGATCGAATTCATTAGGGTTGCTTGCGAGTGCCACGCAGGCAGCCACGGCAGATATACCAGGCCGACAATGGCCATGACGCCGACCCACGTTGCCAGCCAACGCCGACCGGGTCTTGCCCAGGCCAGGTAAAGTATCTGGCAGACCAAGAGCGTAGCAACCAGGTAATCCGTGTACAGCATGACCACGTTGACGGCCAGGTATACGGCCCACAAGGTGCGCGTGGGACGCTTGAGCAACTTTAGGTAGAGTGTCACCGAGGCCAGGCCCAACATGGCCGTGAGAGCATAGTAGCGGGCCATCCGCGCATATAGAAGCCAGAACGGCGCAAACCCGGCGACCAGCAGGGCCAGCCTGCCGGTGGTGGCTCCATCTAAAGTGCAAGCGATGCGGTACAGCAAGGCGAGCGCCACGAGCGCAAAGAGTGCGTTGGGCAGCCGGACTGCCAGATCGCTCGATCCAGCCCAACCCATCCAGAAATGTTGTAGAAGGTGAAAGACGGGTGGGTGCACATCCACCTGGACGGCCGGGGCGCGCACGGCTCCCAGGCTGGTCAAGATGCCGCGAATATCCTGCTGGTCAATTAATACGTTAATGATTTCATCCCACCAAAGCGCGCGGCCGCCCAGGTCGAACAAGAGCAGAGTCGCCGCCACCAACAGCAAGAACGGCGGCGTCCATCGTTCTGCTTGTTTTTGCCACTTGGAGGTTTGCACAGAACTCTTTTCTCTAGCAGCTTGTCGGAGAGGCGTTTCGGAGTCTAGGCTTTAGCCGGTTTTGGCAGAAAATCGCCGCGTGCTCACCGGCTGAAGCCTCGATTCCGGCCCGTCAGGGTTCTCTCCGACAAGCTCCTAGTCATGGCATAGCCAGGTTCTCAAGCGAAAAGTCAGAATCAAACCGATCATCTGTACGCCGATGGTAAGGGCTTTGATTCGGCTGCCGGTCGCCATGGATTTGCCGACGCGCCGCTGATAGTTGACGGGGATCTGGATGACCCGCACGCCGTGGTGGAGCGCCAGCAGCATCATCTGCGGGCCAAAATGAGAACCGCCAATGCTAAACTCGGGCTGAATCTTGACCAGTGCGGGCCGCTTGATCAGTCGCAGGGTGCAGCCTACGTCGGTGAGATTGGTCGCGTTGAACAGTATCTCCACCAATTTAGCCACCGCCCAATTGCCCCAGCGCAGAAAAAAGCCCATGTTGGCATCTTGCCAAATAAAGCCCTTGGCGGTTCGGCTGCCCAGCACCAGGTCCGAGTCGGCGGCGTAGGCCAGCAGCTTGATGATATCTGCGCCTCTAAAGGTGCCATCAGGCTCAGAGAGGATAATATACTCGCCACTGGCTTCGCGCAAACCGCGCTGACAGGCAAATCCATAGCCCTGATTCGGCTCGTGGATTTCGCGTGCGGTGGTCTGCGCCACTTCTTCCGATGTGCCGGGCGCAGCGTTGTTGTTGACAACAATGATCTCGTCCACGCAGCCAATGACTTCGATCTCGTGAATGCTGGCGCGGATCGAGTCTTTCTCGTTGTAGGTCGGCAAGACGACCGAGACAATATATCCTTGCCACATAAGCTCACCCCAGGCGTTTGCGCGCGGTGACAACATTATGCGCGCAGAGGATGCGGCGCGCGCCAGGCAGGGCTTCCACAAAGTGCTCCAAGGCCTGAAATAGCGGCAGGAAGGCGGGCGGCACAAAATCGCCCACAAAGCCGGTCTGTCGCGTGGTGATATCCACGTACAGGCCATCCAGCGCGGCCACGATTTCCCGCTCCGGTATCAGTCGTTCTTCGCCAGTGTCTTGCGGCACGCGCGCCATGATAAGGGGCCAGTAGGGATTGAACGGATTGTGATCCCAGTAGACCGTGACACCGCCGGGCCGCGTCACCCGGGCCATTTCGCGGATTGTGGAGCGAACAGCTTTGAGGTCAGCCACGTGATGCAAGACGGCCACACAGTATACCACGTCGAATGTGTTATCGGCGAACGGTAGATGAACACTGCTGGCTTGTGCCGCCTGGCCCCCGCGTTTGGACATGACTTGCAGCATCGCCCTGGCCTGATCTACACCGGCCATTTGCCAGCCCTCCGCTTGCAGCCGGGCGGCCAGTGCCCCCGTCCCGGCCCCCACGTCCAACGCGCGCGCCGGGCGGTTATCCCATTGCGCTCTCAGGAAGGCGGTCCGTCTGGCGGTGTAATGTTCTACGACGTGCGTTGGCAAGCTGGCATCATAATCGGCTGCAATGTGTTCGAATTGAAGGTTGCGCTCTCTCAAACTCTTCATCGCCCGACGCCTTGGCGCATTTCTTGCACAATCAACTTTAGGTTGGCCGTGACGTTGTCGCCCACGCGCATTTTGCTCACCCCGGGTTTTTGGTCGTAGCGCAGTATCATCGGGACTTTGACGGCGATTGCGTCCAGTCGGCGCATTCGTAACGGCAGACGCGGCATACTGGAAAAGTCGTTCCGGTCTATCAAGCGGTCGCCCCAGCGTTCAATCGCCCGTTGCACCAGCGCGGCCCGGTAAGCGCGAAAGCCACACGTGTAATCTCGCACGCCTTCCATGGGCAGCGCGATTTGAAACAACCATCTCGCCCCCCAGCTCAAAAACCGGCGCACCGCCGAAACGCCCAGAGTGCGCGAGCCAGGCTGGTAGCGCGAGGCGATCACAAGGTCATAGCCTTCGCCCAGGATCTGAACCATGCGCGGAACAAGCCCAGGCATGTGCGTATCGTCGGCGTCCATCGTAACGATGACATCATCCGGAGCGGCCAGACGGGTGGCGTGTGTCAGCCCGGTGCGGATCGCGGCTCCAAGCCCCATGTTGCGTGAATGCGATACCAGCTCGACCGGGTCCCCCCAGTTGCGGGCAACCTCGGCGGTGTGGTCGCGCGAGCCATCGTCCACGACGAGGACGCGGCCTCCCAGCCGCCCTTCAGTGTAAAGAGGAGCAAGCTTGGCGAGTAGCCGGGGCAGGGCTTGTTCTTCATTGTAGGCCGGTAGGACAACAAACGTTTTTGTGCTCATGAGATTTCTCGATTGACGGGCGCAGAACTTTCGATTCTTGGCGTCGTCACATGAGATGGCGATAGACGGTCAGCGTCTCTTGTGCGGTCCTTTCCCAAGAAAATCGTGCGGCTTGCGTCAGGCCCTTCTTGCGCATGGCCTGTCTCAATTCTTCATCGTTGGCGGCGCGGCTGACGGCATCTGCAAGCGCGGTCACATCCTGGGGTTCCACCAAGAGTGCCGCGTTCCCAGCCACTTCCGGGAGGCTGGACGTGTTACTGCACACCACAGGCGTTCCACAGGCCATCGCCTCCAACACTGGCAGCCCAAAGCCTTCGTAGAGCGAAGGAAAGACAAACAGCAGCGCGCCACTGTAAAGCGCGGGCAAGTCAGCCTCGCTCACTGGCCCGGCAAAAACAACTTGGTCTTTCAGGCCGAGCTCTTCTGCAAGTCGCCTGGCCTCTGGATAACGCTCGTCCCACTGTCCCGCAATCACCAATTTGAGATCGGGAAACTGGGACCTGAGATTTGCCGCTTGCCAGGCCTGAACTAGACGCGCCAGATTCTTGTGTGGCTTGTTGATGCCCAAGTATAACACATACCGTTCGGGCAATGCGTACTTGGCGCGCACGGCGACGATCTGTGCAGGCGGGCGGGGCGTAAAGCTAAAATCTGCTGCCAATGGAGTGACATGGATTCGTTGCGGGTCAAGGTGAAAGGCGCGCGCCAGATCAGCTTTGGTGGCCTCAGAGATAGCCAGAACCACGCGGGCGGCCTTTAGGGCCAGAATATGCGTCAGGCGATAAATCAGCCGCTGTGTCCCAGTGAAATATTCTGGACAGACGAGTGGGATCAGATCGTAGCAGGTGACCACGCTCGGCACGCCAGGCCGGTAGGGCATCAGGTAGTAGGGACTGTGATAGAGCCTGGCCCCGGCTTGGCGCAATATCCCCGGCAAGATCCACTGCTGTTGTATAGAAAAGGGCGAGGTGGCGCAAGCGATGCGCGGCAAGTCGGGCAAGGTCAGGCGCGCGGCGCTCGCGGAAGGATCGTACAACAGCACGAGGTCAAGGTCAGGTATGGCGCGGGGCAAGGCGCGCGCCAGGTTGACGACGTAGCGTCCAATGCCGGGAAAATGGTCAGTGGCAGTACGAGCGTCCAGGACGATGGTCATGTTCCGTGTCCTCAGTGGCACGATAGACTGCGAGTGTCTCTTGCACGGTCTTGTCCCACGAGAATCGGGCGGCTTGGCGCAGCCCCTTTTCTCGCATTTCGCGTTGCTTTGTCGTGTCTGCCAGGATGCGCTCCAGGGCGTGCGAGAAACCTCTGGTGTCGTGTGGCGCCACCATAATTCCAGCATCGCCGACGATTTCTGGCAGGGAAGACGCATTGGATGTGATAACGGGGGTGCCGCAGGCCATTGCTTCCAACGGTGGAAACCCAAAACCTTCATAAAGCGAAGGGTAAACAAACAGGGTGGCAGCGCTATAAAGAGCGGGCAAATACTGATCATCTACAAAGCCGGTCAAGATGACTTGATTCTCTCGCCCAAGTCTATCTAGTTGTTGAGCGAGGCCTTGATATCGCCAGCCTTGTTTGCCGGCAATAACTAAAGGGTAATCCACCTCGGGTTCTTGTCGAGGAATGCGGCTAGCCGTATTGCGTCTGAATACACTATAGGCTTCCAACAAGGTGGACAGATTTTTGCGCGGCTCGAGGGTGCCGACGCACAGGATGAATCGTTCGGGCAAAGCATATTTTTGCCGGACGTCTGCAATAGCTTCGGCCGACGCCGGGCAAAAGCGCGCACTCACCCCAAGGTGAATCACTTTGATTTTATCTTCCCGAATGCGGTACAGCCGGATTGCATCTTGCCGGGTACACTCAGAGTCGGCAATCACGGCATCTGCTGCGCCCAGAAAGCGTGGCATCATCAGACGAAGAAACCATCGGTTCCACGAATTGTGCGTCTGCGGGTAGAGGCGGAAGGTCAGGTCGTGCAAAGTGAACACGCTATGGATATGAGAAAACCTGGGTAGGAGATGATCGGTGGCATGAAAGAGATCTATGCCAGGAAAGAAACGATCGAGTGAGAGGTGCGTGAAATGCGCCAGCAGTATTCTCAAACGCCATGGCTTATCTTTGAGTTCACTTTTCAGCACTGTGGAGGTGTCGAGTGGTGGCGCAACCTGGGCTTGTGCCGCGCGATTGTAGAAAACGGTGACCCTATGTTCTTGGGCCATGGATGGCAGTCGAGCAGCCAATTCGTAAGCATAGCGTCCGATGCCAGCGCGCTGATGAACAGCCGGGGAAACGTCAATGCAGATTCTCATCGAGTCAAGCCTTGTTGCAATCGGACATACACTTGAGCCGTGCGCCGGGCGGTTTCTTCCCACGTGAACCGCCGCGCGCGTGCCAGTCCGCTCTCGCGCATTCTGGTCTGCAAGGTCGTGTCGCTCAAAACCTGAAGCATCGCCGACGCTAGCGCCTCGATGTCATCCGGCGGTATCAGGCGACCGGCTTCTCCGACGACCTCTGGCAGGCTGGCGGCGTCGGATGCGATGACGGGTGCGCCGCAGGCCATGGCCTCCAAAGGTGGTAGACCGAACCCTTCGTAACGCGAAGGATAGACAAACAGGTCGGCCAGGTTGTAAAGCGAGGCCATGTCTTCATCGGCTACATAGTCGATGACATGGACTCGCTGACTCAACCCCAGTGTTTCGATTTGGCGGAAGAGCGGCTTTGTATACCAGCCTAGTTTGCCGGCGATGACGAGATGGCAAGCGGTGTTCGCTGCAATGGCGCCAAAAGCAGCAACCAATGTGTCCAGGCCTTTGCGTGGTTCCAGCGTCCCCACATATAGGGCAAAATTCGGCGGAAGGTCGTGCTTGTGGCGCACTGCTTCCCTTGTCGCCTGATCCAGCAAGGGCCGAAAGGTGCTGCTCACGCCCAGGTAAATGACCTCGATGTGCTCGGCTTGAATGCCTAGCAAACGGGTGATGTCACGCTTGGTGTTCTCTGAATCCGCGATGATTTGATCGGCCCAGCGCACGCTGCGCGGCAGCCACCAGGCCCAATAGAAGCGCGCCGCGGGCGGCAGGTTGTGCGGAAACAACATTCCGATCAGATCGTGCACGGTAAGTATCGTCAAGCATGGTCTCCGCAGCGGCGCGTCAAAGCCGGGCACGTGCAGGAGGTCGGCGTGCGCGGCGCGAGCGCGTCGGGGAACCTGCCACTGCTGCCAAAACAGACGGCGATCAATACGCATGACCGGGGCGCGGCCCCAGTCAAGCTCGACATACTCGTGTTGTGGGGCTGTCTGGCGCAAGGCTTCTAGGAGCTTGGTGGTGTAGATGCCGATGCCGGTCTTGCGCCCCAGCGTGGATTGAGTATCTATGGCAATGCGCATACTGGATCCGAGCGAACAGGCGGTTCAATGAGCCAGGAATCTGGCGCCACGTTGTGCCAGATCCCTGAGCATCCAGATTTTGCCGGCCGTCATTTGCTCAAGAGTAATGGGCCCGCCCCTGGGGATGTAGCCCAACCGATACTGAGCAAAAAAGATTGCGTTCCATACCAGGAGAACTGTTGCGCCGGCCGAGATGATTTTGATAGCACGGGGGAACGCAAATCGGCTCAGAAAGGCCGACAGACCCAAACTGAGAATAGGCAAGGAACTGATGAACATCCGTCCACCAAACGCATCACCCTGAGACCAGTCCCGCCAAGCTGCAATCACGTATGCCTGCATGGCAAATCCTATGGCGGATAGTATCGCTAGCCGTTTGTCTTTAGGGTGTATCCACACCCACCCGATTGTAGCCGCCAGGGTAATGGGGTGCCACACGTACAAACCATGCTGCAGCGACAACAGAACTGGCAACAGTAGGACGGCCGATCCAATCGCATAGTCGTTGGGCAGTCTGCCGGTGATGGTTCGGCGCATGTTCTTGATGGTGTCAGCGGGCAAGAGCTGCGCGTATTGATTTTCAAAATCGAGATCTCGGTCGAGCCACATAGTCGGAAAATACGCATAATCAGCCTGTTTCATAAGTACACTTGTTCTGGTTCCGCCGTCATTGAAGCTCCAAAATCGCCGGGCAGAAGCTCCGAAACATTGGAGGCTTGTGCCGGCCTGGAGATGAAGACGACATAACAAAATCGTTTTTACCTAGAAA
>CAYGWJ010000168.1:0-4342 GCA_964353405.1 uncultured Anaerolineae bacterium
TCTAGGTAAAAACGATTTTGTTATGTCGTCTTCATCTCCAGGCCGGCACAAGCCTCCAATGTTTCGGAGCTTCTGCCCGGCGATTTTGGAGCTTCAATGACGGCGGAACCAGAACAAGTGTACTTATGAAACAGGCTGATAAGGTGAATCCCCCCTTTTGGCGGGATGCGGGGTATCGCTGTCGTTCCCGGCGCGGGTCAGCCCGGTCGGCGATACCCCTCTCACAAGTCACTTGGCGGCCCTAGCAGCCTGTCGGAGAGAACCCCTGACGGGCCGGAATCGAGGCTTCAGCCGGTGAGCACGCGGCGATTTTCGGCCAAAACCGGCTAAAGCCTAGACTCCAAAACGTCTCTCCGACAGACTGCTAGATGTCCTCATACTCTGCCCAGGTGCTAGGCACGTTCGGCTCGGTAAGGGGGCGAGCACGTTAGGGTTTCCCCCTCGCCGCAAGAAGTCTACGGTTGCACCTACTTGCTTGCCCGCCAGGCTTTCCGGCAGGGCTACGTTGGTGCAGACTAGCTTGACTTCCGACCGCTTGGTGTTGTAGAACGTGAACGCGGCCTCCAGGGACGCCGCCTACCCCGGGTATAGCCAAGTCTGCGACAAGGGCGCGCTGGCGGCAGACCGCCTTGCCTTTACGCGCTCAAGAGGACAAGGTATAATAAACTCGTTGGCGTGTGCACTGTCAGCGATACATACGAGAGATGAAGCGATGAGAGCGAATGAGGTTTACAAAGCCAAGTATACGCTGTTGGGCAGCGAGTTCGACCAGTACGTGCAGGAACATCCCGCCTTTGCCGCCCACATCCCCAAGGGCGCGTTGATTGTGTTCCTGGACAAGTCGGAGCCGGAATTCTCCGAATGGAGTCTGGCCCGCGCCCGACAGCATGCGCAGATTGATGACCAGTCTGACCGTCCGGTCGTCTATGTGGACGTGGGCAAGTTGGCGCCTCGACGGTCGCGCCTGATCAGGCCGCGCATCGCGCGAGACCCTGGCAAGTACCGTCGGCAGCCTGTGGCGGCATAACGGATTGTACAGGTTTTAGATCGGGCTGATTTGCGCCAACGGTTGCCTTTCCGCGCCAAATGACATAGAATGTGCAAGACAACGCTGCCAGAGGCTATCCTCTATGACGAATCTGACCAGGCGCGATATTCTGGAAGCGCGACAGTCGCGTTACCGCCGGCGTTTGGACTTGCGCGTCACCACGCCAGCACAAGCCCAAGTGTTCGTGGACGACGTCGGCTTTTGCTTTCTATTCCCGGCTCAAGTCGAGATGCCCTCCCTTTGGGATGCGATCGCCGGACGCGTGGTCAAGACCTCGTCCAGCCATAGCGGCTATGAGATCGAACGGACGTGGGGTTGGAAAGATGATTCACTCGACAAGAAACGGTGGTACTATGGCAAACTTGTCCGCCGTAAAGCCACGCTGGTGAGCCTATGCTCTTTGCCCAACTTTTACGCGCTGAGCGAGAACTATGGCGACTATGAGCATGACTATCTCGACGAGTATCGCCAAGGCCGGCTGTCCGCCGAAGCCAAAGCGATCTATGAGGCGTTGCTGAAAAATGGTGCACTCGACGCGGTTCGCCTTAGACGCGAGGCGCACATGAGTTCAGAAGCCAACAAGCCCCGCTTTGAAAAAGCGTTGACCGAACTGCAGATCAGCCTCAAGGTGCTGCCCGTGGGCATCGCCGAAGCGGGCGCGTGGCGCTATGCTTTTATCTATGAGGTGCTGCCACGCTGGCTGCCTGACGTACCCGAACGGGCGCGCGATATTGGCCGAGGGCCGGCACGGCGCGCAATCCTCGATCAATACCTGCGCAACGTCATCGCCACGACGCTGCCCAGCGCCGCGCGCGTGTTCGGCTGGCCGCTGGACGAGACGCGCCGAACCGCCGAGGCGCTGGCGCAAGGAGGCCGCCTGTCACTCGACGTCAAGGTGTCCGGCATCGGCGAACTGCAGGTCGTGACCGGCGACGTGCAATCAAGCTCATCGTAAAGCCGCTCCTGGCCAACATACAGGCTGCGCTGACCTATCTACAGAATTGCTCTGCAACAATTGCGCGGTCTGCGAGATTCTTTGGACGCAGATAAACGCTGATAAACGCTGATGTTCTTCTTTATCTGTGTGAATCTGCGTGAATCCGTGTCCAGAAAGTTTGGTTGCGGCGCGAAGCCGCACTATGGGATTGACGACCAATGCCCAAACTCACACAAACACAAATACGCTGGTTTCGATTGCGCCGCTCCGGCCTGGTTGATCCTTTCGACTCTACTGAAGCCGGCGCCCACGCGCTCGCTGGTGTGCAGGCGCAAATTCTGCCCGCCGCCGCGCTCGCCTTGTGGAATCGGACCAACGGGCTGACCTATGCTCAGTTCAATCAACTCTTGTACGAACGACGCGCCGTGGTCAAGCTGTGGGGACAGCGCGGAACACTGCACATCTATGCCAGCGATGACTGGCCGTTGGTCTGCGGCGCCTTGTCCGGCCAGCGCACCTGGTGGGAGCGAGCCGGCGAGGAAGCCGAAGGCAGTCTCCAAGGTTACACTGCGACCCTCGCCCGCGTTGAAAAGCTGTTGCGAGAGCGCGGAACACTGAGCCGCAGCGAGCTGCGAGCGTCCCGCCTCAGCCTGAGCGAAGCTTACTTTTCGTCGTGGGGCGGCATCTTTGCCGCATTGGTACAACGCGGCTATGCGTGCCACGTTGACCAGGAAGGCAATGAGGGCCGCTTTGCTCACCGACAGTTCTGGCTGCCCGGCCTCGAATGGAATCCGCCAACCTTTGACGAGGCGAATATCGAGCTCACCCGCCGCTACCTGCGAGCTTACGGCCCGGCCACAGTTCAATTTCTGATGTACTGGCGCGGCGCCAGGTCTGCCGAGGCCCGCCGCTGGCTGGCTGCCTTGAAGGACGAAACCGCCGAGGTGGACGTGGACGGCCAAACGATGTTGGCACTGCGCGATGATTTGGATGCTCTCCATGAACAGCCGCCGGTGCGAAGCGGCTGGCCGATCAAACTGCTCTACCGCTTCGACCCACTGCTGCTGGGCGTCAAAGACAAAACGTGGATCGTGGACGCGCAGCATTACAAGCGCGTCTTTCGCCCGGCGGGACACATCGAAGGCACTCTGATCGAGCATGGCCGCGCCGCAGGCACATGGCGCTATGACCGCAAGGACAGCGGGGTGGTCATCACGCTCGACTCGTTTGCGACCCTATCCCGCCGCGTCCGAGCGCAGGTGGAGCACAACGCGGCGGGCATCGCGGGTTTTTTTGGATTGCCTCTGCAGGATTTGATCGTGACGGGTGCCGCGTGATACGCGAAATGACGAATCAACGCCTCGACATTCCTCCTGCATGGGACAAGATTAACCTCCGTGAAGCACACGGCACGTTGATGGTCATCGGCGCAACAGACACCGGCAAGAGCACCTTTGCTCAATACCTCTATCGCCGGCTATGTGCAGAGCCGGGCCGCCGCGTGGCATATCTCGACGGCGACCCGGGTCAAAGCCGATTGGGGCCGCCGACGACGATGACGCTGGCTTTCGGCCAGAGTGGCGATGATGTTTTTCCGCCAGCGGGCCAACACTGGCGGCGCTTTATTCAAGCGATTTCGCCGCGCGGGCATATGCTGCCTCTGCTCGTCGGCGCAGCACGGTTGACGCAGACCTCGCGGGACGCCGGCGCGGATGTGCTCGTCTACGATACTTCGGGCTGGGTAGGAGCGACAGACGGCGGCGCGAACCTCAAACACGCCAAGATCGAGTTGCTCCAGCCCACGGTCGTGTTCGCCATTCAGCGCGATCAAGAACTTGTTCCTGTTCTGTCGCCTCTGCAGCACAGCCGCACGGTGCGGGTGGTGGAACTGCGCCCGTCGTCAGCGGCGCAGCGACGCGATGTGGCCGCTCGCCAGGCGCATCGCGCGTCGCAGTTCGCGCGCTACTTGAACTCTGCTCGCTCATGGACCGTGGATTGGGAACGGCTGGCTGTTTTTCCCTCGCCACGATTTGCTTTCAATCAACTCGTCGCACTGGAGGATGACGCCGGGTTCACGCTCGCTCTGGGCCTGGTCGAGCTGGCCGACCTGAAAGCAAAACGAGTGACACTGCGCGCGCCACTCGCTTCGCTGGAGCGTGTGCAAGCCCTGCGTCTGGGCGACGTCACACTCGACCCCAAGACGTTTCGAGATCAACCGCTGTGAGTCTCACTTGCTCGAAAGGTATGCCCAATGTCATTAAGATAAGCGTAGTATAGCCCCTTGTGATTCTGTAGGAAAACTCGAAATCGCAGGGACAGCGCCCCACAGGAGGGTCTAACTTGTTCGGCTGTCCCCA
>CAYGWJ010000169.1:0-6705 GCA_964353405.1 uncultured Anaerolineae bacterium
TCCGGATGTTGTGATAGAAGGTTTCATTGGTTCGGGCGGGGTAAAGTCGGGTGAGATGCCGCGCTTGGTTTGCCCAGTGTGTGGTGGGCCATTCTGTGCGGTGGATGACTCATCCCGCGAGCGAAGCGAGCGCTAACTTGAGCATTGACACAACCCTCTGAGCCGAGTGGTGTTATAATGAGCCAGCGAGTTACGCCACATCTGCGAGGACAGGAGCCTATGAACGAGATTGCAACGACACAGGCTGCGCCAACCGTAGCCGGTTCCTTCTTTGATCGGCCTCACGTGCAGGTGGAAGAACTCCCCGTCGGGCCAGGCATCCCGCTCGGTATTGAGCGGGTTTCTAATCCCGAGGTGGGGATCGGGGGGGCGTATGGAACCTGGGGCCAGTGCTACGACAATGCCACTTTGCCCAACCTGATCGAGGAGCGCGTGGGTCATCCACTCCGTGCCGAAGAAAGACTGCATCTCTCCGAGTTGGGGTTCGTGTGCCGGCATCATCTCCCCAGGCTTTCCGACGAGCAAGATGTCGAGCTGGAAGTGCAAGTGGGCGCCCGGTTTCTGACCGAAGCAGCTCACGCCAGCGGCTGGGACACGGCTGAAGTCCAGGCCGTGCTGATCGGCCTCACTGCGCCGGCAACAGCCGACTATACGGAGCGCATTGCAAGAGAAGCTGGGATTCCCGAGAGCGCACTGAAGGTGAGCATTCATAAAGCTTGCGACGGTTCCGTCGCCGGGCTGCACCTGGCCTTGAATCCGGAATTGCCCATCCAGCAGCGACTGCCGCTGAACCTGGCCAAAGACTTGCATGGCAAAAAGGTCCTGGTCGGCGGGATCGAGGGATTGAGCCGGTACATGAGGTACACCCGTGACATACAGGCGCTCCAGTTATTTGGCAACGGCGCAGGTGTGATCGGAGTGATCCCGGGCCGGACAGCCAAGTTCCTGGCAGGCGGAACGCACGAAGTGTACGATGAAGAGGGGCTGCTGCAAGTGCGCATGTCCTACCCACACTCGGGCACAAGAGTTGAAGGGCAGTCTGCCATTGAGGTATCCCAGGCGGGAGAGCATCATTTTCGTGTGGCCGGGCTGATGCACGAGCCGGAAGATAAGGCAGACCCGGTGCTGATGGCCGGCCCGATGGGCATGGTCAAGCTCTTTGTCCGGTCCGGGGTCGTTGCGGTGCGGAATGTCTACCAGTTGTATCAGAAACGCATGGCCGAATTGGGCCTGCCCGGGAAAGGGATTACCACGGCGATCGTTCACCACGCCAACTTGAAGATCAACCAGCTCAAAGAAAAGTATTTGCAGAAAGAAGGCATCTGTTTCCCGATGCCGTGGCTCTTGAGCGAGTTTGGCAACGTGAGCGCGGCGTCGAACATGATCGCCTTCCTGCGCAAGCTGACCAGCTTGAAACCCGGCGACCACGTGCTGTTTGACGGCTTTGGGGCCGGCACCTATTATGACGTGCTGGCTGTCGAGATGGGGGGATAGGGTCGGGCGCTACGTCACCTAACAAGAAGCACTAGAACACGTGCAGCGTTGCCGTGAGGCCGGCCTCGTCCACTCGATTGGCCGGAACAAGTGGGTCAATTGCCCGTATTCCTCCACTCGTAGACCTTTCTTGAATCGCGTTTCATCTCCGTCTTTTGTGGCAGGCGACTGCTCTGGTTAGTCCTGTAGGCCTCGTCAAACCCTCCAGCCAGTGACAACTTGTTATAGGGCAAATGCGACATTACTCGTTCACCGGAAAACAAGCAAACCTGATACCCAAATTCCATGCCCAGTGATAAAATAGAACGCGTGTTGCGCTGGCTGACTGTCCATTCTGGTAGGGGATGAGCAGACCGCCTTTTTCCCCTGTGAACTGGACGCGGCATACTTTCACCTGTACGGCATCGCCCGCGATGATGTGGATTACATCATGGAGACGTTTCCCATCGTCAAGCGCAAGGACGAGGCGGCGCACGGCGAATACCGCGCCAAACGCGTCATCCTGGAAATCTATGATGCGATGCAACGCGCGGTCGAGAGCGGTCAGCCGTATCAGATGTTGCTTGATCCGCCGCCGGCGGATCCGAGGGTGGCGCATCCGGCGAAATGATCTTGTTCGATTGGAAAGGAGCGACTATGAGCAATCTAAAAGGTTTTTCACAACGGCTTGAACTTTCCCATATTCCAGAAGGCCCAGGTGTCTGCATTATTGAAGATGCTCAAGGTCGCCCTCTGCAAGTAACCGCGTCAGAAAACATCAGACGTCGGATTGGTGCACTCCTTGATAGTGACGGAGTGACTTGTTCGCATGGCCCCAAGATCTATGAGGCTCAGCAAGCGCGGCAGCAGATTTTTGTGCGTTGGAAGCTCACGCCGAGATACCAGGCGGAGAAAAAGGCGCTGGTCAAAGTGCTAAATCCGTTGTGGGGTCAATAGTACACACCCCAAGCGTCAGCCTGGAGTACTGTGACGCCACACCGTGGCCGAATGCGCCATTGATAGTGGTCAGCCGTATCAGACGTTGCTCAATCCGCCGCCGGCGGATCCGAGGGTGGCGCATTCTCTCGAAAGGTGAACGATGAGTCGGGGAACGCTTGACGATTCGACTGCAGCGGCCATCACAGCCAGATTGCCTGACTTGAGGAACCTACAGGATTTGGTGCTGTGCCTCTGGCCCGATCTCATCTCGACGCAGTTCAATTATGCGAGTACTGTCCCTATAGCCGCTGTATGCCTGCAAGACGCAATCAAAGTGCTTGCACAGGTATGGTATGCATTGTACGAAGCGTTCGCTCACCAGGCATGGTATCGAGAAAAGGGCCCCGAACCCAATGAGAGAACGGCGGTGTTCTTTGCTCGGTTCTATGTAGATGATGCTGCGTTGAGACTATATGCGGCGGCAGAGCACTCGGCGAACGGCATCATAGCCATGCTAGAACTCACTGACGAAAAGCTGTCTCCATATCGAGGCAGTCGAGTGAGTCAGGCTTCTGTACTGGGGCATTTCTTGAGGCAGGAAGTACCGAACCATCCGATTGCAAAGGCCATCTATGAACTTGCCAGTTCAGATGAATGGAAGAAAGTAATGGATTATAGAAACAGATGGGTTCACGAACAGCCACCCAGCATAGATGGCTTGGGAGTCGTCTGGACAAGATACAAAAGGTGGAAGCCCGTCGAGGGAGCAAGAACTCCTCAGCACTCATTGGGAATAGGCATTGGAGATGAGCCGGAATATACGGTCGATGAATTACTCAACCTGATTCAGCCGGCCCTATTTGGCTTCACAAAGTTGATGTCGGTCGTTGTTGAGTTTTATATCCGCTTGATAGGCGAACGCGGGCTTACCTTTGACCCTGTCAGGCATGAAATGCAAGTCAAGATCATTTGACTCGATCAAGCTTACATCTGTTTGGATCGATTCACATGCGAGCTGGATTTCTCTGGCGAGACATTCCGCGTGATGAAAGAGAAGGAAGAGCAGCTATGTGGCGAGTATCCGATGGGGCGGCTGATGCTGGAAGCGTGGAATGCGATGCAACGGCTCGCAAGCCGAGGTCGTCGTGTTGGCCATGCCCTCGGACACGCAAGAGTCGAGGGATTGCGTTTTGCGGAATGGCGATGTGGTGAGCTTGCAGCGGTGGTAGGCAGGAGGAGCACTTGGCGTACTGTCTGCTGAGACGTATGATTTGCTCGCATTATGACACAGGCGAAGAATGCTTGAAGTATGGCTAGATATCAACAATAAGAATACAGACCTGAATATTGACCCAGAAGGTTACAGCGTCACCGTGACCGGGGAACGCAATCTTGCTGACAGTTCCAGGGTCCGCTCTGCCATCCGTGGGTGGCTGCGTCATTGCTATGCATCTTCAGAATACATACAGAGTCGCGTAGCGGCAGGAGCCTATAACTCCGCCGAAGAACTGTACCAGAAAGAGAAATTTCCAAATCCTCAAAATGTAATGGTGCGGCATGGAGACTTTGGCGAAGCAGTGGGACATTTTCTCCTAGAAGCTCATCCTGACTTTTGCTTTTGGTTGCCGATTTTTCGTCTCCGTTCTAAAGATGATCCAGACAAATCCCACTTCGGCTTCGACCTAATGGGATTTGGGCTTGCCCGTGGGAATATTGGTTCGAATGTTCTCTGTATTGGAGAAGCCAAGTTGCGGACCAGCAAGGACAAGAATGTCATCGCAGAAGCTCATGGGACCTTAGCTTCCTATAGTCGTGCACGGGAGATTGAGCAGACTGGGCGGATTGCACACCAGCTTTTTGAACAAGGTAAGCGCGCAGAAAGTGACAAACTTGCTGTATTTGGAGAAGGATGGGCCAAGGAAGATTTCGAACGACGCCACATCTTCATCGGTGTGTTTGATGAAGCACTTCCCATTCAGGAAATGCTGGAGTCGATGGAGGAGATTGACCCTGTGCTACCTACCTTTTCGATGTGTATTGTGCTGATAGATGACTTGCGTAACAGAATTGAGGAAGCGTACAAGCCATGAACGAAATGCCTATAGAATGGTGGCGCAGGGCTTCTGCAGCGCTCGGTGATTCTCGATTCAATTACGAATTCCGCCAAGTTCACGGACTGGCAAATCTTGCCGAATATGCTCCTGATCCTCTTCAGGCACGCAAGTCCATTCCATTCACCTATCAAGCTGACAAGCTATATGAAACAACCATCCAGGTATTCACTGCCGCAAGTTTGGCAATTGTTAACGGCCATTCTATCAAGGATGAACAAATACAAAATGCATATCGCACCATCGGGTGGTTACTTTACTTCCTTTATCTTGGAGAACACGACCGCTTTGTCTCGGAAGACCTTCTGCTGAGGGCAGCCCTCGCTTTTGATCTGGCAGGCTACACTGCAAGTAGTGTCGTAGCACTCGCCTTGCGGGATGCACGGCTTGGGTTACCAACTGTGCCAGAACTTCCGACTATTGAGTTGGCTACTTATTTATTCCTCTCTCGGCGCACTACCGAATTGAGGCGTCTCACTACTATATGGCAGCGTTCGTTCAATCGAGAAAACCAGAGGAATCCTCGCCTTGCAGCTCACTTGGACACACTTGTGGCGTTGAATAGTTTCCTTTTAGATGGCACCATTGATAAATATGAAGAAGTAGTCAAGCTCGCAGGGTTGGCAGCCAGGTTAGAACTGGAATCTGGGGCTACGCGAGATTGGTATCTCGCCCGCGGTTTCGAATTGGAAGTTCAGCACTTGCGTGACACAAGCGTTTGGCTGACGATTAGTAAGGCCCTGAGCAACCTCACACCGTTGTGGCGCGCCTACATCCGCGGGATTGCACTCGGAACACGCGATCGAGTCTTCAGCCCGATTCTTGGAGAATATGTGCGAAGCAAATCCGTCATTGACCTGTGGCCGTCTCAACTTGCCGCTTTAGATCGTGGCTTTCTGAAGCCTGAACTCACTGATCATGTTTTGAGAATGCCGACCTCGGCAGGAAAAACGAGGTTGGCTGAGTTCGACATTCTGGCAACATTGTCAAATCATCCAGAGGCAGCATGCATCTACGTTGTTCCGTTTATAGCTTTGGCAAACGAGACAAGAGAAACTTTGCGTGCTTCACTTGGAAGAATCGGCCTACGAGTTACCGATCTCTTCGAAGGTGAGTATGAACTGACAGAATTAGACCAGGCGATTCTAGATCGCAACGATGTAGTTATTTGCACGCCAGAGAAATTGGACCTTGTGATTAGAAGGAACGCAGATTTCCTGAAACGTGTTGGTTTGTTTATCTTTGATGAAGGTCACATGATTGATCACACTTCACGAGGAGTCCACTATGAATTCCTGATAGAGCGTCTACGACGATTTAGGCAGCGTGCTGCGCTGGGATTTCGAATACTTGTAATGTCGGCCGTCGTTCCAAACGCGAGTGATCTATCGGAATGGGTATCAGGCTCAAAGGATGGACTAGAGCGGTTTCCTCATGTGTTTACGGGATAGCCGCAATACGCAAACCATGCTCGTGCGTCTTGTTCGGTAATCGACGCCAGAGCTGTCTTCAGGGCTTCGATGAGTTCATCGAACGTGCGAGATTTCGCAGTACGCAGAACCGTTTTGATTTTCGACCAGCACGGTTCAATCGGATTCCAGTCCGACGAGTAAGGCGGCAAGAATTCGACCCGCGCGTCACGGGCCATGATCACGGCGGTGATAGCAGGGGCTTTGTGTGCGGACAGGTTGTCCATCAATACAATATCGCCCGATACCAAGGTCGGCCCCAACACGTCTCGGACATACACTTCAAAGGCCGCGCCGTCGACGGCCCCTTCGAGCACCCAGGGAGCGCTGACGCCTGTCAATCCAATGGTCGCCAGCAAGGTAAAGTGCTGTCCCGAATGGCTGGGGACGGCATCGACCACGCGTTCGCCTGGCAGCGCGCGCCCATACAAGCGCGTCATGCCCAGATGGATGCCCGTTTCGTCAATGAATTTCAGGTGTTCAGCGAGCCAGTGCACAAGACGCGCCTCAAAGTCCTGGCGCAACGCCTGAACGCGCGGAGTGTCTCGTTCACTGTCATGGAGTGTTTTTTTGCAATAGTGCAAAAGTCACCCTGTAGATGTCGAAGGTAAGGTCAGCCAACGCTGACGGAGCTTGTTCATCTGAGCACCGATGCGACGTGTGGAACGGGTGTGTAAGCGGAATCGCGCCTGATGTTGTTGAAAGCGTTGTTG
>CAYGWJ010000170.1:0-8503 GCA_964353405.1 uncultured Anaerolineae bacterium
GCCGAAAAATCGCTGCGCGACCTGGGCGACAAGGTGTCGGCGCCCGATCGAAGCAAGATCGAAGCGCAGGTCAACTCGCTCAAAGAAACGATGAAAGGCGAAGACACCAGCCGCATCCGCGCGGAAATCTCGGAACTGCAACAGGCGATGATGGCGCTGGGGCAGACGATGTACGGCGGCCCGAGCCCGAGCGGCGACAAGCCAGGCGGCAACGGCCACGGCGAGCCTCGCGGCGAAGATGTGGTGGAAGGCGAATATCAAAAGATGTAAGACCCCCACCCCTGGCCCCTCCCCCTGTTTTGCGGGGGAGGGGTTGGGGAGAGGGTGTCAGCCAACTGTCCGCCGGAAGCATTGACAATAAGCAACAAATCTGATACTCTTTCGGCGTAGACTGGAGGTGTGAAATGTTTTTCTTCAATCCAACGTATTTCATCTTTGCGCTGCCCGCGCTGATTCTGGCGTTCTATGCCCAGTGGCGCGTGAAAAGCGCCTATAACAAGTGGCTGCGCGTTCGCAACACACGCGGCCTCACCGGCTTGCAAGCGGCCAAGATGTTGCTCAACTATAACAACCTGGGTCACGTCAGCATCGAAGGGACGCAAGGCGCGCTCACCGATCATTACGACCCGCGCACACAGACCATGCGGCTTTCGCCTGAC
This sequence comes from uncultured Anaerolineae bacterium, assembly GCA_964353405.1. Taxonomy (GTDB): domain Bacteria; phylum Chloroflexota; class Anaerolineae; order Fen-1058; family Fen-1058; genus JBGLNJ01. Next base: position 660 of record CAYGWJ010000170.1, read on the forward strand.
GTGGCGAACTCGAACTCGGTGGCGGCGGTCGCCGTGGTGGCGCATGAAATCGGCCATGCCGTTCAGGATGCTCAGGCCTATGTGCCGATGAAGGTGCGCAGCGCCATTGTGCCGGGCGTGCAGATCGGCTCGTGGCTCGGCCCCATTCTGTTCTTCATCGGCTTCCTGATGGCCGGGTACTTTCGCTCGGCGATTGGCTATCAGATCGCCTGGCTCGGCGTGCTGTTCTTTTCCGGCGCGCTGGTCTTTGCTTTCGCCACGCTGCCCGTCGAGTTCAACGCGAGCGCTCGCGCCAGGGCCATGCTGACCGATGCCGGGCTGATCTACACCGATGAGATGAAGGGTGTCAGCTCCGTGCTGGATGCAGCCGCCTTGACGTATGTTGCCGCGGCAGCCCAGGCGCTTTCGACGCTGCTCTACTATATCTTTTTGCTCGGTGGGTTCCGCAGGCGGAATTAGAGGCTGTCTGAAAAAGTAGCCTAGGAGAGTGATGAAAAAACCCCTCTTTCGCCGCAGAGAACGCAAAGAGCGCAGAGAAAACCTAATAAAACTCGGCGTCCTCAGCGACCTCGGCGGTAAAAAGATGGCTTTTTCAGCAGTCTCCTAGCTATCTGTATTCAGCGCATCGTAGACAACCAGTGTATTCAGCGCATCGTGTAATGCCTGAACAGGGGCCTCGAAAACACGCATGAAATAAGGCTTTTCGAAGCTCGCTGGATGTTTCTAGTGGAAACCTTAAAGGAAACTTTATTCCACGATGCGCTGAATACGGATACCTAGCCCCTTGTGGGCGACGGGCACAAGACGGGCACAAGGCCCGATGCTACGGGCTTTCCAGACAAGTTCTTTGCAATCGCAAGCGATCACACACAGGGGCGACCCTTGAAGCGCGGGTCGCCCCGACGTTTTTAATGAATTTCTAACAGAGCGCTTGTGTTATTCTAACACAAGCGAGGTATAGTTATCAGCGTAAGCAGGAAATCTCAGCGCCAGAGAGGCGCTCTGACATAACAGCAGGAGGTGCACAATGTCTGATGGACTCGTTCGATGGGAACCGTTCCGCGACCTGGTGACGCTGCGAGAGGCGATGGATCGTTTGTTCACCGAAAGCTTTGTCCGGCCCGGTGCAGCCTTTCCTCCCCTCGGCGTGGAGGGCCCGGCGGTAGACATGTATCAGACCAAGGACGACATTGTCGTCAAGGCGGCCATCCCCGGCGTCAAGCCCGAAGATATTGACATCGCCGTGACGGGCGACCTGCTCACCATCAAGGGCGAGCTGAAGGAAGAAGAAAAGGTCGAAGAGGGCAATTATTTCCGACAAGAGCGCCGCTATGGCCAGTTCATGCGCGAGTTTGCCCTGCCCACCCAGGTGAACGCCGACAAGGCCAGGGCCGAGTTTGAGCACGGCGTCCTGACGCTGCGCCTGCCCAAGGCCGAAGAAGTCAAGCCCAAAAGCATCAAGGTCAAAGCCAAATAGCCGCTGGCGCAGCCAGCGCATTTTGATGCGCCACTTTTAAAAGGAGCCAAGCCATGCCCGCTATCATTCGATGGAGTCCCGCGCGCGATATGGTGCGCTTGAGCGATGCGATGGATCGCATGTTTGAGGATGCCTGGACGCGGCCCATGCCGGCGCGCGTCGAGCGCGAAGCGCGCCTGCCGCTGGACGTGTACACCACACCCAGCGAGGTCGTCCTCACGGCCAACGTGCCCGGCCTCAAGCCGGACGAAGTCGAGATCACGCTCGAAGGCGACACGCTGTCCATCCACGGCGAATTCAAGGCGCCGATGGATAATGTGGAATACGTCTTCCAGGAGCGGTCCTTCGGCAAGTTCAGCCGCACGCTCACCATCAACGTGCCGGTGGACGTGAACAAGGTTGAAGCGACGTTCGACAACGGCGTGCTGACCATCACACTGCCCAAAGCCGAAGCCGCCCGGCCCAAGACGATCAAGGTGGAAGCGAAAAAGTAACGCCATGGTAGGGCGGCATTCTCATGCCGCCCACACAGGCGATGTCCTATGCCGATGTACACCTACCGATGCGAGCAATGCGGCGTCCGCTTTGACCGCAGACAAAGCTTTACTGCGCAAGCGCTCACGCGCTGCCCGGAATGCCGGGGCCGCGTCCGCCGGTTGATTCAACCCGCCGGCATCGTGTTCAAAGGCAGCGGGTGGTACATCACCGACAGCAAAAAGAAACCGGCCGAGGTCAAGCCCCAAAGCAAAACTGACTGACGCCGAGTGCCTCTCGGCAGAATCGCTGCCGAGTGCCTCTCGAAGGAGAGGCGCAAAGCGTCCGGCCCCACGCCCTGCGCGTGGGGCTGTCCATCTGGCAACCACCTTTACCGCAATCTAACCTTGCCACGATAGCCACCGCGCGTTGTTATATGTTTGTTACACCGCCTCCCCTTCTGTGATGCTCTCGTTATGTGTCACCACTAAACTTCCATAGTAACCTGTTTGCCAATTAGTTAGGCGGATAGATTCGGGTTACAATAATAGCGCGCCACAGTGCTTGCAACACTTGAGGCACCCCCAGCCTCAGGAAAAGGAACCCCAAGCAACTGGCCTTGGAGACCGAGTGGACGCAAGACCGGCTCAAGGAAAATGACTTGTCAAAGTGCGAGGCAGATGGCGTCCCGCCGATTTTGTCCGCGCCGCCCGGCGATTAGGCCGGATTAGGGCAGAGGAGAGTAAGATGATCACACTAGAACAAGACGACAAGACTGCGCTATCTGAGCGCCCGCCAATTGATGTCGAGGCATTGGCCCATGAGGCAGCCTTTGAAAACAGTGACGACAGCATGTTTGTATTGGATGAGCAAGATAGGATCATCTACCTAAACCGCATTGCTCGCCAATTCGTACATGACCCGAGCCTCCAGATCACTGGCCAGCCATCTACTCACGTATTGAGTGCCTGGCCTGCTTTGGCCGAGCGTCTCCAAGATCGCGCCACTGACCAGGCAGAGATCAGCCTGGGCGCCGGCGAGCAAAAGCGCGAGTACAGACTGAGATCGTTGCCGTTGACTGATGGAGCGCAACAACTCGGACGGCTGGTTATTCTGCAAGACGTGACCGGGCAAAAGTGTTCACGTGGAGAACAGCCGGCGCCTGAGAGACCTGCACAGGCCAATGTTGACTTTGCACGTATGATAGTGCACGATCTCCGCACACCGCTCACGACGGCCAACGGGTATACTGACCTCCTGCTGCGTGGAGCTGTGGGCACTCTAAGTGAAAACCAACGTTGCTTCATCGAGTTTGTCAAGTCGAGCATCGAGCAGATGAGTCTGCTACTGACCGATCTTGTTAGTGCCCGACGATGAATCATCGGGCTTGGACACAAAACGCGCTGAAGCGCGTTGGGGAATCAGCAAGTTCAGCCGCACGCTCACCATCAACGTGCCGGTGGATGTGAACAAGGTTGAAGCGACATTCGACAGCGGCGTGCTGACCATCACGCTGCCCAAAGCTAAAGCCGCTCGCCCCAAGACGATCAAGGTGGAAGCGGAAAAGTAACACCGTGGTAGGGCGGCCTTCTCATGCCGCCCACACAGGCGATGTCCTATGCCGATGTACACCTACCGATGCGAGCAATGCGGCGTCCACTTTGACCGCATACAAAGCTTTTCTGCGCATGCGCTCACGCGCTGCCCGGAATGCCACGGCCACGTCCGCCGGTTGATTCAACCTGCCGGCATCGTGTTCAAGGGCAGCGGGTGGTACATCACCGACAGCAAAAAGAAACCGGCAGAGACCAAGCCCGAAAGCAAGACTGGCTAACGCGGAATCGTTGCCGAGTGCCTCTCGAACGAGCGGCACAAAGCTTCCAGCCCCACGCCCTGCGCGTGGGGCTGTCCATTTGATCCAGGGCAAGATGACACCAATCCTCCAAGTCGCCTCGGTTTGTTCGGAGACTTCGCGGGTACTTTGCCATCGTCCGACTGCCTGTGTTCGTGCATCATCAGCGTGTGCCCTTAGACTTTCCGGTGCGGCCCACCACCTGCCTGGGCAAATACAGGCTCTCCCGGTTCCCGCGCAAGGCGCGTCCGTGCATGTGCGGGGTCTTTGACCGCGCGGAGCCTCTGCCAGGCTTGCGATAACGTCTGACAGAGTGTGGCCTTCCGTTGTGTCCCACCACGTCGGCGCTCCGTTCCTGGTCTTTCGCGGCTCAATACCCGACCTGCACTCTCCCCGATCAACGCTTCACCTGAACGATTACGCGTTCCTGTGCATGACTTGGGGTCCGCCTTCGGCGTGGTTCGCTATGCCTTGACTGTATAGGACTTGGGTTGAAAAGGAAGTCGAGGCGGCTTTTGAGAAGGAACGCCAGCAAAAACGGGCAGTGCTGTTTCCTGTCCGACTGGATGACATTATCTGGGTAACCGACCAAGCATGGGCCGCCGACATTCGGCGGACAAGGCACATTGGCGACTTTTGCCGCTGGAAAGACCACGACGCGTATCGGAACGTGTTTGACCGATTGCTGCGTGACCTCAAGGCGGAAAGCGCAGAGGCGAGGGATGAGCGGAACCCGGGCGAGCAAGAGCCGGGCGAGACAGGCCGGTTTTTATTACAGCTGTGCTGCCGAACTAGCAAATCTTTGATGAACCTAAACTTCACATACATCGCGGCTCGCTATATAATGACTTCAGCATTTGATCGGAATCGCAGCCAGCATGGGAAATGATGAATTCGGAGCCAGAGTGTAGAATGAAAGGAATGACACCTGAAGAAATCAACCGAATCATCAACAGCAGTCAAGTCTCAAGGTTCACGCGCCTTGACCTTGCCCGTGGCTTCATCGAATGCAGCAAGAAGCCACAGCATATTCTGCACGGCGACGACGGTCGGTTCTGGGTCGCAGGCACTAGGGTCGCCAGCATACTTGAGAGGGCCGGCTACGAGGTAATTGAGTGACAGACTGACATCACCTAGCTCCCCGGTCCATCTTGAAAAAGCTATCATAATATGATATGCTATACACATGCGGCAGCACTTCAAGGCATTGTATTTTCCTGGTGGTTCTGGCGGGGGACAGTCCCAGAAGACACTGACTCTTGCCTTCGGTGAGCAGGATGCACAACTCTTTGAGAAAGTCAGAACACTCTCCAGCTATGAGCTTCGGACCATCCTCGGATTTGGACAATACGAAGATCTCCTGGAAGCAGCAGAAGCTGAAGGACTGGCCATCAACACATTCTGCCTCCATGCCCTTCGTGAACGATTGAGAGATGTCACTGTCCAAACTTTTAACCAGCCCAGACTGCCAGGCTTTCCAGTAGGGACCGTTATTGCCTTCGATCCCGTTCAGGCGACATTTCGCGGCGGCGCGGCTGAACCGCTCCACTCGTGGTACCCTCTTCTTGAAGGATATTCCCCAAAGTTTGTGGAGACAATCGTGCAGACTTTCGCGCCAAACGCGAGGTCCATATTCGACCCGTTCAATGGGACAGGCACGACCACAATAACAGGAATGAGTATCGGTCTCCAAGCGTACTACTGCGAGGTCAACCCGTTGCTTCAACTCCTGACAGAAACCAAAATAATGGCTTATCGGCTCGGACGCGACAAGAAGACAGTACTGGCACAGGAGGCAAAAGAGCTTGCGAAACAGTGGCCCAGTATGCTGGCATCAGAAAGACCAGACGCCACATTGCAGGCAACCTACAAGGCAGTGTTTGGTAAGAGCGTCTTCTTTGAGCCGGAAACGTTGGACATGGTGTTACGGGCGAGGACTGTCATTGACCGATTGTCCATCAGAAACCATACGCTTTCTGGGCTGGCTATGGTGGCTGTCCTTGCAAGCCTGCTCCCCAGCTCGATGATGATACGTGCAGGTGACATCCGATACCGGAACGAAAAGGAGTTGGCACGGAGGACAACCTTCGATATTGGGACCGCAAAAGGACTGGTCAGCATGGCTGATGACCTCTTGAAAATCGAGAGCCCTCGAAACGGCTCTCCTATCTTCCTTTGCGAGGACGCACGCAATCTTGACAGGCTACCGCCGTTCAGCTTTGATGCCGTCGTGACCAGCCCCCCATATTTGAACGGGACGAACTACTTTCGCAATACAAAGATAGAGCTCTGGTTCTTGAGGTGCCTGCAATCCCAGGCTGACCTCGCGGCATTTCGGTTTAAAGCTGTCACGGGTGGCATCAACGATGTGACGATGAGGAAAACGGAAGGAGAACCGCACCCAGTAGTAAGAGAAGTAGTCAAGAAGCTTGAGGAATGTGCATACGATGTGCGCATCCCGAAAATGGTCTCAGGCTACTTTGCCGACATGAACCACATCTTCAGTGGGCTGCGACAGCACTTGGGGGCGAGTGCTGCTGTTATCATTGACATCGGCGATTCAGTCTATGCTGGTGTGCACGTCCCAACCCAGCAACTATTGTGCGCCATGCTGGAAGAACAGGGATACAAGCTTGAACACGAAATCAACCTTCGGAGAAGGATCTCGAGAGACAGGACTGAGCTCAGTCAAGTGTTACTTGTCCTCAAATATACTAGCGCGTCTCATATTCCAATAGCGGATAAGGACAAAGCTCAGTTGCCGCGGGAACGGAAGTGGAATGACTTCAAACGAGAGATGCCATTCAAAGAGCCTCCATATTCCAAGAGGAACTGGGGTCATCCACTTCATTCATTATGTTCATATCAAGGGAAGATGAAGCCAGCACTGGCCCATTTCCTGGTGAAGACATTTGTCAGCCAGGGCGGGCGGATACTCGACCCGTTTGCTGGAGTAGGAACGATTCCGTTTGAGGCAGCTCTCCAGGGCGTAAAGGCTTTCGGATTTGACATCAGTCCCGCCGCCATTGCTATAGCAAGCGGAAAAGTGGGAACTGCGGAAGTGGGCAAGTGCGAATTGATAATCGCCTCGCTGAACGAATACATAGCAGCCAACCAACCAACGGATGAGGAATACCAATCAGCCAAGTCCATCACCTTCAACGGATCTATCCCGGACTACTTTCATCCCAAGACCCTTACGGAAATCCTGCTGGCGAGGCGATTCTTCCTGCAATTTCCACCCATCGGAGCCTCGGCGTCCCTGGTATTTGCCAGCCTCATCCACATTCTTCACGGCAACCGGCCATATGCTCTCAGCCGCAGGTCGCACCCGATAACGCCGTTCAAGCCGACAGGTCCGTTCGAGTATCGCGCCCTGATACCGAGACTAAGCGAGAAGGTGCGACGGTCCTTGGAGACGCCAAAGCCAGCCGAGTTCATCGAGGGAGAAATATTTCAGCAGGATGCGACGTTGTGGTGGCCACAAGAGGTCACCGATCTAGACGCCATCATCACTTCGCCGCCGTTCTTCGATAGCATCAGATTCCATATCGGCAACTGGATGAGGTTGTGGTTCTGCGGTTGGGAGAGAAAGGATTTCAACGAAAAACCGCTTGCCTTTGTGGACGAGCGGCAGAAGCTGTCATTAGAAATCTATGAGCCGATATTCCGCCAGGCCCGCGAACGGCTCCGTCTCGGCGGCGTCTTCGTAATTCACCTCGGTCAGAGCGTGAAGTGTGACATGGCGGTGAAGCTCGGCGAAATTGCCAAACGATGGTTCAAAGTCACTGACATTTTCAATGAGGACGTGACCGACCTAGAGCAGCACGGGATACGCGACAAGGGCACGGTCACAGCTCATCAATTCCTGATATTGTCATGAATTCTTCCTCGCCCATACTAGCCTAACCGTTGTGCAACAGCGGGCCTAATCAAGTCAGGCCGCTCGAAAACTGAACTTTAACAACGCCGAACAACTCTGGTATGCTGGGGGAAAACCTAGGAGAGCAACCCATGTTTATCCCCCTTTCGACTTCGCGG
>CAYGWJ010000171.1:0-11187 GCA_964353405.1 uncultured Anaerolineae bacterium
GATGCAAGAGGAAAACGGGCGCGCCGTCATCCACGTGCCAGAGATTGTGGACACCAAATCAGGTTCAAACATCGTCATCCGTGGGGCCAGCATCCAATTGATTGCCCTCCTCGAATCAGGCGACCTGGATTATGCCTTTGAGTATGAGAGCGTCATCCAGCAGCACAAACTCAAGCTGGTCAAGCTGCCGGACTCGGTGAACCTCGGCTCCGCGCAGTACGCCAGTCAGTATGAGCAGGTGCAGGTGCGGTTGGATTTTCAACGCTTCGCCTCGGTCAAGCCCGAATTCAACGGTGAGGTTATCGGCTATGGCGTGACCATTCCCAGCAACGCGCCGCATCCCAAACAGGCTGAAGAGTTGGTGGCCTTTCTGCTGGGTCCGAAAGGTCGCGCGGTGATGGAAGCCGATCAGCATCCTCTCATCACGCCACCGCAGACTGATCACTATGAGGCTCTGCCCAAGGCTCTAAAATCACTCTGCGTTTCGATGCAGTGAGCATTTGGCAGCCAGCGTCGAGATGCCGCGATCAGCGTCCATGTGCTACCCTCAGACGCTGATCGCTTTTTGTCTCGGAGGAATCCAATGTTAACCACGTCCGCTGAAAGAAAACGGCGTGTGAAGCGCAAGCGACCCGATGGTTTGGTCATCGGCTTTGCAATGGCAGGTGGGTTGCTGCTGCTCTTTGTGCTACTGCCTCTGCTGAGCACACTCGTCCGAACGCCGGCCAGCGCACTCTGGCAAACTCTCACCGATGCCGAGGTGAGCGCCTCGCTGGGGCTGACGTTCTACGCGGCAGCCTGGGCCACGGCGCTGGCTCTGTTTACCGGCGTGCCACTGGCTTATCTCCTGGCACGTTACAACTTTCCGGGCAAACGGTGGGTAGAAGGCATCATCAACTTGCCGATCGTGGTGCCGCACACGGCGGCTGGCATCGCACTGTTGACGGTCTTTGGACGGCAAGCACCGGTCGGGCAAGCATTGGGAGCCGTGGGATTGCACTTTGTGGACGATGTGCCGGGCGTCGTGGTGGCAATGCTGTTCGTCAGCCTGCCTTTCTTGTTGAACGCAGCGCGCGAGGCTTTTGCGATGGTGGACCCGGAACTGGAAGGAGTAGCCCAAACGATGGGGGCTACGCGTTGGCAAGCCTTTCTCTATGTGACGCTGCCGCTGGCCTGGCGGGGGATTGTGGCCGGCGCCGTGATGATGTGGGGACGCGGCATCAGCGAGTTTGGGGCGGTCGTCATCCTGGCCTATTACCCCAAGATCATCCCCATTCTGGCCTATGAGCGCTTTGCGGGTTTTGGACTCAGGGCGGCAGAGCCAGTCGCCGTTGTTCTCATCCTGGCTTCGCTGACCATGTTCGTCATTCTGCAAGTGCTTCTGGTACCGAAGCGAGAAATCGTTGCGGATGAGAATTAGATAAGCACCGCCCGAGACCGCGCCAGCGCAGTTTTGGGTATATACCCACAAAATTCAGCGCTATGTCAACCTGTGAATAACCTTGAAGCGATTTGACAAATCCTTTTTCATGCGTTATTCTTATCCCGCATAACGCAACATCCGCATCTAGGAGAAAAAGAAATGAAACCCTACCGCATACTGATTGGATTAGCCATATTCACCCTGTTGCTGGCCGCTTGCGCGCCTGCGGCAACGCCCGTGCCGCCCACCGCACAGCCCCCAGCGCCAACGCAAGCCCCTGCGCCAACGCAGGCCCCTGCCCCCACAGCCGTTCCACCGACCAAGGCGCCTGCGCCGACGGCAACCACCGCGCCGAAAGCCGCCGCTGGCGCATGCACACTTCGCCTGGCGACGACGACAAGCACCGCCGACTCGGGCTTGCTCACTTTCATCCTGCCCGACTTTGAAAAGAAATTCAACTGTAAGGTGGACACGGTCGCCGTCGGCACCGGGCAAGCCATCGAGATCGGCACCAAAGGTGATGCCGACGTTCTGCTGGTGCATGCCCGCGCCCAGGAGGACAAGTTCGTCGCGGACGGTCACGCCAAGGAACGCTTTGACGTGATGTACAATGATTTCATCGTCCTCGGCGCCACGGCGGACCCGGCCAAGATCACCGGCATGTCTAGCTCGGTCGAGGCGTTCAAAGCCATCGCCGCTGCCAAGGCTCCCTTTGCCAGCCGGGGCGACAAGAGCGGCACGAACACCAAAGAGTTGAGCCTCTGGAGCTCCGCCGGCATCACGCCGACCAAAGACATGACGTGGTACAACGCGCTGGGTCAGGGCATGGGCGAGACATTGCTCGCCTCGAACGAAAAGGGCTTTTACACGCTCTCCGACCGGGGCACGTATCTTTCGATGAAGGACAAGCTGCCCAGCCTGGTCATCGTCGTGGGCGGAAACAGCCTGCAAGAGAACAAGGACAAGAGTTTGCTCAACCCTTACGGTGTGATGGCAGTTGATCCGGCCAAGCACCCCGGTGTGAACTATGATATGGCAATGAATTTCGTCAAATGGATCACGTCGGTGGAAGAGCAAAAGGTGATTGGCAATTACGGCGTGGACAAGTACGGTCAGCCGTTGTTCTATGCCAACTCGAAAGAATACAAGGCCCAGTCGTCAACAGGCGGCGCAGCGCTGACCATCACTGGCGCGGTGGACAACGAACTCAAACTGGCGATGGACGCGCTCAAGGGCATGCAAGTCGTCAAGGTCACTGCCGACCATCCCAAGACTGGCACGGAGACCGATCAAGGCGTAAGACTGAACGCGCTGCTGGATCAGGCCAAGGTCAAAGCAGACGCCAAGAGTTTGGTTTTCACGGCGGGTGATGGCTATACCGCCGAGCTGGCCCTGGCGGACGCACGCGCATGCCAGGATTGCCTGGTTGCTTTCAGCGACGATGGCAAGCTCAAAACGGTGATGCCCGGAATGCAATCCAAATTCTGGGTCAAGGACGTCATCAAGATCCAAGTCAAGTAACCTCGCTCTGGCACACGCCCTGAATTGCGGTAAAATAAGACCCGAAGGGTTTCACTGAAGAAAGCAACCCTTCGGGTCTGGAGATAGATTTGAACGACCTCGCGCGCGGACTGGCACAAGCCGCCCGCCTTATCCTGTCCGGCGATCCCGCACTGATGCAAATCATTCTGCTCACGTTGCGCGTGAGCGGGCTGGCGCTGGCCATCAGCACACTGGTCGGCGTGCCGCTGGGCGCAGCTTTGGGCCTTTCGCGCGTGCGGGCACGCGAGTTTATCACGACGCTGCTCTATACCGGCATGGGTCTGCCGCCGGTTGTCGTGGGCCTCTTCGTCTACCTGATGCTTTCGCGCAGCGGGCCGCTCGGCGTATGGGGCTGGCTCTTTACACCCAACGCGATGGTCACGGCGCAAGTCATCATCGCCTTCCCGCTGGTTGCCGGGCTGACGATGTCGGCAGTGCAGAGCGTTGACCCGGCTCTACGCTTGCAGGTGCGCTCGCTGGGCGCGACGCGGCCGCAAGAGGTATGGGCCGTCCTGGTTGAAGCGCGCATCGGCGTGGTGGCCGCGATTGTGGCCGCGTTCGGCGGCGTCATCTCTGAAGTGGGCGCGGTCATGCTGGTGGGCGGCAACATCGAAGGCAAGACGCGCGTGCTCACCACGGCCATCGTGCTCAACACGCGCACGGGCGAGTTTAGCCTGGCGCTGGCGCTGGGCATTATCTTGCTGGCACTGGCATTTCTGGTCAATGCCGCCATGCTGCGCCTGCAAGGGCGCATGAACGATTGAATGGGAACACGTTGAACGAGCCAGTCTACCAGCTGCAAGACCTGAAAAAAGAATATGCTGGGCGAATGGTAACGGACCTAGAGTACCTGGACATCCGGCGCGGCGAGGTACTGGCGCTCGTCGGCCCCAGCGGCGCAGGCAAGTCCACGCTGTTGCGGCTGCTCAACTTTTTGGAGCATCCCACCGCCGGGCGGATCATTTATCAGGGACAGGCTATCAACGCCAGTGTGCCACTTGCGGTGCGCCGCCAGGTGACGACGGTCTTTCAACGCCCCATGCTCCTCAAGGCCAGCGTCCATGACAATGTGGCGTATGGGCTGCGCTTGCGGGGTCAGCGCGTAGACGGACAGGTACATGACATCCTCGCGCGCGTCGGATTGGAGCCACTGGCGCGGTCCTCCGCGCACAAGCTATCGGGTGGCGAGATGCAGCGCGTGGCATTGGCGCGCGCGTTGGTGATTGACCCGGCCGTGCTGCTGCTGGATGAGCCAACGGCTAACCTGGACCCCTACAACATCGGGCTGATCGAAGACATCGTGCGGCAGCACAACCGCGAGCGCGGCACGACGGTCGTTCTGGTGACGCACAACGTGTTCCAAGCCCGGCGGCTGGCCGACCGGGTCGGATTGATGTTATCCGGGCGGCTGGTCGAAGTCGCCGACACACATACGTTTTTTGATGCCCCGTCTGATCCCCGCACCGCCGCCTTTGTTCGCGGCGATATGGTATACTAGTTCCCCATCTGCACAAACTCAAGTCAGCACGCCCATCACGTTTCGGAGCTTGGCAGGGACAACGAATGGCCGAAAAGCCTCCAGTTGGATTGCTTCATCACATCTGGGCCGCCGGAGACAGGGTAGCTCGTCTGCCGGCGCCCGTGCTGTTCCTTGTCTTGGCGGCGTCCGTCGGCAGCGCAGATTGGATCTGGACGAGGGTCGCGCATGGCCACACACCCGGTTATGTGGTCGGAACAAGCCTGGCCGTTTTCGTCATCGGCGATTGGGTGATGCTGGCCTGGCTGCCCCGCACCGGGCGCTCTTTTGGACCGGTCGGCCTGACGCTGATCGCATTGGCGGCCGCGCGCTGGGCGCTGTACGCGGCAACGGCATTCATCCCGTCCACGCCAGAGCTGCCGTATTGGACGATGGCGCTCGCCACCATCGGCAACCTGGCGCTCACCGGCAATGTATTGGACAGCCTGTGGGCCGAGCCATTCCGGCTGGACGTGACGCGCATCGAGATCAAATCGCCCAAGCTGGCCGGCAGCCCGCCCGTGCGCGTCCTGCACCTGAGCGATTTGCACATCGAACGCATTACCGCGCGCGAACGCAGGCTGCTGGAACTGGTGGAGGAACTGCGCCCCGACCTGATCGTATTCACGGGCGATTTTCTCAACCTGTCTTTCCTGGACGATCCACGCGCGCAAGCGGATTGCCGGGAGGTTCTCTCGCGCCTGCGCGCGTCGCTGGGCGTGTATGCCATCACAGGCAGTCCGTCCGTTGACCGACCCCATACCGTGCGCAGGCTGCTGGACGGGTTGGACATTCACCTGCTCCACAATCGCGCCGAACTGCTCAAGCTTGCGCCGGAAGATGAACCCGCCCTCGCTCTGGTCGGCGTCACGTGCACGAACAACGCGACGCGAGATGGTGAAACACTCGCGCAAGTAATGACCGGCGTGCCCAGCAATCCATCCATGCCGTTCACCCTCCTGCTGTATCACTCGCCTGATCTGATGCCAGAGGCCACGCGCGCCAGAGTGGATTTGTTCCTGGCCGGTCACACGCACGGCGGGCAGGTCCGTCTGCCGCTCGTCGGCGCGTTCGTGACCAGCTCCAGATACTGGAAACGCTACGAGATGGGCCTGTATGCTGAAGGCAACACACGACTCTACGTGAGTCGCGGCATCGGCATGGAAGGTTTGGGAGCGCCTCGCGCACGCTTCTTCTGCCCGCCGGAAATCGAGCTATTCGAGTTACGTGGGACGGAGAGTGAATAGTGGTCAGTGACAAGTGGACAGTGGGTAGGAGGATTGGAAATCTCTTTTTGACGCCATATCTGGCGGAGGGTCGGCGGATCATCGCCAAATATAGCGATCCTCCAGAAAGCCAAGCGACCTGCGCCGCCCCCAAACACTTGACACAGGCCCGCAGCCAGCTATAATCCCCTCCGACATTCCACCCGACTCGCGGGCCGCTACTTGGCCCGCGTTGTCTATGTGTCCACGACGAATTCTTATACTTCTGACTCGTACTTTTGTTTCGAATGACCGAGGGCGCGGTTCCAACCATCTATCACACGTTCGATGGCGGCTGGCGTGCACTTGACGGTGAAGTGATCGAAGAAGTTTTTGTGAGCCTTCACGTCAACGGCCAAGAGCTGGTGACCATCGCCGCCACGCCGCTTCGACAAGACTGGCTGGCAGTGGGCTTGCTTGCCAACGAAGGGATGATCGCGTCAAAAGACGAGGTGCGCGCGGTTCACATTTGCCCGAGCGGCCTGTGCGTGGACGTGTGGCTCACGCACGAGATCGAAATGCCGCGTAAGCGCATCCTCACTTCGGGGTGCGGCGGCGGCGTGACGTTCGACGATCTCACGGGCGCTCAGCCGCCGCTCGATTCCGATCTGACCCTGCCCGCCGGGCAATTGCACCGCCTGATGGAGCAACTGCAGAGTGCGGCGCGTTTGTATCGCCGCACGCGCGGCGTCCACACGAGCGCGTTGTTTCGCAACGGCGAGCTGTTGAGCAGCGCGGAAGACGTGGGCCGCCACAACACGCTCGACAAAGTGCGCGGCGATTGCCTGTTGCGCGGCGTGGACACGCGCGGCGGCATTTTGCTTTCGACCGGGCGCATCAGCAGCGAGATGCTGAACAAGGCGGTCAAAATGGGCTGTCCCATCGTCGCCAGCCGCACCTCGCCCACAAGTCTGTCGGTCCAGTTGGCGCGCGCGTGGAACATTACGCTCGTCGGCTACCTGCGGCGAGGCAAGCTGCTCGTGTATGCGAACGACTGGCGATTGAGATAGTATTTGTGTGTCACCTGTGGCTCAGAATGACAGATCGCACGACTGTGGATTGGGTCTAGCATGAAAAAGCGAAAAACACGCGAACTGCTTTACAGCAAAGACACGCTCAAGCTTGAAATCCTGACGACACCCATCAACAAGCTGGGGCTGCAGATCAAGGGCACGCTGATTGACGAGGCGATCCGCCGCACGCGTGAGGACCTGGCGCGCGTGGGCATCACGCTCAACCCGACGTTTTATATTTCCAACGGCTACGGCTGCGTAGAAGGGACGACGAATATCGGCGTGGGGTTCTATGACTGCAACGAGTTGCTGCGCGAACTCAACCAAGAGTTTCGCGGGTTTCGCTACGACCCGGCCGACATTTTGCAGATCATGCGTCACGAGGTGGGCCACGCTTTCTGCTACGCCTACAAGCTCTATCGCACCAAAGAGTTCCGCCACCTGTTCAAGGTCAAGGGCCACTTTTTCCACACGTACCCGGAGCACATCGGGCGCAAGCCCAACCCGTGGAGCGCGGACTTTGTGAATCCGGCGGGTGACTTTTACGCGCAGACGCATCCCGACGAGGATTTTGCCGAGACCTTTTCTGTGTGGCTGACGCCGGAGATTGACTGGCTGGGCCAGTTCCGCTCCAAGCCCGGCGCGCTCAAGAAGCTGGCCTATGTGGAAAAAGTCGTGGCCGACTTTGGCCGGCAAGAGCCGCTGCTGAACAATGGCGGCAGCAATGCGCTCGACTTGCCCGTGGACCAGCTTTCGATGACGGTGGCCCAATTCATGGGCGCAAAGGTCTCACAGGTGAACGGCTATCGCCGGCGCGCCACAGGCTATGTGGACCCAGACCTGCGCGAATTGTTCCAGGGGCCGCCGCGCATCCTGCCGCTCAAGCGCTTTCGCCGCGAATATCGCCGTGCCAGCCGCTTCCTCTTGGCGTACAAGCGGCTGCTGGTCAACCGTGTGAGTTATTGGGTAGATGTGGACGATACGGTCGTGGCCGACCTGATTGACAAGCTGGTGTTGCGCTGCCGCGCCAACAGCCGATACGTCAAAGTGGCCGACGTGGAAAAGAAGCTCATCGAAGTAACGACGTATCTGACGGTGCTGTGCCGGAACTATAAAGAGACGGAGCAGTATTTCAGGCGCACATAATTCGCACTGCGTATTTCGCGTCTACAATGAATCATTCGTCGTGATGAACTCGGTTAGAGAACCAAGATTGGCCTTGCAAAAGCCCTGGGCCTGATCCGCCGACCTCTTGACAAACCCATCTTTGGGGCTATACTTTTGTTTGTCGTTTAGACGCTTGTGTTTCCCCCTGCCAACGTCAAGGAGGCGACTGCCATGCATCCGCCAGATGGCCCACTGGCTCCACTCTCCGGAGCGGAGGCCCTGTTCCGTATTTTGCCACCAAAGTCAACTTCCCAGAAGCGATATAGAAGGAATATATTCCGCCGACTTCATAGTTAGGCTCGCAAGCACAACAACTCATCATCCAGAGGTTATACTATGCTAAAGAATCTATCCAAACGACGTAAACTTCTCTTGGGCATAGGTGGTGGCTTACTCGGTCTCTGCCTTTGTGTCTGTGTGGGCTTTGTCGCACTTTCTCGAATTGCTGAAGCCGATCCAGCAAATCAAGCAACTGGTACAGCACGCACGGTAGCCCGTACAACAGGAACAGCACAAGCAATTGCTTTGGCAACTGAGGCCGCTCGTCCCACAAATACACCCAGGCCAACAGATACACCTACATCGACATACACACCAACGCCGGTAAATACTCCCGCTCCAACACAGACCCTTATCCCGGAAACTGCAACTGCTGCTGCAATGTCAGCACAAGCTACAGCAGCCCGTCAAGCAACGACAACAGCACAAACCGCCACTGCTGAAGCTAAAGCGGCCCAAAATGCAACTGCAACTGTTCAAGTTGCTATAGCGCGTCAAGCGACAGCAACAGCGCAAGCTATTGCCAAAGCAACTGCGGCAATAGAGGCATACAAGAGCATACCCCCCAAGGGGACGTGGGGCGAATCCGTTAGGGGAATTACTGTTAGCATAGGTGATTTCAGGTATCAAAGTGCTGGCGGGGGAATGCGATATGTAGCCTTCGGAGTTCGGGTAGACAACGAAACCATAAGCACTATTCACGTCAATCCTTTCAATTGCACTTTGGTTGACCTCGATGGCGCTACTTATACGCATGATGCAGAAACATATAGCTTTTGGAGCAATCCTCTACCAGCGGTTGATGTCAGCCCTGGTAGCCACACTTATGGGGGGATTGTTTTTCAAATACCCTCCAATACTGGGCCAGCTAAGTTTATCTACAGAGACCCTTCTCTATTTGGCCCCACAATAGAGATAGATTTGCGCCGGCCCCCTGATGAACCATAATGACAGCACGAGAAGGACAACATTTTGTGTTAGGTGTGTCGCGCCGAACTCGCGACGTAAGATGACATTACCGAGGAGCAAGTTCCACTATGACTTACCATGATGTCTTGTCCGCTCTCGTCCAAGCATCACAAAGAGAACCAAGTGAAGAATCGTTCGAGTTTTTACGAACAGACCAAGGTGGGATTGTCTCGCATCCTGGTTTGCCTAATGGCGGTCTACGAGTTCGTGTGCATGACATCGAAATCTTGGCGAGGAGAAGTTTCATTACACCTATCACAACACAAACTACCCAAGAGTTCAAGCTACTCAGGCATCGCTGAAAGGGTGAAATATCGCGCCCAAGTTCTGGTCAGAGTGACAGTCGCACGCCGCCCCGCCAGGTGTGCCGGGTGCGGGAAGAGGGCGGGTAATTGGCTGTCCTACCGCGATGGACCAAAAAAGAGTATGGAGAAGAAAATTAACTATCGCAAGTTGGCCTTTGAAACTTATGACCCTCTTTGTGCTCATTGTGGATTTGGCATTCCCGATGTGCTGGAAGTCGCACATATTGATGGTAACCGCAAAAACAACGATCCTCAAAACCTCGTCATCCTATGTCCGAACTGCCACAAAATGCACGATCTTGACCTAATTTCTACAGAAACAGTTTTACAGATGCGAGACAGGCCCAAAATTGTATTGTGGTCAAAAAGGATGAAAGACGCAGGAAAGAAAGCAGCATTGACGCGCAAACGTCGTACGGCCGCGAAGAAAGCCGTTTTAACAAGGCAGAATAAAGCAAAAAGTCCTAACCAGCCACTCCAGCCGACGTCCTTCGGCCGCGGCTGACCGGCACGTTGGTGCGCCAAGCTAACTTGGTGCTTCTTGCAAGGTGTAAGTCCTTGTGGGCGCGAAGCGGGTCTAGCCAACCACCCCTAGCGAGTGTTGCAGCTATTAGGAGGCGAAAGCCGAACGAAGTAGACGCTGCGCGCAGCGCCCATCTCACGGAAGGCAATAGCAGCAGGTGATGCGGGATCGGTGCGAGAAGAGGGCGGGCGCTTCGCGTGGCCTGTCTGTCATCGGCACCGTGCGGCGCACGCCGGATCGTGACAAGAGACTGACCGGCATCCGCAGCCTGCACGGCCTATACAGGCCGCCAAGGGCAGGAAACCAGGGCTAGTGAATGGACCGGATGGGGTCACGCTGCAAACACCTCTTGCTCCACCGTAAACCGTTCGAGATTTCTGCGATTGACCTGCACCCCCAGCCCCGGCCCGGTCGCCACGCTGATGGTCGAATCGGGGTTCAGCACGAACACCGGATCGGCAATGTCCTCGGCATAATAGCGCGAGGTGGCGCTGATATCGCCGGGAAGTGTGAAACCCGACAGCGAGGCCAGCGCGATGTTGGACGCGCGGCCAATGTTTGTCTCCAACATTCCCCCACACCACACCGGCACGCCGCGCTCACGGCACAGGTCATGTACCTTCTTAGCTTCGAACAAGCCACTCACCCGCGCCGCTTTGATGTTGATGATGCGGCACGCGCCCAGCTCGATCCCTGCGCGCGCGTGGTCGGCAGACAGGATGCTTTCGTCCAGGCAAATCGGCGTCTTGATCTGCGGCTGCAGCTTGCTGTGATCGTAAATGTCGTCTTCGGCCAGCGGCTGCTCGATGAGCAACAGGTCCAGGTCATCCATCTGCTGGAACAGCGGCGCATCGGCCAGTTGGTACGCCGAGTTGGCATCTACCTGCAAGCGAATATTCGGGAACGCGGCGCGGACGGCGCGCGCGTCGGCCAGGTCGCGCCCCGGTTTGATCTTGATTTTGATACGGGCATAGCCTTCTGCAATATACCGCCCTACCCGCTCGACCAGTGCCGCCGTCGTCGGTTGAATGCCGACGGACACACCCACTTCCACGCGCTCGCGCACGCCGCCCAGCATTTGCGCCAGTGACTTGTTCTGCGCCTGCCCCAATACGTCCCACGCGGCCATCTCTAGTCCGGCTTTGGCCAACGGGTTGCCTCGCACTCGCTTGTAGCGCGCGACGA
>CAYGWJ010000172.1:0-19285 GCA_964353405.1 uncultured Anaerolineae bacterium
GTCTCCCGTTGTGGTTTCCAAGGGATGGCCTCCCACCCGACTTATTGCGCTATCCCGGATCAGGCTACCCCTGGGAAAGCCCAGGGGCTACCCGCCACCATTTGCCCCTGTCCCCCCTCGGCCTCGGCTCAATCTTGACTCACACCTCCCCCCCCCCCCCCCTCCGCCGAAAACAACCACGTCGCCAGCGTACCCCACCAAACTCTTCCGGCACGCCGGCGACGTCGCCTCCGCATCACCCACTGCTATCGCCTTCCATGAGGTGGGCACTGCGCGCAGCGTCCGGCCACGCCTCGCGCTATACTGGCCTTGATTCCAACGGGATGGCGAGAGCAAGACACATCTCTGTATGTGACTTGATCTCGTCTTTCAGTTTCAGGCGAGGACGTCCTGTACCAAGTGGCAAGCTGAAAATTTTAAGGTTCTAGCACTTGACACTACAACTCATCGGTAGGCCACTTACTTATGAACTAGCTCAATTAGTCCCTTCATATTCGCGAGTAAGAATGCAAGCAAAGGCAATAGCAGTGAATTCGCGAAACTGAGGCCAGCACGGAAATCCAGGGCCGAATTTGGCGTGCCTTTGATACGGTCGTGATAATCCATCAGACGGTTGATGGACTCTATCTTTTCTTTTTCAGCTAGATTTCCTGCCGTATACATTTGCTCAATCTGCTTCTGAATTTCATTGAGCGTTTTCCATTTCGCCTTCGTGATAATTTTGTTCAGGGCATAGTGATTGGTAACAAATAGAGCAATAATCAGAACCCATGCAATAAGGATTGTCGGAGCCATAGCGGGTAATGCTGTCCAGCCAATCAGGACAAGCGTCGCAGTTGTAACTGCCATAAAAGCCGCCACGATGTAGACGAAGGCAGTAATCAGGTTCGATATGTTCTCTATGATTTCTGAGTTTCTTGGATCTAGGTCATAAATCTTGAAACTGTATTGGCTTAAGTGCAATGGCAAAATCAGAATGCGATAAAAATAGTATAGGGCTATTCCTGCGACAAAGAATAATACTGCCCCCATTATGAATGCACCGAACAGACTCGATGCTGGCTCTCCAAAGATTACTATTGGAATGAAGAAGTAACTAAACCCCACTACCATACAAAATGTGCTAAAAGGAGTGTTCTTTTTGTATCGCAAACTTTATCCAGCCATGTCTGCAAGTCAATCAGACTAGTTACATCTTGAATGTTGTCTATTATGCGTTCGCGAATGATACTGAAAAGAGAATCAAAATACTTCTTTAGAGTAATCAGAAGTGCGCAAATTATTCCCGCCATTAAGATTTCAATGGGAACAAATCCACCTCTGGCACTAGAACGAAATTCACCATGTAAGAAAGAGACAAGGATATCTATCAGCAATACAAGTGACGCGATTAGTAAGGCACTGAATAAAGACGATGGGGCCTGAGGGCGGCGAGTCAGCTTCTGTATCGAATGACCGGTTTCTTCCAAAATTAGACCTACGAGGGTCTTGCGAGTTCTTTGCATCAATTGGCTTTTCAGCATTTTTTGTTTTGCAGCTAAGGATGCTTCGTTCATCTTGACTTCCCGATGCAAGTATTTGACGAGATGATGGTTGAGTGGCCTAACAAGAAGTCGGCTGCGTTTTTGAGGACTATTCCCCCGCTAGAGATTGCGGCCTTTATACCCCGTGGGGAAGATCAGACTGTAGCCGTTCTTGTGGTAAAATACCCGGTGGCTCAGGCCATGCTCATCCTCCTTCGTCAGCCGTGCCATCACGTCAGTCATGCAGACCCGAGAAACGCACGGACATGAATAGTATAGACCTGAATCAATCGCATGTCAAAACAAGGAGCGCCCGACCCACCGCGCCGGGGATGGCGCATTGAGCCGGCATTGCGTCTTAATGCTCGTTCATTGCGCGCCTCACACCCAATCCAGCGGCCTGCCCCTAACTCACCCCTACCCCCCGCCCCTCCACACGCCCGAAAACAACCACGTTGCCAGCGCCCACAGCCACTGGAATACCTTTGTGCCCCAAACAAAAGCCGCGAACAGGATTGCAAACAGCGCCGGGCCGACCCACCCGATGACAAGCGTTCCCTGCTGCATGATAAAGTCAAGGTTGCTTGACCCGACCGGCGTTGCCACGCTTCGCGCCACGCGCGGCGTTGGGCTAGGCGGCACAAACCAGGTCGCCACAGCCGTCGGCGTGGGCGTTTCTTCCGGCGGCTCTTGTTCGTACCACAGCGCACCGACGATTTGGACAATGATCTCACTGTTGGGACACCCTACACTGTAATTGCGATAGTCATTGTTTTTGTCAAGCGAAAACAGACCCATTTGATGACCGAAAATGTACCCGCTTGCCACGTCGAATCAGGCTGTTGATGGCAGGTTTTGGGTGTGGCCCAAATTGAGGGCAGGGCGAATCGGTGGTATCATTGCGATAGGTTCTTTCATTCGTCCCACAGGAGGAAAACCCATTTGCAGAATCGGCGAGCAACGGCTGTCAGTTGCGCTAATATCGCTCTGATCAAGTACTGGGGTAACCGCGACCACGTCTTGCGCCTGCCCTCCAACTCGTCGCTTTCAATGAACCTCGCCGCGCTGGCGACGACGACCACCGTCGAGTTTCGCGCCGACCTTGCCGCAGACACGCTGACGATTGACGCTGTCCCATCGCACGGTCCTGCACGGGATCGAGTTGTCGCACACCTGGAGCGCGTCCGTGTTGTGGCGGGCATCAGCACCCAGGCCCACGTCGTTTCCCACAACAACTTTCCCGCCGGAACGGGTCTGGCTTCGTCGGCTTCCGCCTTTGCCGCGTTGACCGTCGCGGCATGCGCCGCCGCAGGTTTGAACCTTTCGACGGATGAGCTGTCTCGATTGGCACGGCATGGCTCCGGCTCGGCGTGCCGGAGTGTGCCGGGCGGATTTGTTCTGTGGGACGCGTGCGATGAGGACGCTTGCTCCTTCGGGCGGATGATTGCCCCTGCCGATCACTGGGATTTGCGTGATGTGGTCGCCATTATCGAGTCGGCGCACAAGGCCACCGGTTCGACCGAAGGTCACGCGCTGGCCGATACCAGCCCACTTCAGGCGGCGCGCGTCTCCAGCACGCCCGCGCGATTGGAACGCTGCAAATCGGCATTGCTCTCGCGCGATTTCCCGGCGCTGGCAGAGGTCATCGAACAAGACACGCTGATGATGCACGCGGTAATGATGACCAGCACTCCTTCACTCCTCTACTGGCGCCCGGCCACGCTGGCGGTGATGCAGGCGATGCGCGCCTGGCGCAAAGAGGGCTTGCCGGTTGCTTTTACAATTGACGCCGGGCCGAATGTCCATTGTATTTGCCCCGCCGAGTTCGCCTCACAAATCGAATTCCGCGTTCGCGCTATCTCTGGTGTTCAGGGTGTTCTGGTCAGCGGTGTGGGGAATGGTAGTCGAATCGTCAGATAGCAACAGGGTCCCGGCGGATGCAAGCCGATGAAGAGTCGGACAGGGCTTCACCATCCCGCTACCTGAAAATCGCACCAAATGCCAGTTGTGCCAGCAGACAAATCAGGTGTACAATAATAGTCGACTTTTGATGGTTGGCTTTCAATTCTGGGAGGAATGTCTTGGAAGAGTAGGGCGAACCTGAATGCTCCCTGTAGACCCAAACCCCAAGAGGCCGACAATGTCGCAACTGCCCACCCCGCAAAACGCCACAGCTTTGCGTCAAGCACGGAAGAAAAGTCTAGCTATATTGCGCGACACCATCATCGCACATTTCAGTGAACCGGAAGTACGAACGCTTTGCGATGATATAGGTGTGGAGTATGATGATTTGCCTGCGCAGGGCAGAAAATTCAAGGTTGGAGAACTTGTTTTACTTGTTGATCGTCAAAATCGAATCTCTGAGCT
Source organism: uncultured Anaerolineae bacterium (assembly GCA_964353405.1). GTDB lineage: Bacteria > Chloroflexota > Anaerolineae > Fen-1058 > Fen-1058 > JBGLNJ01. Next base: position 3,891 of record CAYGWJ010000172.1, read on the forward strand.
AGTCGCCAAGTGTCGAGAATTGCGCCCGAATGTAGAGTGGATAGACATACCTGAACTCGCTTCGGGGCCGGTTGATATCACTCCGGATGAAGCCGAGAGAGCTCGGCGACATTCGGCGATTGTAGAGGTTTGTGTTGAGCGAGTTGGAAGATTACTGAACACTGTATGGCGAAGAAGAAAAGTTGTTGTCAGACTGCTTCTCGCAACGCTGGTCGTCGTCATATTGGTAATATTGTTCAGAAGATTCGCAACTTTCAGATTCGATGGAAATTTCACCAGCACACCAACGCGCACTCCGACGTTGACGTCTTCAGCAACGGCCACACCAACACCCACACTCACTTCAACGCTCACGCCATCTCCGACTCTCACGATCATCCACACGCCAAGTCATACTCGGACCGCAGCAGCGAGCCCGACAGCTACCTTGGCGCCAACACAGGAGCCGACTGCCGCTGCGACGATCACACCACGACCATTCCCAACGATTACGCGCATACCGCTCACACTGACCCCAACACAACCACTGGCACCGACCGAGGAAGAGAAGGAGCCGCCGAGGCCGCCCAGACCGCCATGATCAGGGCAAGGGAGTGAAAACTGGTGGTTTTGACCATATGCATACCGTCACGTCCTCCCAACATATGACCAGGGCCTGCTATCGCTTGCTCATCGCTGCCTTGTTGATCGAATTCATGTGGAGCGTGGCGATAGCACCGGCATCTTACGCTGCCAGTGTCCCCATGCGGATTGCCGCATTCCAGCCACTCGCCAATGACCGTCCCGTGACTGGCAAGGCTTTCTCGCCAGCAGCAGCAACGCGGGCTTTGCAGGGTCTTTCAACTCAAGGATGGGCCAGTCTTCAGCCAGGCGACCGAGTGGCCAAGCTCACTGCCTCCGACGGTGCGGCGGCTAACAAGTTCGGTTATTCTGTGTCCAGCAGTGGGAATATCATTGTCGTCGGGGCGTACGGTGCCGCTGTTGGCGGCAACAACAATCAGGGCGCGGCGTATGTCTTTGCGCGTGATCAGGGTTGGCCTGGCCGGTGGCACCAAGTGAAAAAGCTGACGGCCTCTGACGGCGCGGGCGGTGACTATTTCGGCTGGTCCGTGTCCATCAGTGGGGACACGCTTGTCGTCGGAGCAGACTTTGCAGATTCTGCCACAGGCGCGGCGTATGTCTTTGCGCGCAACCACGGCGGGGCGGACAACTGGGGCCAGGTCAAAAAGCTGACCGCCTCCGACGGCGATTGGAATGACTATTTTGGTTTTTCTGTGTCTATCAGCGAGGATACCGCCGTCGTCGGGGCGCAGGGGGCTGAAATCGGCGGCAACTCTCGCCAGGGTGCGGTGTATGTCTTTGCGCGCGACCAGGGCGGGGCGGACAACTGGGGCCAAGTCAAGAAGCTCACCGCTTTCGACGGCGCGGCAGATAACTCGTTTGGCGGCTCTGTGTCTATCAGTGGCGATGCTAACACACTCGTCGTCGGGGCGAGGGGAGCGGCTATTGGCGGCAACAACTCCCAGGGTGCAGCCTATGTGTTTGAGCGCAGCCAGGGCGGGGCGGATAACTGGGGCCAGGTCAAAAAGCTGACGGCTCCCGATGGCACAGTAGGTGACTATTTCGGCACCGTGTCCATCAGCGGAGATGCCGGCGTACTCATCGTCGGAGCGCGATACGCCAAAGTCGGTGACAACGCCTCACAAGGTGCAGCCTACGTCTTTGCGCGCAATCATGGTGGGCCGGACAACTGGGGCCAAGTCAAAAAGCTGGCCGCTTCTGATGGCGCATCGAGTGACTATTTCGGCGCCACGTTGTCTATCGCCGGCGATACCCTCGTCGTCGGGGCGTATGGGACCGACATCGGCTTCAACTACCACCAGGGCGCGGCTTATCTCTTTGTGCGCAACCAGGGTGGGGCGGACAACTGGGGCGAGGTCGAAAAGCTGACCGCCTCCGACGGCGCGAAGGATGACATGTTCGGTTATTCTGTGTCCCTCAGCGGGGATGCCGTCGTCGTTGGAATGCCTTATGACCGTATCGACGCTAACGCCGATCAGGGTTCGGCTTATGTGTATAGCCGGTCCGGTGCCGACTGCGTTGGGCTATGCTTCATCTACCTGCCGCTGGCACTGAGAGATTACACACTCATTGGCTAACACCTGCTAAATTTGACTTCTTTGAGTGTCAAGGTATAACTTGCGTGGCTGACAGTGCTTAAGCTAAAAATTAGTCTGTTCAGCACGGACACTACATTTAGGAGTTGTGATTGTTGTGAGTGACAGTCGGCATCTTCACGCAAGTTTCATGAGAGTCTTTGAATCGGAATTGGTTAACGAAAACATCCGCAGCGTGGACACATTGGCTTGGGCCATGACGGGCACCTTGTTGCAGAAAACCATCAGACTACCGGCCTGGGCGAGTGTGCTTCCCGATGCAACGGATGCCGCTGCGCGAGAACAACGTTTCCGGCGTTGGCTCGACAGTCCGCTGGTGGATGTGCGGCGCTTCTATGCGCCCTTCATTCGTAGTGCTTTAGCCGCATGGTCAAGTCACCCTCTCTATGTTGGCCTGGACACCACCAGTGTCGGGAATCGGTTGGTCATTGCACGAACGGCGGTCATCTATCGGGGACGGGCGGTGCCTCTCGCCTGGCAAGTGTTCAAGCGTAAAAGTGTGATGTTGGCGTTCAACCAATACGCCGGGCTCGTCCAGTACACGGCTCAACTGATTCCCGCCGATGCGACCGTTATTCTCCTGGGTGATCGAGGCTTCCGGGATGTCAGGTTAATGACCTTAGCCCGTCACCTGGACTGGCATTTTCGACTCCGGTTGGAGGCTAGTGAGCAGGTCTGGTCAGGTCGCCGTCAGCCGGTTCGACTGGATAGTTGGGAGCTTGAACCGTATCAACCCCACTTTCTGCAAAGGGTTTATCTGACCCAGCAACGCTACGGGCCAGTCAATGTCGCATGGGTGTGGGATGGTCATCCCTCCCATGATCCGTGGCGGATTGCCACCGACCAACCAGCGGGTCTGCCGACGTTGACGGATTATGCGTTGCGAATGGGAATCGACTTGGGCTTTCTGGATGACAAGTCGGCCGGATTTCAATTGGAAGAAACTGAATTAGTTTCATCGCGTCTCAATCATGTGTTACTGGTCATGGCGTTGTGCAGCTTGTATTTGGTGTCGCTTGGGACCGAGGTCGTGGCCTCAGGGCAACGGCGACTCATTGACCATCATTGGCAACGCGGTTTAAGTTACTTGCAATTGGGCTGGCGTTGGCTGGACTACAGCTTGGCGTGCGATGCGCCTCTGCCCATGACATTTTGCTTGGACCCGGCACCAGACCCTGAACCAGTATCACTCGTTTCATCTGAACAGTTTCAGACTGAATGAGCTCTGATAATGGGATATGTCTCTGAATCTGGTCTGGGTAGACTCAACAGACGATATTGCACTCAGATACGCTATGTGTTAGCCAATGAGGATTACACAGTCTACTTTGAAGGCCCGTGGGAGGTAGAGCCCAACAACTCTTATCAGCAGGCGAATGGCCCGCTGCGCTCCGGGAAACTGTACTATGGCTACTCGAATGATGATGGCTATCCTGAGTATAACAAAGATTACTCTAGTTTTTACATGTCCAAGCCCGGGTCAATTCGCGCCAACATGAGTAATCACCCGGGTGTGGAACCCGAGTTACAGTTATTCTACCAGACAACCAGCAATCTCGTGGGCTGGTGTAGGGGGGCGTCATGTGAGGTTAGCCACAGTGGGAATGCCGGCTGGTATTACATCTATATCAGCGCCGCTCCGCCTTATGATACCGCCATGCCATACATGTTGCAGGTAACATATCCGTGATCGCACACTACTAGACTCCCCGCCTATCTAGCGGTATAATGTCGTTCAGGGATTGAGGGAAATAAGGAGTTTGAATGTCACCGCTATTGACGGTTATTGCGTTTTTTCTGGTACTGGGACCATTGGTGTTCTTTCACGAATTGGGTCACTTTTTGTTCGCCAAGCTCGCGCGCATCCGCGTGATCGAGTTCGGCTTTGGCTATCCGCCGCGCGCTTGGAAATTCTGGCAGAGCGCCGGCCAAATCACGATTGCAGGCGTCCGCATCACCCTCCCCAAGAATTTCAAGGCGCGTCTGGCGCGGCCCGATGCGGAGCGGCTGTTCAAAAAGCCGGAAGGGACCAAGTCTGCCGGGTTTGGCTTCCTCGACCGGCTGCCTTTGCCCGGCAATGTGATGGATGTGATGGAAAACGGGCGATTCGTCGAGGCTGCCTTTGGCTTGCAGCCGGACGGCAACCGCGTCCTGCAAAGCATCAAGCTGCTCGACCCTTCAACCGAGAATGTCGAGAGTGTGCAGTCCACTACCTTTGCGCGGGGCGAGGTGACGGATTACGTCCCCGGAACGGAATACACACTCAACTGGCTGCCCGTGGGCGGCTTTACACGGATGCTGGGCGAAGAGGACCCGACGGCGCCCGATAGCTTTGCCGCTGCGCCCAAGCGCTGGCGCTTTGCCGTGCTGGCGGCCGGGCCAGGCATGAATGTTCTGCTGGCCTTTGTCATCTTTGTCGCCATGTTCATGTCTGGCGCTCCGGAGGCCAAAGACGTGGCCGTGGGTATCAGTACCGTCAAGCCGGGCTCTCCGGCAGACTCGGCCGGGCTCAAGCCAGGTGACACTATCCTGTCGGTCAACGGGCAGCCCATCCAACGTACCACTCAGGTTGTCCAGATCACGCACGCGAACCTGGGCCAAGAGCTTTCTCTTTCGATTCAACGCGGCCAGGATCGGCTCGACTTGCGCGCCACGCCGCGCCGCGCCGACGAATACGATGCGACGAAAGAAGGGCCGCTGGGCATCACCATCGGCGACCAGGTGTTGAGCTTTAACTTGCGTTACTATTCACCCCTGGAGGCCGTGCCGCTGGGCTTGCAAGCGACGGTGGGCAGCGTGGCGGCCACGGTTCTGGCGCCCGTCGCTATCTTGCGCGGCTTGATTCCTGCCAGCGAAGCGCGACCCATCGGCCCGGTGGGCATCGCGCAAATCGCGGGCGCGCAGGCCGAAGCCAGTCTCCGTTTGCGCGGGTTGTTCCCGATCCTGCAGTTGGCGGGCTTTTTGAGTGTTGCCATCGGATTGACTAACCTGCTGCCGCTGCCAGCACTGGACGGAGGCCGCCTCGTATTCGTCATCATCGAAGTGATCCGCCGCCGCCGCATTGACCCCAAGAAGGAAACCATCGTGCATCTGGTGGGCATGGCCCTCCTGTTGACGCTGATGCTGGTCATCACACTGCAGGACATTCTGAATCCCATTGCGATTCCCAAGACGTTCTAAGACACGACGAGAGACTCTAGACCAACGCCGGATAGCGCCATGCTCCTTCCGTCGCCTGCCCTCGCAGCGTGGCGAAGAGGGCTCGTCTTGGGTCATTGTCGGAAACCCTTGACCCTAGAGTAAGACATGAAAGCAAAACGGGCCCCCACTGTCGAGGCGTTGTTACAGCAGTTGGCAGATGACTCACAGCCGTTATCGGTCGCCAAGCTGTACGTGCTGTCCAACCTGGATGGAGCGGATCTGGCGCGCGTCCAGGCTGCGTGGCCCACACTGCTCGACGATCGCCGCCGCGCGACGATCCGCCACCTGGTGGACATCGCCGAGACCAACTTTGAAGTCAACTTTGGGCCGGTGTTCAGACTGGCCTTGAACGATTCCGATGCCGACGTGCGCGAGGCGGCCCTGGATGGATTGTGGGAAGACACGGACCCGGCGCTCATCCCGGTGCTGTTAAAGATCCTGCAGAACGATCCGTCGGAACAGGTGCGGGCGGCCGGGGCCAGCGCGCTCGGTCAGTTTGTGTACCTGGATGACATCGAAGAAATCCCGCACGCCAAAGTTGAATCGGCGCTCAAGACTCTGCGCCAGATCATTGCCGCGCCGGGCGAGCCGCTGCAAGTGCGCCGCCGCGCCGTGGAAGCCGTCGGCTTTTCCAGCGCCGAAGATGTTCCCGGTCTGATCCGCCAGGCTTATGCCGCGCCCGACGAGCTGATGCGCATCGGCGCCGTGTTTGCGATGGGCAACAGCGCCGATGATCAGTGGATTGACACGATCGTCTCAGAGTTGGAGAGCCAGTCGCCCGCCATGCGCTACGAAGCCGCTCATGCCGCGGGTCAGTTGGAGGCGCGCACGGCGGTGGGCACACTCGCGCGTTTGCTCGACGACCCTGACCGCGAAGTGCAGGAGATGGCGATCTGGGCTTTGGGACAAATCGGCGGCAAGCGTGCCCGCTCGCTGTTGTCCGATCTGGCCGCCGACGACGATGCCGACCTGGCCAAGGTCGCCGCCGATGCCCTGGAAGAATTGGAGTGGATGCACGGTGAGCGTGACCTGCCCCTGTTTGTCTTTGATCCTCATGCCGACGAGGAAGACGAGTGACGCTGCTGCTCTCCATTTTTGCCAACGACGTTTTACCAATTTTCGTGGTGGCCTCGGTCGGATTCTTGTCGGCCCGTTTTCTCAAAGCTGATGTCAAGACGCTTTCGCGCATCACCTTCAACGCGCTCGCGCCATGCCTGGTGTTCAACTTGCTGGTCACATCCAAGATCAGCCCGGACGAGTTTGCCAGGATGGTGCTGTTCACGGTAGCTGTGGTGCTGGGCATTGGGCTGATCGGCCGGCTGATCACGCTTCCACTGCGGCTGGATCGGGCGATGGCGAGCGCGTTCTTGATCGTCATCATGTTTTCGAACGGCGGCAATTACGGGCTATCGGTCAACAATTTTGCTTTCGGCAAGGAAGCGCTGGCCCGCGCCACGATCTATTTTGTGACCAGCACCATTCTGATGTACACGGTCGGTGTGTTTGTGGCTTCCAGCGGCAAGAGCGGATACCGCAAGGCATTGACCGGCGTGTTCAAGATTCCGGCCGTGTATGGCGTCGTCGCTGCGGGTGTCGTGATTCTCAGCAAGACGACCTTGCCGCCGCCCGTCATGCGCCCGATCGAGTTGTTGAGCGGCGCATCTTTGCCGATGATGATGCTGGTCCTGGGGATGCAACTGGAGCGCGCCGCCAAGCCGGAAAACCCGCTGTTGATCGGATTGGCGACAATGCTAACCCTGGTCGTCTCGCCCCTGTTGGCGTTGGGCATGGTCAATGTCTTGGGTTTGAGCGGCGCGGCCCGGCAGGCAGCCATGATCGAAGCTTCCATGCCGACTGCGGTCGTGACGACGATTCTGGCGCTAGAGTACGAAGTGATGCCGTCGTTTGTCACCAGTGTCGTGTTTGTGTCCACACTGCTCAGCCCGATCACAGTAACGTTGCTGATTGCGTTGCTCAGGTGACAGGTCGCAGGTCAAATGCTGTACGCCAAGCCCACATCACGTTTGATTGCAGTGCATCCCTTTGGGATGCCGGGTGCTTTACGGTGCTCCATCGCGGCGTGCGTAATGATACTGGGCGTGCTTCTAGCCCTCCTGCTGCTGCACGGTGTGGCCCATGCTGAGGGTATCGTCGTGAGCAGTACCGGCGTTGACTATACCTTTGCCCAACAGATGACGTTCACGGTCACGGCGCGCAGTGACGTGGACATCCGGTCGGCAGAGGTGGTGTTCCGTGCGCGCAATGGGCCGGAGCGGCGCGGTATCGGCGTCTTTGCGCCGGGCAAGGCGATCCAGGCGGTCTTTGTTCAGCAGCTTGTCGGCGGCGTGCTGCCTCCGTTCAGCCCGGTCACCTATTGGTGGGAATTGACCGACGCTGCCGGTCGCAAGACGACCACGCTGCCTGCATCGCGTGACTATCTTGACAATCGCTGGAAGTGGCAAGAGACGACCGAAGGCAGCCTTCACGTCTGGTCGTATACGGGCGGCGCAGCCTATGCTCGCTCTGCGTTGGATGTGGCCCGGTCTGCACTCCCGCGTGTCAATCAGGAACTTTTAACTCAACTGCCTCCGCGCGTAGACATTTACCTTTACACCGCGCTCGATGATTTGCAGAGCGCGTTGCTCCTGGCCGGCCGGGACTGGCAAGGTGGGCAAGCCAGACCTGACCTCGGTGTTGTCCTGGCTGCCATTTCACCGGGGCAAGAAGCTTTGGCGCAAATGAAGCGTGACATTCCTCATGAACTGACTCATCTGCTGGTGTATCAGGCAACCGGCGCTGGCTATCCGCGCGTCCCGCGCTGGCTGGATGAAGGACTGGCGTCGGCCAACGAAGAGTTGGCGCAACCCGAATATCAACTGGCATTAGAAGCGGCCTACCGCACAGGACAGCTCATTCCTTTGGAGACGCTGTGCGCGCCGTTTTCGTCCGAAGGGGGCGTTGCGCAACTCTCGTATGCTCAGAGCCAGAGCGTTATCCAGTTCATCCGCAACAACTACCCCGATGGGATTCGCAAGCTGCTGGGCGCTTTTGTCGGCGGTGCGACCTGTGGCGGCGGAGTGGAGCAGGCGCTGGGGACCACGCTGGGCGCGCTCGAATTTCAGTGGCGCGCATCGCTCGGCCCGCAGGGCGTCTGGCTGGCGCTGACGAACTCGGTCGGCGCATGGGCGTTGCTGGCGGTGATCCTTTCCCTGGCGTTGTTGCCGCTGGCGTTCACAAGACGCAAGGCGCAAGTGGCAGGTCGCCGGTAGCAAGCTGCCAGTCGCGCATGGATGACAAGGCTTTTAATAAAGAGTTGAATCGCGGGGCGCGTCTGTTGGGGCAGGGGAGGGCGCGACAGGCGCAGGCGATTTTGGAACGCCTGGCGCAAGTGCGCCCGGACGATTTATCCGTCGCCATTAACCTGGGCGGCGCGTATATCTTGAACAAGCAATTCTCTCGCGCCGTTCCCATTCTTGAGGCGGTGATCGAGCGCGAGCCGTGCAACGCGATGGTGTGGACAAACCTCGGTGCGGCTTACCTGGGCAACCCGGTGCTTGCCACTGCGGAACAGCAAGACAAGGCGATTGCCGCGTTCGAGCGCGCTCTGGAATGTGACCCGGTCGCGCCGCACGTGGCCTATAACCTCGGCCTGATTTATCGTGATCGCAACGACCGCGACCGTGCGATTCACTGGTTCACCCGCGCACTGCAAGCTAATCCGCTTGACCGTGACGCGCGGCGTATCCTCGAAAGGCTGAAGGCTGAGCACGGGGCGTAAAGGCGGAAGGAGAATTCGAGCATGTCCGAAGCCGGGCCGATAGTCGTGTTTGACCTGGAAACGCAAAACTCGTTTGATGATGTGGGCGGCTACCGCAACACGCGCGCGCTCAAAATGTCTGTCGGCGTGACGTGGAACACCGCCGATCAATCCTTCCACCGCTATGGCGAAAAGGATGTGCCTGCGCTCATAGAGGAACTAAAGTCGGCGTCGCTCGTCGTCGGCTTTAACGTGTTGAGCTTTGATTACGAAGTGCTGATGGCCTACACCCGCGAGCCGCTGCGTAACCTGCCTACCACCGACATGCTCGATCATATCTACCGGCGGCTGGGCTTTCGCGTCAAGTTGGACGACCTGGCGCGCGCCACGCTCAACGCCAAAAAGAGCGGCGATGGCCTGGATGCCATCCGCTGGTGGCGCGAGGGCAAGCTCGACACACTTTACGAGTACTGCGAACAGGACGTGGACGTGACGCGCCGCCTGTGGGAGTTTGGCAAACAAAATCGCTACGTCCAGTTCTACGATAAACGTTACAAGCTGCAGCGAGTGCCGGTCAATTGGTGAACCGCGAGGCCGCTATTCCCCTGGCGGCCGTCTAGTTCGTCAGTGTGCTACTTTAATTGATAGCGAGTACGATCTCGGCGGCCTTCCAAAAAACACTTGTCACCAAAGAGATCTACCTGGCTGGCAAGGGTCTCGAGGGTGTCCCACGGTAAACACACGAGTTGGGTATTGGGAGAAAACTCGACCTGAGAAAAGGGACATTCTTCCTTCACGAAGCGGAGTGGCCCAAAGCAACTGTGCCTTTCCCCGGTCGCATATTCTACACGTCTATCTCCGCTGGAGACGATCATTTTGCCAGACACGACCATGATCCACTTGTCCCATACTTGCTCGGCACTCAAGGTGACAGGCTGTTCGGGTCTATCAGGCAAAAAGATGCTGATGGGCAACAACTCGCTCCGCTCATCGTCGGGCAACGCTGCAAGCAGAGGATCGCGGCTGATGGTGTTCTGCCGTACCCGATCACGGTACTTTTCCCATATCTGTGCTTTTATCTCATGGCGATAATCGTTTTCGACGGCGCCGGAAACGTCGGTCAAGAAACTATAGTTGAGCGTCAGGGTGATGGTGTTCTTGGCTGCGATAAGACTGGCGGTGCGCTTGCCGCCTGGATTGAACAAACCCATCTCGCCGACGACATCGCCTTCTCTTAGAACGATACCGGCTAACCTCTCGGTTCCGATTTCCAGGCTCACCTCGCCTGACACAACCATCATGAGTGAATCTGCGGGTTCTCCCTCTTCAACAATCGTTTGGCCTCTCCGATAGTCACTAAACTCTGCATTTCGGAAAAAGTAAACCAAGGCACTGGGCGACAGGGCCGAAAAAAAGTCATCATACAAGGGGTTTCTTTCAAACCGCCCCCATTGCTTTGAGATCCGTTTGATAGCTTTTTGTGCTCTCTCATGCTTGGGCTGCAAGTCGAGGAGTCTCTTGGCAACCATCAGCGCTCGAAAGGCGTCCCGGTCGCCGGTCTGGTAGTCTAACATTGCCTCGTACAAGTCAATGGCTTGTTGCAGTGGGTATTGGAATGGCCCGTACCACTCCTCCAGATCCTCAGGCGGAATACCGACCTGGTCTTTCTCCTTGTAAATGTTGTAGAGATCAAGCGATACACGGTGTTTTGCCCATCTTTTGCTAATGGGCGTCACTTCGCCTTTAGGCCAGGTCTTGAGCCCCAGCGAATCATAGACGTCTTGAGACACAAGGATTTGACCGGGCTTGGCCATGCTCGCGACGCGGGCAGAAATATTGATACCATTCCCCCAGACATTCTCGCGTTCGTCAAAGTCCGTTTCTTTCGAGACGGGACCGATGTGAATTCCCATCCGGAGCTGAAATGGGTGTCCCGCCTTTTCTTGATTGTGCGCGTTGATCAGCCGGCCCAGTGCAACCGCAGTCGTGATCGCTGCGCTATTGTCCTCCAAAAACGTGAATGACCCGCCGTCGCCTGCCGGGCTCCAAAGCCCAATCTTGGGGTCGGGGATGGCTTGACGCAGCAACCGTATCAGGGTCTGGATCACCTCTAACTGTTGTTCATTTGTCTCTATTTGAGAAAAATCGACTACGTCCAGTGTGAGGACAATTCTTTCAAGGACGCCCATGGGGCGGTCTCCTCATAAGATACGCTAGAGCAAAGTCGAGGTGGCCTTGCTATCGAGTTGGGCAACAATAGCCAAAGGCAAATATCTTGTTAAATTCTATACCAATCTTTTCAAAAGTCAATAGGGTGGGGCTGGTGGGCTGGTGACTACCCACAACTACGTGGAATCCTCAACTTGTTGAGGCAGTGGCCCGAACAAGTTCGGGAGTCCGATAAGACGGTGACTACCTACAACTACGTGGAGTCCTCAACTTGTTGAGGCAGTGGCCCGAACAAGTTCGGGAGTCCGATAAGACGTGGGTAATCACCAGGGTGGGGGTAGAATCTATTTCGAAAATCGCCAGCGCTCGCCCAACGCGGCCAAGTTTTTTTCGCCCATGAACAGGATCGGCTGGACCTTGTCGAGTGTGGTCGCTTCGTGAACGGCGACCACGTCGAACACGAATTGTGCATGGTCGGTCGCCAGGCCTTCCAGTTCCTTCCACACGACCATCTCGTAGGCGACCTCAAAGCCCGCGACAAGCTGTGTGTGCTCGAGTTTCTCCGCCGGCTTGAGGACAAAGCCGATCCGGTCGGCCTTGTTCGAGTCCCGCCCGGTCATGTGACCGGCGCGGACGACCATCTCGCGCATCCGCCAGGGGAAGAAATGCAGCACGGCTTCGCGGTACTTGCGCAGCAGCGTGAGCGTATAATTCGAGACGCTCATCGAAATCATCATGCGGAACGGCTCGCGTGAGATCAGCGTCCAGTAGCCGAGCGGCATCATGTTTTCGCCCACGGAGAGCAGCGAGAGGTGAACGGGAAAAAAGTTGTAGACGAAATCGGCGGCGTGGGGTGTGGGTTGGTCAGGCATAGAGCTTTATCCTTGTTGTTTTGCTTGCGGCAGCGGATGGCCTGCGGCCAAACGGATCATCGGATGGACGAGCCGCGTCCACTTATCAACTCCCATTCGCGGCGTCATCGCATCACTGACTTCTTTCTGCAAAATAGCCCAATACGCCGCCTAAAACAGCGACAATGATCGCGCCGCGAGTTGACCAGTAAGTTACCCCACTGCTACCTGCTATTGTCCAGAAACGAATGATCAGGCCGATCATGCCTCCGACTACACTAATCACGAATCCTGAAGTGGCTCCATACTTTGCACCGTCTTCTCTGTTTACAATTGCCCCGATGATAGCCAGAAGCACAGTAGCGCCGAGCACGACGCCTATAATCCAGAGGCTTGCTGCAAGCCAACTGCCGGTTGCTGCAACGACCACTTCTTTGATTGCCCCGACAAGCATACCAGAAACAGCACCTATGATTGCCCCAAACATGATTCCCAACATGACTGCGCCAAATGGAAAACCGTCATCGCTACGTAATCGCTGTTTGTCCAGATGATCTTTGTCTTGTGATGAATCCAAAGGCGGCTTTCCGAGTTGTTGAGATTTTCCAGACTGGTTTGTGGATAATGGCCTCGGTAAGATAGGGGTTTGCAGGTTAGCGTGTTGATTGGGCGGGTACGGTACTAGACGCCATGTCCCGTCAGGCCCTTTCTCCAACTTCCATCCTGGTTGAGGTGGACCTTTACTCGGGAACTTGCTCGCGGGTCATTGCCCAATATTTGAGTATCCAGTAAGTAGAAAGTTTCCTGCTGATTGATAGAGCGGGTCCAGTACTGGACGCCATATCCCGTCAGGGCCTTTCTCCAATTTCCATCGTGGTTGAGTCGGAACTGTACTTGGGAACTTGCTCGCAGGTCTCTGCCCGATATTTGAGTATCCAGTAAGTGGAAAGCCTCTTGCTGATTGGTAAAACGGGTTCGGTGTTAGATGCCATGTCCCGTCAACTCCTTTTTCCAACTTCGATTGTGGTTGGGACCGAAATATACTCGGGAACTTGCTCGCAGGTCCTTGCCCGATATACGAGTCTCCGGTAAGAGGGAAATTCCCTGCCAATGTACCGGTCTTTTTCTCCGTTGAAGGTTTTGCTGCAACTTTCCGTGCCACCAGTATCGTCGGCCGTTTGGCTTCTTTTTCCCTCGTAACTGTTACTGCAATATCGAACAAGTCGCCATCCGGCGAGCGCATATACAGTACTGGTGTGCCCCACTCGACCGTGTTCGTCACAGATATGCTAATGGCAATGCGGCCTTCAGTCACAGCGGCATCCACGGGCCACTTGTCAGCAAGCGCCTCGTAAAAGGCGTGGGAGAACTCAATAGCTGCTGTGTCGGTGATCCCGTATTGCATCGCCAGCACGGCTGGGATACCGCGCCTCACGAGAATGGAAGCGGTGCTGGAGAAAATGTCGCGATGGCTGCCCCGCGCCCCTTCGCACGCGTTCAACAGCACCAGCCGCAATGAACGGTGATCGGCCAGCAACCGGCCCAACTGAGTGGCCGTCAAATTGCGCGCTTGCCCTTCTTCGTTGGATACGGCGATCAACCCCTCGTCCGTCTGCCGGTCAAACCCGCCATGGCCGATAAAGTGAAACACGTGCCAGGGACCGCTCCGCATGGCTCGCTGCAGATCGCGCCACGTCTGCCCCTCTAGCCAGGTCAATTCAACCAGACCATTCTGCTGCAGAGCCTGCGTGGCCTGTTCCACGCGCTGCTTTTCGCGCGACACGTCCAGCGGCGGCAGGTCGCTGGGGCTGGCGATCATGCCCAGAATGCGCGGCGGCGGCGCTACCGTCAGCGGCGGGATAGGTTGGGGCAGTTCCAGGTAACGCACGACCGGTGTGTTGCGCGAAAGGCATACGTATTCGGCCTGGCGCGCGTCGTACAGAAATTCCCAGGGCAACGCAGCCATTTCCGGCGATTGGATGCGCAGCTTGAAGCGCAGTCCCTTGCCCTGTCGGGCAGCCTCGCGCTGGCTCACGTCGTAACGGCTGCGCACTTCTCCCAAGACAAGTGAGTCGAACAAGGTACGGCCAAACTCTTGAACGGCCTGTTCTTCTGGCGAGCGTATCTGGCGCCGTTTGCCGCCGGAGCGCAAGAGCGCGATTTGCAGATCTTTGAGTCGGTTATCCAGCGCCAGTTCATCAAAGGGAAAGCGCATCGTTTCGCGCGCTTCGCCCGCGGGCGAGCGAATCACGGCCACCGGGTACTCGCGTGCGCTGCCTGGGCCGATTTCCAGTTCAAAGTCAAGATAGTTTTGGCCAGTGGGGAAGGGGGAGTGATTGTTCTGCATGGTTCCTCTGTAAAGTCACAGCGGCAGGTATCGCACCTGGCCTTCCCATTTTGATCATGACTTGACCTTCCGGCGGGCCAATAGCCGCTCACGCACGCCCTGCGGATCAAATCGAGCTTCGTTTTGCCTGCGCACCTCATCTGCCTGCTCTCGCCGCTGACGCAAATACGCCTCGACCTCCGGTCGTTGCCGCAGGTAGTAGGTGATGACGGCGTACACATCGGCCAGTTGCAGCGCCGGATACTGATGAGCAATCTCTTCGGCGGTTGCGCCGTCGTCAAAAGCCGCCACCACCGTGTCCAGCGTTACGCGCGTTTTGCCGATCCGCACGACGCCATCCGCGTCGGTCGCCAGCGGGATTCGTTCCATTGCCATCGAAATCGCCATGCTTCCACCTCCATGGTGCTTATTATATTGCCGAAGCAGCTTGGCGTCAAAGCGTTTGACAGTCCGCGCAAAGCAGGGTATAAACGTTTCCAATACCTAATACCCAATATCCAACGATGAAGCTCAAGCACCTGGAACTGCAAGGCTTTAAAACCTTTGCCACCAAAACCGAATTCGTCTTTCCCACCGGCATCACCGCCATCGTCGGGCCAAATGGCTCCGGCAAGTCGAACGTCGCTGACGCGGTCCGCTGGGTTTTGGGCGAACAGTCCTACAGCCTCTTGCGCGGCAAGCGCACCGAGGACATGATCTTTGCCGGCAGCGAGCAGCGCGCGCGTGCGGGCATGGCCGAAGCGATGCTCACGCTCGACAACTCGGAAGGCTGGCTGCCGGTCGAGTTTTCCGAAGTCGTCATCGGCCGGCGCGCGTACCGCTCCGGCGAAAACGAGTATCACCTCAACGGCAGCCGTGTCCGCCTCAAGGACGTGACGGAATTGCTCGGCGCG
>CAYGWJ010000173.1:0-5077 GCA_964353405.1 uncultured Anaerolineae bacterium
ACGTGATACGTGATACGTAAAACGTGATACGTGATACGAGAGTTTTCACGTTTCACGCCTGGGCATGGTTCAGAACCCTGGGAAGTTAGATTGACACTTGACAATTGATCGAAAAGTTATTTTTTACTATGGAGGGCCGCAAACCTCTATTTTGAGTTCAAAAAGCCGCCAATCCTGGCCTTTGTGGCAAATACCGTGAATCATTGTATGGCGGAAGTGTCAATCTGACTTGAACCATGCCCACGCCTGGCTTGAAAAAGGGACGACATGAAAACAATCCGTTGGGGCATCATCGGCTGTGGCAACGTGACTGAAGTCAAGAGCGGACCTGGCTTTCAAAAAGCGAAAAACTCGCAGCTCGTCGCCGTGATGCGGCGCAACGGCGCGCTGGCGAAGGATTATGCCGAGCGGCATGGCGTGCCCAAGTGGTACGACGACGCGAACGCGCTCATCGCCGATCCCGACGTGGACGCGGTCTATATCGCCACGCCGCCCGCGTGGCACAAGGAGTATACGCTTGCGGTTGCGCGTGCGGGCAAGCCCGTCTACGTCGAAAAGCCGATGGCGCGCAGTTACACCGAGTGCGTAGAGATGATCGCCGCGTGCCGTTTGGCCGGGACGCCGTTGTTTGTCGCTTACTATCGCCGCGCGCTGCCGCGCTTTTTGAAGGTCAAGGAATTGATAGAGTCCGGCGCGATTGGCGAGCCGCGTTTTGTGACAGTGACGCTGTATCAAAAGCCCGCGCCAGATGAACTCGATCCGCGCACGTTGCCCTGGCGCGTGGTGCCCGAGATCGCGGGCGGCGGCAAGTTTCTCGACCTGGCTTCGCACACGCTCGATTTTCTCGATTATGTTTTGGGGCCGATTCAGTCGGTGCACGGCATGGCATCGAATCAGGGCCGGCTCTATCGCGCCGAAGATGTAGTGACGGGCGCGTTCGTGTTCGGGTCGGGCGTGCACGGCGTGGGTAGCTGGTGCTTTACGGCGTTCCGCGATTTCGACATGAACGAAATCGTCGGCACGCGCGGCAAGCTGGCGTTTTCGACCTTCGGCGTCGAGCCGGTTGTCTTGACGACCGCCGAAGGCGTGCAGGAGTTTGCGATTCCGCATCCGCCGCACGTTCACCAGCCGCTCATCCAAACGGTGGTGGACGAGTTGAACGGCGTGGGCCAATGTCCCAGCAAAGGCGAAAGCGGCGCGCGGACGAGTTGGGTGATGGATGAGATGTTGAAGGGATACAGGCGCAAGATGCAAGAGGCATGAGGCGTGATAAGTAAAACGTGAGGCGTGATACGTAAAACGTGATGCGTGATACGTAAAACGTGATGCGTGATACGTAAAACGTGATGCGTGATCTTTCACGTTTCACGCATCACGTTGGATGGATCATGAAACGACTGATCAGTCTTGCTCTCGTCATTGGTTTGTTCGTCGCCGTGTACCTGGTTGTGAACCGCAAGCCGGCAACGGCGGTGCGCGCTCAACTCGTCACGCCAACCAACCAGCTATCGAACGATCAAACTAACGCACTAACCAACTATGCTCGCGCCGAAGGGCCGCGCCGGTTCAGCTTTCCGGCCGATCATGGCCCGCACAGTGATTTTCGGACCGAGTGGTGGTACTATACTGGCAATCTGCAAACGTCGGACGGGCGTCACTTGGGTTACCAGTTGACGTTCTTTCGACGCGCGTTGGCGCCGCCATCGCAGCGCGTCGAGCGTCCATCGGATTGGGCTGCCGATCAAGCCTACATGGCGCATTTCGCGTTGACGGATGTCACGGGCAAGCGCTTCCAGTCGTTCGAGCGATTCAGCCGTGGCGCGGCGGGACTCGCGGGTGCGCAAGCCGTGCCGTTCGGCGTGTGGCTGGAAGACTGGCGCGTCGAACAGGTCGAGCCGCAGGTCTATCGTTTGCTCGCGGCGCAAAAAGACATCGCGCTTGATTTGACGCTCTCTGAAGCAAAAGGCCCCATCCTTCAGGGTGACCAAGGCTACAGTCAAAAAGGCGCAGACCCTGGCAATGCCTCGTACTATTACAGTCTCACGCGATTGGAATCTTACGGCATGGTGCGCCTGGGTGATGTCTCATATCAAGTCAATGGCTTGAGCTGGATGGATCACGAGTTCAGCACGAGCTATCTGACGCCGGACCAAATCGGCTGGGATTGGTTTGCGCTTCAACTGGATGATGCCCCTTCTGGCGAAGGGGGCAGCGAGCTCATGCTGTTTCAGATTCGCCGGAAGGATGGCAGCATTGATCCCTTTGCGAGTGGAACGTTCATTTCACCTGATGGGACGACGCGCTGGCTCAAGCGCGACGATTTCCAAATCACGGTCAATGGCACGTGGCGCAGTCCGCACACAGGCGCGACGTATCCCGCCGCGTGGACGGTCAAGGTTCCTTCCGCTGGTTTGACGCTTGACATCAAGCCGTACTTGGCCGATCAGGAACTCGATGTGTCGGTGCGCTACTGGGAAGGCGCGGTGCATTTTACAGGCGACCGAAACGGTCGCGCTGTGAGCGGCGATGGGTACATTGAGATGACGGGGTACACGGGTTCGATTGGGGGACAGTTCTGACAGCAGGCCTCGGACGACAGACTGCGAATGTGTCTGGTTAATCAAAACAATTAGAAGATCATCAATACCTGTTTTGCGAGATCATATCGGAAAGGATGGCACAAAGTATGACACGCAGACAACTTGTGGAGCGCAGATTCCGAGTCGAGATAGATGTTGTTGTGACAATGGACGAGATTGATCTGGAAATGTGCGATTCGGATGACCAACGTTGGGTCGTGATAAACCATGTTCTACAGGAGGCCATCATTCGTCAAGATGAAAAAGCTCTCAATCTCCTGATGACATACCAGGCCATGCATCGATTCCAGTCGTATGCTGAAGATCTGAATTTAATGCACTATGATGAAGCCCAAGATGCCGCTTTCCGGCGCGTGATAGCTCAACTCCCAGAGAATATACGGCAACCATTAGAAGAGGCGGACCGTGCAGGCGATCTGGGTAGCGTTACTGAAATGTTGTGGTTTGAAAGCCTAAAGAGGTCAAAGGTTGTCGGGTTCAATCTTGTCGAAGTGTTACCCAATGCAGTTGAGAGACCACTCGATGTGCCAAGAGCGAAAATTGCTCTGTAGCAGTCAAGGTGGGAAGTGCAATGAACAGAGTCCAAGTCGCTCTGCTCCAACTGATCGCTCATGGCCTCGACCTCGCCGCCAACCTGCCCAAAGGCGAAGCATTCTGCCGCCGTGCTGCGGCGCCGGGCAAGGACGTGGCGCAGTTCGCACACGGGCGCGACGTATCCCGCCGCGTGGACAGTCAAGGTTCCTTCAATTGGCCTCACGCTCGACATCAAGCCGTATTTGGCCGATCAGGAACTTGACGTGTCGGTGCGCTACTGGGAAGGCGCGGTACATTTTTCCGGCGAGCACAACGGTCGCGCGGTGAGTGGGAATGGTTACATCGAGTTGACGGGGTATACAGGTTCGATGGGAGGACAGTTTTGAGCCAGAGGGGCTGGACGCCGAGAATTGGCGTTTGCCGGTTTCGGTAGCAGGGAGAAATGAAAAGGTCTATGCCAAACCACATGATTTCTGGTTCTGGTTCAGCTACGAATGCTGGAATTGAGTATCAGCAGCGGGTAGCCGCTTTGTTTCTCGTTGCGATGCTTTCAGACTTTGACGTTGCGAGTATTCTTGATTTTCCTGAAAGCTTGACGGTGCAGAAAGTCTCGTTCGAGACAGCAGAGCACATTGACGACCTGAAGGTGCATTTCGATGGAGATTGGATTGCCTTCTTCCAAATCAAACGAACCATAAGTTTGTCGGCGTCGGAAGACTCGGAGTTCAATAAAGCGTTACGACAGTTTGTTTCCCAATATGTACAGGAACCAAGTGGAAAACAGTTCTATGTGCTCGCGACATCTTCGGAGGCGTCTTCGAAAATCATCAGAGAGCTCAGGAAAATTCTTGAGAGCATAAGGCTGAATGACAGCGGGTTTTCCAGTAATCCACTCAACCAATCTGAGAAGGAAACGTTTCGGATCTATGGGCAAGTGACACGAAGAGCATTCAAAGAGCAAACTGGTAGAGAGATGACTGACGATGGGTTTACCAGTTTTTCCAAGAAAACCTACGTGAGTGTCTTTGACATAGAAAAAGACATGCCACTTGAAAAGGCAGTAATCATGTTACTGCACCGAGATGCACTGGTTAGCCCTCAGTTAATCTGGGGATTGCTGATAAAGGACGCATTGAATTACGCTTCTCAGCGACTTTCGTTGAATAAGGACGGCCTGCAAAAGGTTCTCGGCAAGTACCTCAAAGGTTCCTCAGCTACTCCGGAAGATCTCGCAGGAGATAGAAACCAGCTCCTCTTTTCTATGGTTGGCAGTATCAGTTCTGGAAAGGAACTTTTGTTAATCAAATCGTTTGTTGACAATTTCGACTACCTGGTAGTCGAGTTGTTTAGGTTTGATGAAGATTGTTCCAACAGGCTCGAATTCTACGATAGTAAATGCAAGCTTCTTGATGGTTCAACGTGGGATGTTATACATCGTTGTTCCACTGCTGTTGGGATGGATAGATACTTTGAGGATAACAAAAGTGCATTTGAGGGTAAGAGGATCGCGACTCTGTCTGCACAGGATATTGACGGGGTAGATTCAACAAGCTGTGCAGCAATGCACTCCGAGCTTTGTCAGACCTTACTAAGCAACAATGAAAATGCACTTATATGCCTTCACTGCACAAAAGCGATTTCCGAGGCGGACAGTCTGCTAGTTGAACTCGATGACAACGAGCACGAACCTTCGGTTGGATTGATTCATAGGAGTTGCCTCAGATCGATTGACCGAGCCTTGGGAACGATCAAGAGTGACTTGTTTGAACAGTATGACTTTTTGCGAAAATTCGATTTTGAAACTTGGGCGAGGCTAATCTCACGTGGGCAAGGTTATTGGAGAGGTGCCAAGCATCTACAATCTGTGGGGGGGAGATTGCCAATTTCGGTCTGGCGTCCCGACATTGAATACGATGCGAGTTACACCTATTGTATCAAGATCA
>CAYGWJ010000174.1:0-2777 GCA_964353405.1 uncultured Anaerolineae bacterium
GCTTCGTCAGGAAGAAAGGGACTGGTCGAGCCTGTCGCTGACTTGCGCCATGCGCGGGATGGAAGACGAAGAAACGCCGACGTACACCACTTCTGACTTGAAGGTTGTGTTCGCATGAAACAGGCAGGACAGATTGTATTGACGGTGAGATTCTTCTTGGCGCGATAGGTCAGATAGCGACTGAGCGGCTTGGGCGCATCAAGGGGCGTCTGGCCGAGTGGCTGTTGGCGTCTGGTTCTGCTAAAGTCGCGCGTCGCCTGTAGCACGCGTCCCTCGGCTTGTGTCAGCGTGACCGGCCCCATCGAATACTAGGCGACAAAGACCTGCGTACCGTGTGCTTGGACCCCGGCGTGGATGACGACAACCTGCGATGATACCACGGCGCGAGTCTGGGAGGCTGCAGCTACTTGCTTCACGCATCACGTTTCACGTTTTACGTTTTACGTTTTCACGTTTCACGCATCACACTTTTCCATTTGCCTCACTTGTCCAACCGTGCTACACTAGCTGCCGAGACTCTACGCAGGCAAATTCATGTCACAAGCACTCTATCGCAAATGGCGGCCGCAAACTTTTGAC
This sequence comes from uncultured Anaerolineae bacterium, assembly GCA_964353405.1. Taxonomy (GTDB): domain Bacteria; phylum Chloroflexota; class Anaerolineae; order Fen-1058; family Fen-1058; genus JBGLNJ01. The sequence goes on from CAYGWJ010000174.1 coordinate 580, forward strand.
GCGGTGGTGGGCCAGGAGCACATCACCACTTCGCTGCGCAATGCGATTGTCGCGGGGCGCATCAGCCACGCGTACCTGTTCACCGGCCCGCGCGGCACGGGCAAAACGACGACGGCGCGGCTGCTGGCCAAGGCCGTCAACTGCCTCGATCCCGACCCGGCCCAGCGCCCGTGCAACCACTGCTCCATCTGCAACGCCATCACCGAGGGCCGCCTGCTCGACCTGGTGGAGCTCGACGCGGCTTCCAATCGCGGCATTGACGAGATCCGCGACCTGCGCGACAAGATTCATTTCTTGCCCGGCGAGGGCAAGTATAAAGTCTATATCATTGACGAAGTCCATATGCTCACCGAGCCGGCGTTTAACGCGCTATTGAAAACGCTCGAAGAGCCGCCGCCGCACGCCATCTTTGTCCTGGCGACAACCGACCCGCATAAAGTCCCCGCCACCATCGTCTCTCGCTGCCAGCGGCACGACTTTCGCCGCCTGACACTGGCCGAGCTCACGCAGCGTCTGCAAGAGATCGTCGCCGAAGAAGGCTTGACCGCCGCGCCCGAAGCGTTAACCCTCATCGCGCGGCAGGCCACCGGCGCGATGCGCGATGCGGAATCGCTCCTCGATCAACTGGCTGCGTCCGGGACTGCGATTACCGTGGCGCAGGCGCAGGCCACGCTCGGCGCGGGGCCAATCGAGATCATTTCCGCCGTGGCCGAAGGGCTGGCCGAGGGCGACACAGCGCGCGGACTCGACGCGATCAACCGGGCGCTGGATCGGGGCGCGGACGCCCGGCAGCTTGCGCGGCAAATCACCGACCATCTGCGCCAACTGATGCTCATCAAAGTTGGCGGCGACAAGTTGCTGGACATTCCGAATGAGCAGCGCCCGACGATGGACGCTCAAGCCGCGCGGATGCAAACACAGCAGATCGTTCGCGCGGTCAAGCTGTTCAACCAGGCCGCCAGCGATCTGCGCACGAGCTGGCAGCCACAATTGCCGCTGGAGCTGGCTTACGTCGAAGCCGTGTTGGGAGAAAAGCAAGCCGCCAGCACCCCGGTCAGTAACTCGTCACCGGCCCGCACCCCGGCTGCGCCCGCCACCACCCGCACGCCGCCCGCGCCACCTGCGCCGGCAGCTTTGCGGCCAGCCACGCCCCCGCAGCCAGCGCGGCTACCAGCGCGGCAACCGGCGCGCGCGGCTCCACCGCCTCCGAGCAAACCGGCGCCCGCCGCTACGCCAGCGGCGAGCAAGCCGGCGCCCGAAACGCCACCCGTGTCCAACGCGGCGCTCTCACTCGACATAGTGCAGCGGCAGTGGGCGCACGTCCTGGAGGTTTTAAAGACGCACAACTTGCCCACACAGGCGCTCATGCGCTCCTGCAAGCCGTCGAGTGTGGAAGGTAGCACGCTGGTGTTGAACTGGCCTTCAGAGATGTTGCGTGGCAAATACGAAGATGCCAAGACCAAGCGGCTCGTCGAGGACGTCATCAGCGAAGCCGTGGGCAGTCGCGTGATGACGCGCTGCGTGGTCAGCACGAAAACGACAAAGCCCGACGACGATCCGCTGGTGCAAGAAGCCATCAAGCTGGGCGGGCGCGTCGTCAATGCGTAACTAGAGTTAATAGGAATTTCCTTTTTCTCCACGAAGGGCACGAAAGCACACGAAGAAAAGTAAAAAGCTTGGTGTTCCTTCGTGTTCTTCGTGGATAACTTGAGTCGTGACTACCATCCCAAAAAAGAGGTGAACTGTGGCAAAATTTCGACCGATGGCGCGACCCACGGGCGGCCCTTCCATGGGTGGCGGCGGAATGATGAAGCAGATTCAAAAACTGCAGGAAGAGATGGTCAAAACCCAAGAGGCGCTGGCCCAAGAAACCGTGACGGTGACGGCCGGCGGCGGCGCGGTGACCATCGTCATCACCGGCAACCAGCGCATCCAGTCTATCACGCTCAAACCCGAGATCGTGAACGCCGAAGACATTGAGATGCTGCAAGACCTGATCGTGGCCGCCGTCAACGAAGCCATCGAGGCCAGCCAGGCTTTTGCCGCGCAGCGTTTGCAGCCGCTGACCGGCGGGCTGAACATTCCCGGCCTCTAGTACGTAACAACCTGCTCTTACGTATTACGTTTTACGCATTACGTATTACGTATTACTTTTTACGTTTCACGAATCCATGCCAACCCCAACCATTCCCGAACCG
>CAYGWJ010000175.1:0-4606 GCA_964353405.1 uncultured Anaerolineae bacterium
TTTCAGAGCGCATACGACATGGGTATCAGCAAAATGGCCGAGAAGCCGCCTTTATTAGTGAGATTACCGAGCATTTCAGAACACTGAGTGGTCTGGATATTCGGAACTACCAGGATTTGGTGCGACGGATAGACACAAGAGCAAAGTGTGAGGTCTTTCTTCGAAAGACGGGCATCCGTTTTGAGGCGTTAATCCAGATATTAAACTACCTTTTTCGCTGGGTTTTACCCTTCAAGTGTCCTGTCACAGAATTAGTGGAAGCGGATGACAATGTCAGCACAGCGTATCTGGAGATGTTGAAGAAGCATAAGATTAGATCGAATCTAGATGTTTTAGAGAATTGTAACACCAAAGCAAGTAGGGCCAATTTAGTTAGAGAAACAGGGATAGCTGAAACGTTTATTCTTGATTTGGCGCATCGTGCAGATATTTCGCGATTGGCCTATGTTCGTGGCAAGACAGTCAAGCATCTATGTAGGGGTGGGTATAACACACTTGAAAAAATTGCAAATGCAGATTTGAGACAGATGGAAACAGATATGACCGCCTACTATACAACGATCGGTAAGAGTTTCTCAGATTTCAAGGCTGTGATTCCACTAGATTGGGTGATAGGGGGTGCAAAGATTCTGCCAAGAGTGATTGAAGAGTGAAAGGCTTTTATGCAGTTTCGGTTATTGCTACTACAAAGGCCGCCCAACCAGTCGCTGCACCCAACCGTGCTTACAATGAGGGGTCAAGTGGCTCTTTTACAACCACCGCCATCGTGGGGACAGGCTCCTCCCAATGCGGCGTCAGCACTGCCGACAAGGGCCGCAGCGCCAGGCTCTGGGCCGGCTTGGCGCGGGGCATGGCCTGATGCCAGTCCCGCTCGACGGTCTGATCGGCGACGCGGGCGGAGGTCGGGCAGAGGTCGGGCGCTCCCACCGCGTGCAAGCGGGGAAAACGAATGACTCTTGGGGGCAGGTCGCGGGTCTGCGCTCTCATACGGTTCGTTTCAAAAGGCGACCCACAGGGGGGCGGTTGGGTCAACACCTCTCGGTATCAGGGGCTTAAAAGCGACCTCATAGAAGGCGCGCACACCCATGCACCAGCGCCTTTACTGCAAATTGCACTATATCTCATCTTGAGATATAATCAATCCATGCACATCATCTCTCGAAAAGCACTGCGTCAATTCTGGGAAAAACATCCTGACAGCCAAACCGCATTAGCCCGTTGGTTCAAAATAATGCGCCATACTGACTTGCGCAACTTGAGCGAGCTACGCACTACCTTTCCAACGGCAGATAAAGTAGGCGATTGGATAGTGTTCAATATCGGCGGCAACAAATATCGGCTTATTGCTTCAATACACTTTAATCGAGGCAAGGTTTACATCCGCCATGTTCTTACCCATCAGGAATATGATAGGGGGATTTGGAAACTATGAGCATCCTCACCAAAGACATTCAGAACCATTGGGCGACTCTCCGCCCTCTCTTGACCATTCACAACGAACGCGAGTATGATTTGGCCGTCAAACGGCTCAATAGTCTGCTAGACGAAATTGGCGCTAACACTCGACATCCTCTCTATGGGCTTTTGGACACGCTGGGCACACTGATACAGGCCTATGAGGAAAAGCACCACCCCATACCAGAATGTGACGGGGCAAGTATGCTTCGCTTCTTTATGGAAGAGCATGGCCTTACGCAATCCGACTTGCCGGAGATTGGCTCGCAGGGTGTCGTGTCTGAGGTCTTGAATGGGAAGCGAGAACTGAATGTTCGGCAGATTCGGGATCTGGCAAAGCGATTCCATGTGTCGCCTGGGGTATTCATATAGCCCTGCTCGCGTGTCGGCGCAATAACGTAAGTTTTGGTCAGGGTCACAGGCGACTGTTGCCCCGCCACTCCTCCCCTTTGGGCTGTGCGAGCGCAAAGCGTCGTAGCAGTGGGCGTGCCGTAACGCCAGGTCAGTCCCTGGGCTTTCCCAGGGGTAGCCTGGTCCGCGTGGAGGCGGCGCCGGCTGCCGCTTCCGTGACGGCCAGGCCAAAAAAGTAAAAGCGCCTCATTATTGTGCTGCGCGCCGTGACGGCGTTAGTCCGAAAGGACTAGACTCACTTGTCCATTCCCCTCTCATGAGTCATAGACACAGCCCGCGCCTCTCCCCTATAATCAAAGCATCATATCCGGAGTGTGTTTGTTTTCGGTTCACCGTGTGCCGCTGGGAACGGCAGTTGTGGCATGCCGATACCTATGAATCAATGTCGTGTTCTGATCGTCTCCGCTCACCCTCTGTTTGCCGAAGGGGTCAGGCGTCTTCTCAACGGCCAGGCCGGAGTGCAAGTCGTCGGCGTCCTCTCACCGGAGGAGGCGGTGGTCAGCCTGCTCAGTTTCAGGCCCGATGTCGTCATCGTGGACGCGGGCAGCGGCGCGCAAGCGGCTTTCGCGCGGATGCTGCGCGAAAACCCCGGCGTCAAATTCATCAGCCTCACGCTCGACAACAACGACATTAACATTTACTACCAGCGCCACAAGCAATCCACCGGCGTCGAGGCGTTGATGGAGGCGATTCAAGAGCCGATAGAGTGGAAGCTGCACGAGCGGCTCGCGTTGCGACTGTTGGTCATCACGCAAAGTATGTATGGCGAGCGCATCGCCGAGCATATTCGCCGGCGCGCGCCGGGCCACTGGGTGGTTCAGCAATGGACTGTCCCGCCCTTTTACGGACAGGAACCCGGCCATCTCTTGCCGCCGGTGCTGCCCACAGCCGAACTAGTCTTGAGCTTGAGCGAATCCCCAGACATTGCGTGTCTCTTGCCCGAGATCGCCCGGATGACGGGCGCGCGCGGCGTCATCGCGCCCATTGACGATGGGCGCTGGCTGCCGGCCGACGTGGCGCTGCAGGTGCGCCGGGGGCTGGGGCAGTTGGGCGTGCCGTGTGTGTTCCCCAAGCCATTCTGTAGTTTGTCGGAAACGCGGTATAATATGGCCGAGAGTGTGTCGGATTCTTCCGATAGCCCCATCCGAGAATTTGCGCGGTCGTTTGGCCAGCCCGCTCTCAAAATCTCCTTGAATGCCGATGCGCGTGTGATTCAGGCCATAGACGTGCTCCGCGATGGACCGTGCGGTTGTGGTCAATATCTGGCCGACCAACTGGTCGGCACTCCCATCATGGAAGTCGAACAACGGACGAGAACATTGCACCAACGTTTTCCGTGCCTGGCAAGCACACAACTGGACAGCGACTACCGTGAGACGTTGCACCAGGTCGCCGGCCAGATTTTGCACGACGCAGTCATCACCCAGCTTCCGAAGCTTTACACACAGCCTGGCGTGCTTCAATCCGTCGGGCCATTCGAGTAATCTGTAGCATGATCTCCGTCATTGTATGTCTGTGCTTTGTTTCACCGGCTTAGGACCGGTACCAATCTTGTAGCACCAGCGGCATGGCATCGGGCCGATCACCGCTGCAACTCTAGTCAAACAGGAGATTCAGAAAATGGCACCCAAAGCGGCACCCAAGAAAGCGAAAGCCACAAAGCAAGTGACCCAGAAGGTCGTCAAGAAGGCGCCCGTCGTCTTCAAGCCGACCAAGATGAAGCTGTTGACGCCTGTGCCCAGCGACATTGACATCGCGCAGGCGTGCAAGCTCAAGCCGATTCTGCAAATTGCAGAAGAGGCCGGCCTCAAGCCGAGCGAATTGGAGCTGCACGGCAGCTATATTGCCAAAGTTCCACTAGAGGTCCGCGAGCGGCTGGCCAAGAAACCCAGCGGCAAGTATGTTGACGTGACCGCCATCACGCCCACGCCGCTCGGTGAAGGCAAGTCCACCACCATGGTCGGCCTGAGCCAGGCGCTCGGCGCGCACCTGGGCAAGCGAGTCTTTACCTGCATCCGCCAACCCTCGCAAGGCCCGACGTTCGGCATCAAGGGCGGCGCAGCCGGCGGCGGCTACAGCCAGGTCGTCCCGATGGAAGATTTCAATCTTCACCTGACGGGCGACATTCACGCCGTGAGCGCAGCCAACAACCTGCTCGCCGCGGCGATTGACGCTCGCATGTTGCACGAGCGCGCCGTGACCGACGACGAAAAACTGTTCAATGCCTTTTGCCCGCCCGACAAGGAAGGCAAGCGCACGTTTGCCCCCTCCATGCTGCGGCGGCTGCAAAAGCTTGGCATTGACAAGACCAACCCGGGCGATTTGACGCTCGACGAAAAGCGCCAGATGTTCCGGCTGGACATTGATCCCAAGAGCATCACCTGGCAGCGCGTGGTGGACGTCAACGACCGGCACCTGCGCAAGATCCAGATCAACCTGGGCGACGAGGAAAAAGGCAACGAGCGCTTCACCGGCTTTGACATCGCGGTCGCCAGCGAAGTGATGGCGATCCTCGGCCTGACGACCGGCATCGAGGATATTCGCGAGCGGTTGGGCCGCATCGTCATCGGCACCAACACCAAAGGCGACGCCATCACCGCCGAAGACCTGGGCGCGGCGGGCGCGATGACGGTCTTGATGAAGGACGCCATCAAGCCCAACCTGATGCAGACACTCGAGGGCACGCCCGCGTTCGTCCACGCCGGGCCGTTTGCCAATATCGCGCACGGCAACAGCTCTA
>CAYGWJ010000176.1:0-18145 GCA_964353405.1 uncultured Anaerolineae bacterium
TCCAAGCAAAAGCGACATTTGAACTGCTGGTGTGACAAAATCTCGGCTGGCAAGAGGCAAAAACAGCTTGGATTTAGAACGCATGGTCTAGAGATTTTGTCACACCTAACGTTGCGATGTCAACTTTGCCGGTACTCTGAACATCCTGAAAAATGAGGCGTTTCGTCCCTTGACCCAGCAGCCAGTCCAGAGTACAAAGTGACACGATGGTTCAGGCAATTACCCCGGATTATTGGGAAGATACCCGGAATGTTTGCTCATGTAGGACAAGTTTGCCAACTTGTCCTACTTTAGAATGTTTGCCAATGCTCAGACACTGGCTTTGAGCGCACGAAATGGGCCGCGTGGCCGGATCTGGTAAGAGCCGCATGCGGCCGGGACAACCAATGATTCAAGACGGTCCAGCTCCAGTTGCCAGCCTGGTCCTTCCACTTGTGCCCCACCCTCGACGAGCGTCAGCGCGTGAAAAGACTCGCCGCTGGTGTCGAGAGAGATCGAATTCGTTTGTCCCGCCAAGAGTTGCAGCGTAAAGTAAGAACAGGCCACCAGCTCTCGCTGGTCCCCATCGGCAAGCGGAGGCTGTGGGATAATTTGAGCGGCAGCGTTGACGTCGGCGACCGCCAGCGCCTGTTCAAGGTGCAATTTGCGTCCCTGTGTTACCGGACGGTTCCAATCAAAAACGCGATAGGTAAGGTCCGAAGTCTGCTGCACTTCGTAGACCAATAGACCCGGGCCTAACGCATGGATCATGCCGGGCCTCAACAAGATCGTATCGCCTGCATGGATCGTGAGGCGCTGCATCCCATCCAGAATGGTTCCGCCCCGAATCGCTTGTTCGAGGTTGGCCCTGGTCATCCCGGGACGCAGCCCACACAGTATCTCTGCGCCCGGTTCAGCCGCGAGCAAGTGCCAAGCTTCAGTTTTGCCGAATTGGCCCATGCCCTCCAACCGCACCGCCTGCTCGTCGTTCGGATGCACCTGGAGCGAGAGCCACTGTGAACAATCCAACAGTTTGATCAACACAGGAAAACGTGTCCCGGTGCGTTGAACGGCCCGCCGTCCCAACAGGGCTGCTCCATAGGCCGCCGCTGCTTCCGCCAGTGTCTGCCCGGCCAGCGCTCCAGAAGCAATGCGGTCACCCTCATAGATGACCCAGGCCTCGGCCGTGGGCGCATGACCCGGCCTCAGCCGGCTTCCGCCCCAAACGTAATCGCGATATTCCGGGGTCAACAAGAGCGCTGGACACACGGCGGCTGAAACTGACATGCCCGCTTCACCTCAGAAAATCCCTGTTGCCAATCATGTTCCGACTGATTCCATTGCCAAAGCGATCGCGCCCAGGACGCCGGCCCGGTTCTCTAGCGCAGGCGGGACGATGTACCGGTCAATCTCTTTAAGGATTTGCGGTGATTGAACATAGCCGTTCAAGAATTGCTGCACCTGGCGCCGCACGAGAGGAAACAAGCCCTCGTTCTGCATCACGCCTCCTCCCAGGACGATCCGGCGAGGAGAATAGTTGAGAACCAGGTTGGTCAAGGCCAGGGCGATGTGATGCGCTTCGACGTTCCACGCCGGGTGGTCGCCGGGGAGCGTCTCGGCCGGCTGCCCCCAGCGCTGCTTCATCGCCGGACCCGAAGCCAACCCCTCAAAACAGTCTCCATGATAGGGACACACGCCAGGAAACGGATCCAACTCACGGTCGTGCCGCATGAGCATGTGTCCCATCTCGGGGTGAACCAGTCCATGCAGAGGTCTGCCATTGCATATCACGCCGCCGCCAATCCCGGTTCCAATCGTGAGATAAATGACGGGGTCCAGATGCTGGGCCGCGCCCCAGCGATACTCGCCAAAGGCCGCCGCGTTCACATCGGTATCAAACACGACCGGCACATCCACCGCCGCCCTCAGGACGCCGGCAAAGTCAGTGTTCGCCCAGCCCGGCTTGGGTGTGGTGGTGATAAAGCCGAACGTCGGCGACGCCGGATCAAGGTCCACCGGGCCAAATGAACCGACGCCAATACCGGCGAGTGCCACCTCCCGCGCCTGCTGTCTGAAAAAAGCGACTGCCTTGCCAATCGTTTCGGCGGGGCTGGTGGTGGGAAAACGCACCTCGGCTCGAACGTCATCCGGCCCGCTGCCCACCATGCAGACGAACTTGGTTCCTCCGGCTTCGATGCCCCCGTAATAATTCATAGTCAATTCCACCGCAACTGCTCAGGCTGTCACACCTGCACTTTGCCCCTGGGACTGCCCAGGGGTGACGTGCGTCAAATGTTGCGAGCCCCTTCTGGGCGAAGCAACACTTGCGTGCGTCAAGAGTTGCTTCGTCGCAAAAGGCGCTCCTACCCAGAAGCTTGTCACCCTGAACGTGGTGAAGGAGTTTCTACCTCGCAAGACCGAGATTCTTCGGCCCGGCGGGCCTCAGAATGACAAGTTGCTTTGCTCTAGCATACCGCTTGACGGCATAGAGTTCTCGCAATGACACAGGCTGAGCAGCGGCGCGATCTGGTCTTTTAGTTTGCTTTCTCTGCGCCATTCAGTGCTTTGGGAATGACGCCCATCTTGTGAACGGCTTCCGCGCCGACCATCAGGCTGACGACTTCGTCGGGGGTGGTCTTGGCGGCCAGCAACTCACCCACCTTCTTGCCGCGCCGCATGACGACGATGCGGTCCGACACGGCAAAAACATCTTGCATGTTGTGGCTGATGATGATGACAGGCACACCCTGATCGCACAACGTGCGCACCAGCGTGAGCACTTTGCGCTGCTCGGACACACCTAACGCCGCCGTCGGCTCGTCCATGATGACCATTTTGGCGTTCCAGTAGATCGTGCGGGCGATCGCCACGGACTGGCGCTGTCCGCCGGACAGGTTGCGAATCTGCTGCGTGAGGGAAGGAATTTGAATGTCCAGCCGCTCCAAGGTGCTGGCTGACTCGGCGCGCATCTTGCTCCGGTCCAGCGTGCTGACGAGTCCACCCAGGTAAGGGCGCTTGATTTCGCGCCCCAAAAAGATGTTGGAGCCGACATCCAGGTTCTCTGCGAGCGCCAGGTCTTGATAGATGGTCTCGATGCCCATATCGCGCGCTTCACGCGGGCCGCTAAAGACAACTTTCTTGCCGTCAAAGATAACGTCCCCACCATCGGGTTGATAGACACCCGCGACCATTTTGATCAGCGTGGATTTGCCGGCGCCGTTGTCGCCCACCAGGCCGACCACTTCGCCGATATTGACGTCGAGGCTTACCTTGTCCACGGCGATCAAGCCGCCGAACCGCTTGGTGAGATTGATGGCCTGCAAAAGTGTTGTCATCGCTTTATCCCCCCTCACTTGCCCAGAGCCCGGCCGAATTGATCCACGACGACGGCGATGATGAGGACGATGCCGACGGCTATATACTGCCAGAAGGCCGGCATGCCCAGCACGACCAATCCGTACACAATCGTGCCGATGAGCAGCGCGCCGACAATCGTGCCGAGGATGGTGCCTTCGCCGCCGAACAGGCTGGCGCCGCCGATCACGACGGCAGAAACGGCCGTCAACGTCTGCGTCTCTCCAGCGTTGTATGCGCCGCTCGTAAAGCGAGAGGCCCAGATCACGCCGGCGATGCCGGCCAGCACAGACCCAAGGATGTAGACCTTGATCAGCGTTCGCTGGACCGGGATACCGGCGCGAGTAGCCGCCTCAAAGTTGCCGCCGATGGCGTAGATGTGCTGGCCGAATTGTGTTTTGGCCAGGATGAACCAACACATCACCGTCACAATGAGAGTGACAAAGACGACGTTCGGTATCAGCGGAACGCTGGCCTGCAATTCGGCTTGCGTCGCCGTGGGCGGCACACTGAAAAACGTCAACCAATGTCCGGGCGACCAATAGACGAGAGAGCCATTGCCCAACTGCCCCAGGACATCTGGCTGATTCTCGGCGATAGGATAACCTTTACTCAGCAGGAGCGCAGCGCCTTCCACCAGGCTGCCCACGCCCAACGTGGTAATGAAGGAGGGCACTTTGATTCTGGCGATCAGGAAGCCGTTGAGCAGGCCAGGGACGATGGTGACGAGAATTCCGGCCAACATGCCGGCGCCGATGGTCGCCACGGGCGACGCATGGCCATTCAGCTCGCGCATGACCATGGCGGCCACCACAGACGAAAAGCCTAGCGTCCAGCCGATCGAAAGGTCAATGCCCGCGCTGATGATGATGAACGTTTCGGCCATGCCCATGAGGAGGATCTGGGTCGTGTACAGCAAGATACCCTGAATGGCCCGCGGGCTGAGAAAGTTGACATTGTTCGCCTGTTTGGAGGCAACGGTGAACAAGGTCACCAGCAAAACGAGGAACGCCCAGGGCCAGGCCTTGCGGATCAGCTCAAGATTTTCGGCCCGAGTTCGCTTGGGCGGTGGGGCGGCCTGTGGCGTTTCTTTCGCGTCAGGTGCTACCGTCATGTGAACCTCCCGGTGATGGTATCAGACTGGCAACCCGCCTGGAACTTGGATCCATGCTAGGCAAGAATTCTATCGAGTGCAGGAAAACCTTGCAAAGGGTTCGTATTCAGGCGACCTTGGCAAGGTTCTGAGCAGAGGTGGGCCAGGGAGACTGACTCCCTGGCCCGGCGAGTGTGTTCCGATGTTTTACTTGTAAAAGAACTTGGAGATGTTGGGATCGTTCATGTTGTCGCGGGTGATGACCGCGTAGCCCGTCGGGATGTGTCGCGGGTAGCTGGTCACGCCGTTGAGGTAGGCCGCAGCCATCCCAACCGCCAGGAAGCCCATGTCGCCAGGCTTCTGGGCGATGACGAGGTCTGCGGTGCCGCCCTTGAGCATGTTGATCGCATCCGCGGTCGCATCAAAGGCCACCACCTTGACCTTGCCGCTGAGGCCCTTGTTCTTGACGACGGTGCCGGCGCCCTGGGCGCTGAACACGTTGGTGCCAAAGATGCCGCCCAGATCGGGGGTCTTTTGGAGCATGGCTTCCACCTGCGCCTGCGCCTTGGAAGGATCGTCGTCGTTATAGTCTACGGCCACCAGTTGGACATCCGGGTAGGCCTTGATGGCTTCCTTGCAGCCCTCCTCGCGCGCATCGGTGCTGCTGATGCCGCGCTTGACGTTCTGGATATAGATCTTGCCCTTCTTGCCGAGGGATTCCGCCAGAGCGTTGCAGGCGATCACGCCGCCCAGCTTGTTGTCGGAGGCGATGAAAGAGATCGGGAACTTGACGGGGCCGTTGGCATAGTCGCCGTCGCCGATAAAGGTGTCCACGGTGAGGAGCGACAGACCGGCGTCATTGGCCTTCTTGAGCGGAGCGATCATGGCATCCTTGTCTACCGGAGCCAGGAACAGGAACTTTAGGTCGCCGCGCGCGACCATAGCGTCCAACATGGGAGTCTGGTCGGTCACATTCCAGTTCTTGGGGATCTGCACGACCAACTCGTTGCCAAAGTGGCTGGTCGCCAGTTCTGCGCCGCGCTGCATGGTAAAGTAGAAGGGGTCTTGCACGCCGGCCAGGAAGCCGATCTTGACGCCCTTCATCTTGGAGGTGACAGCCGGGACATCGGCCGTATAAAAGAACTGGGAGACCTTGGGATCGTTCATGTTGTCGCGCGTGATGACGGCATAGCCGGTCGGGATGTGCTTCGGGATGCTGGTCACGCCATCCAGGTATGCGACGGCCATCACAACCGCCAGGTAGCCCATGTCCGAAGGCTTTTGGGCGATGACGAGGTCCGCGGTGCCGCCCTTGAGCATGTTGATCGCATCCGCGGTAGCGTCAAAGGCCACCACCTTGACCTTGCCGCTCAGGCCCTTGTTCTTGACGACGGTGCCCGCGCCCTGGGCGCTGAACACGTTGGTGCCAAAGATGCCGCCCAGATCGGGTGTCTTTTGGAGCATGGCTTCCACCTGCGCCTGCGCCTTGGACGGATCGTCGTCGTTATAGTCCACAGCCACCAACTTGACATCCGGGTAGGCCTTGATGGCTTCCTTGCAGCCCTCCTCGCGCGCGTCGGTGCTGCTGATGCCGCGCTTGACGTTCTGGATATAGATCTTGCCCTTCTTGCCGAGGGATTCCGCCAGAGCGTTGCAGGCGATCACGCCGCCCAGCTTGTTGTCGGAGGCGATGAAAGAGATCGGGAACTTGACCGGGCCGTTGGCATAGTCGCCATCGCCGATGAAAGTGTCCACGGTCAGGAGCGGCACGCCGGCGTCATTGGCCTTCTTGAGCGGCGCGACCATGGCATCTTTGTCCACCGGAGCCAGGAACAGGAAATTCAAGTCGCCGCGCGCCACCATCGCGTCGAGCATCGGCGTCTGGTCGGTGACATTCCAATTCTTGGGGATCTGCACGACCAGTTCCACACCCAGGTCAGCCGCGGCCTGCGCTGCGCCGCGCTGCATGGTAAAGTAGAACGGGTCTTGCACGCCGGCCAGCATGCCAATCTTGTAGCCCTTCTTGGCCGGGGCTTGAGTGGGAGCCGGCGCTACAGTCGGCGCCGGAGCCTTGGTCGCTTCCGGAGCCTTGGTCGGTGCCGGAGCCTGCGTGGCGGCCGGCGCAGCGGGTGGTACAGTCGGGGCTGGGGCCGGCGCTTGTGTTGGCGTGGCCGCGGGAGCGCAAGCCGCCAGCAACATCGTCAGCGCGAGTACGATACTGCACAGTTGAGCGAAATGTTTCGTTTGCATGGGACTCTTTTCTCCTTCTCTGAAAAATGGGTCGGGATTTGAATCATGCTGCGCGACACGGTGTTTCTTTTCTATCGTTTCACCTCCTGACTGCGAACCTGCGCAATGCTGAGCGTTTACCACCTTTATCATTCCGCCGTGACGATGCCGTCCGGCGAAATGTGGTTTACCTTTCGCACATTGTGATAGGCAATAGCACGCAGTGTTGCGCTTTTGCTTTGCCCGGCTTGCAACTTGATCGCCGAGCCATTTTGAATCGCCGTCACCAAACCGGCCGAGGGATAACTCGACCACGGCTCCAGCGCCATCGTGTACACGCGTCCATACCAGGGATACCCGGAGCGGCTAAAGTTCCGCCAAACCCAAAGGTAAGGGAATGCATCCAGCGACCACGTCATTGCAAACCCCACTCCCCGTTCCTGGTTCGTAATCGCATACCAGCCTTCGGGGAGATTCATCACATAGCCCAAGTCCTCGTGACCCATACCGATGGGATCAGGGCGAGAAAAATCAATCGAGACATCTTCCGCTTGTGCCATCGGCCAGTGATGTCTGCCATTCGATTGAATGCGAGTCCCCGCACCGCCGGCAAAGGTTTCAAAAATCAAATCGCCTTGGGGTAGATCCACGTGGCACGCTTCACTGAGGAACGGAGCGCCGAACGCAGGATGATGTCCCCACATCAAATCCATCGCTTCGCCGCCCTCATTTGTGAGCGTCTCTTCCATCGTCAAGACTGCCTCACCAGAGACGAGTGTCATCCGCCTCTTCAAGTAGAACGGCGTTCGGAACGGGCGCACCTCAAAAGTGACTTGCACTTTATCGGGGTTGTCAACGTCAAGCGTGTATTGCCATGGGATGGTCGAAATCTCGCCATGCAGTCCGAACTCGATGTGCTTGTACGTGCAGGCTGGACCGCCATTGGGCAGAATCTCTTGCCAGCCGCCCTCGTAATAATCGAGAAAGCTTCCCCCGGAGAAAGCTGCGCTTTGCACGGCCGGCGCACGCATGCCCTGCGGCGTGTGCAACATGAAATCGGTGTCGCTTGGCTTGTGGACGAACTCGAAAATGTCTGCACCTTTGTCCACCCATACGCCGACGCGCAACAACTCGTTCTCGAGAAACAGCAGGCGCTGTCCCTGGACCGTATACTCGCGTATTCGACACTTGAAGTTTCGGTAGGAGGGTGTCACACCGATTCTCGGCTAGTATTAGAACCAATACTGTTTAGGATAAGCGTAGTTTAGCCCCTTGTGGGCGTTGTGGGGACGGCACAAGGCCCTATGCTACGGCGCTAACTACACAGTATTGGGTCCAGGACGGTTTCCTATTTCGTGCACACATACAAGTTGGCTTTACTTTATCATAAAAACGAAGATTTGTCAAGGACATTTTTTCGAAAACACACAAAAAGTATTGACTTTGTGGCGAAAATAGCTTATAATTAACACAAATAGTTTCGATTCCGCTCATTCCCTATTGGGAGGCCCAGTCACACTCCTGACGCGAAGAATATGCGTTCCAGCCAACGACTCGACCGAATTGTCGAACTTGTGGAAGACAGCGGTTTTGTTTCGGTCACGGACCTGAGCAAAGCCTGCCATGTCACAAAAGTCACCATCCGGCGCGACTTGCAGCTTTTGGAGAACGAGCAGCGCCTGCGGCGGACGCACGGCGGAGCGTTTGCGCTGCGCCTCCCTTGCCCACCCGATGCCGATACGCCCCGGGCTGCTATCGCCAGCGAAGGCTTTCTGGCCGATCGAATTGATGTTCTGATCGCCACGCCGGTTGAGCCTTACCTCGACCGGTCCCTCCTCGACGAGATGGCCAAAGGCAATGTCCCGATCATTGCCGAATCTTCGGGGCTAAATGGAGCGCAGACGCTCGTCGCGGTGGACAGCTATCAGGCGGCGCTGGCCCTGGGCAAATGGGCCGGCGAGCATGCGTTGGCTCACCTGGGCGGCCGAGCTGGTGTGTTAGACCTGACCTTTGAATTGATGAACACGCGCGCGCGCAGCCAGGGTTTTCTCGACGGAGTGCGCTCGGTCCTGCCGACGGCGCAACTGGCGCTTTCGATCAATGCTCAATCGAGGCGACAGACGGCCTATCAACTCACAGCCGATGCGCTCGCGGTGCATCCCGACATCAACATCATTTTCACCATCAACGACTCGACCGCCGCCGGCGCGTTACAGGCATGCCAGGAGCGCGGCGTGCCGACTGATTCGCTGCTCCTGGTGACCTTTGGCCTGGAAGGCGACACACTCAAAGATGCGTTGATGAGCGGCGGCTATTGCAAGGCAGGCCTGGCGCATTTCCCCGAGATCGTCGGTCGAGTCTGCATCGAGGCGGCGATTGCAGCTTTTAACGGCCAGGCTTTGCCGGTGCAACTGGTCACACCGCATGCCATCCTGACGCCGCAGACACTCGAACAGTTCTACACTCACACCGATCAAGGTTGGCAGATCAAATGGGAAACGGCGCTGAGTCAACTTGCCATTCCCATGAGGATTGACAAATACGCGCCCCGAACCTCAGGCAAGCTTCCGGAACGGTTGGGCTTTGTCGTGCCGTTTATGGAACACGAGTGGTATCGCAACCTGGCGGCTTGTGTGCGCAAGTATGCCGAGTCGCAGGGGATTGACGTCGAGGTGATTGACGCGGGTCAGATTCTGCGGGATGACATTGCCGTCCGGCAACGGGGCATTGCCCGATCAGCCGCAGAACAGGTCCGGCCGGGGGATGTGGTGCTGGTGGATGGCGGCCAGGTGACGACCTGGCTGGCCGAAGAATTGGCCAAGAAAGAAGACATCACGGTCATCACCAACTCTGCGCCGGTGTTTGAAAGATTGCGCGACACCCCCGGCGTCACATTGATTTCCACGGGGGGCATCCTGCGCCACTCGAGCGAAACGCTTGTCGGCCCCACGACCGAGGCCGCGTTGCGCGAGTTGCGCGCCGACAAGTTATTCCTGGCCGCTACGGGGATCACGTTGAATTTTGGGCTATCTCACACGGACGTAGGCGAAGTGGCAGCGAAACAAGCCATGATCCGCGCCGCCCGCGAGGTGATCCTGCTGGCCGATCACACGGTCTTTGGGCGCGAGTCCGTGATGCAGATCGGTCCAGCCACACTCGTCCACAAGCTGATCACCGACAACGCGCTCCCGGCTGACCAGCGATTAGAATTAGGCAAACTGGGCATAGAGGTCGTCATCGCCAAGATATAGCTACTTTACATACTGGTCAAAGAACTGGATCGAGCGTTGCATCGCAACCCCAAAACTGTTGGCAATGTTGTGATCGTCGCCCGGATAGCTATCTGGGACGTCACATACCACCCTGTGATTGCACCAGAGGCCCGGCTGCCTCCTTCAAGTAACTCTGCCAAGCCTCTTCAAAGGTTCCGGGGTCCACTTCAAGTGCCGTTTGGATCGCCTCGCCCAATGTCGCGCTGGTTCCTATCGCGGGAATCAGGCGCTCTACCGTGCCATTTCCCACAGTCTGTTCGAGGAACGCAAGTGCAAATGACATGAAGGCCTGACCCGATGTGTCTATCCTGGACGAAGTTGAGCCAAGTGGGATCGTCGCCAGGGGTTGTGATACACCGCTCTCGAGTTTGGCGGCCAGTGCGTTTATATTTGACGGGGTGATGAAGGAGCCTATCAGTCCCACACGCGCCAGCTCCCACTGCGCAATCGCCAGAGATGCCAGGCGGTTCGTGTACAGGTTTCGCCCTAACGCTTGCAAGACCAGCGTCCGTGCCAGTTGCGATTCGAACACGCGGTACACCACATCGCGTGAATTTGCGTCGGTCGGCAGAGCCATAACATAGGGCGAAGGGAGTCTCAACGTGACCGGCCCGTCTCCACCCAAGGAACCTCGATCCAAACGGGGCGTATTGCCCTGGCCATTCCCGCCAGAGAAATCTTGACGCGAACCATTCGGATTTCCCAGGCCATTTCCGCTAAAGAAATCTTGACGCGAACGATTTGAATTCGTCAAGCCGTTTCCGCTAAAGAAACCCCGGCGCAGACTGACCGAGTTATCAAAGACAACCGATACCTGCGACGGGCAGGGCAGTGAAGCGCACAGCCGCGCGGACACGTCATCCAGGTGTGGAATCATTGGCTCGACGATGCCCGCATCGAGCTGATGATAGAGCACGAGCACGTGCTGACCAGTCTGCGTGCGCTCTGGCCCCCAAAGGTCCGCCGTCGGCATGGCGTGCACCCAGCCGGAGGCCGTGGCTTTATAGAAAGCCGGAATCTGCAACGTGACGGTTGTCGGCTCGCCGGGCATTGGCTGTGTCACGCTGAACTGATAGGTCACTTGCACGAGAGCGCCGCCCGGCTCTAACGACACGCGACCGATTTGGGGTGGCACACCCATCGCCAGCCAGCCATACTCGGGCAGGCCCACGCGCTCTAATCGTCCAAACGTTCGTTCTTGCAGGGTGCGCCAGGCCTGATCGCCCGGGTCCTGTAAGGCCATAAAGGCGACCTGGTCATCGGCGGCCACTGCCTGCAATTCGGCGCGGGCTACCTGTTGCACGGGCGCCGTGACCTGGCCGAGTTGTTGGTGATACGTCCACGCCACATAGCCCGCCAAGGCGCCCACGGCCACGATGGGAATCAGCGCCAACGCGAGTATCAGTCGCCGAGGCGCCCGCCGCTTTGGTTTTTCCTCCGGCGGCGATTGCTGTACCCATATCTCGTCGTCTTTTATAATCTGCCAATCCACTTTGATACTCATATCCGCACTCCTCAAACGATCCGATGGGCGGCCGCTGGCCGTCTATCGCCAAGCAAAGGGATCACCTGGATGGTTACGCATCAATCCAACGCGCCCTCCGGCGCTGTACCCTATTTCACTTGCTGCACATCATCGCTTTTTCTTGGCATTGGAGAGGCTAACTCTACTATTCTGACAGCGTAAGTTTAAGGACAGGTGAGAATAGCATTACGTCTGAATTAGACTTGTCACCACGCAGGTTCCAGCCTTAGAGCCTATCCGAAAACTGGAGTGCAGGCTTCAGCCTGCCTTTCCCCACGCGGAAAGTCCGCACTCTGGAGGTTTTCGGATATGTTCTTAATCGCCTCCTCGCGTAACACGGTGACAGGCGTCACACACGGTTCTGACAAGCGCCTGGTTTTGGAACCTGTTCTGGGCGTTGCCATCTGTCGAATGCCCGCCGTGACAGCTTACGCAGCTACCAGCATTCGGGTCTACGGCCTGCCACTCTGCCAGGAAACCGTGAAAGTGATTGTTCCTCGATCTCCCGGCGGTTACCTGTTGGTGGCACTTGGCAGTTATCGTCGCTTATAGGTACTGTCTGTTTCGCCGGTTGGATGGCGGTATGGGTATACAGCGCTAAAGTGTTGTGGGCGCCAAGCAGTTCGGCCTGGATGCGCCCGGTCAGCCCGGCGCCCGAGTGACAGTCAATGCAGCGAGTACCTTTGGCTGTATGGAACGAAGCCAGGTCTATGGCTTGCGCGCCCAACGCACGCTGGTAGAACGTGGATTCGGGCTGGGTGACTATTTTGCCGCAAACGTATACAGCCGTTCGATGTTCATCTTGGCTTGCTGCTCCCCGATCCAGGCCTGGAATTGCTTTTGCTGCATCTGATCGTAGACAGCCGGCTCCAGCTCACGCACCGCCTTCTCTTGCACCAAGATGATATGATAACCAAACTCGGTCTGCACCAGCTGGCTGACTTTACCCGGCTCCAGGGCAAAGGCGGCTTGATCGAATTCCGGCACCATGGCGCCACGCGGGAACCAACCCAGGTCGCCCCCCTTGTCTTTGCTCCCGGTGTCAGTGGAATATTGGGCCGCCAGGTCGGCAAAGGCCTCACCCTTGGCCAGCTTGTCCAGCGCCTCCTGGCCTGTCTCCTTGGTCGCCACCAGAATGTGGCTGGCGTGTACTTGTTCCACACTGGTGGGGCCGGCGTGGCGCTTACTCATAGCTTCAAACAGCAAGTTATCGGCCATCAGGGATCGAATAGACTCTTCGGTCAAGCCATTCTCCTTGAGAAAAGTTGCCCAGTCGGCAAACTGCCCGCTCTGTTGAACCTGGGCCTGCAGTGCAACAGTCTCGGTCTCGACACGTTGGGAGTCAATACTCACACCTTCCTTGACGGCCAGATGGCGCAGCACGACGCGCTGAATCGCCTGATCCAGCACCTGTTCCTGCAACCCAGGCAGGGGCGCCTGGTTCTGTGGGTCGTTCCAATCAACTTGATACTGGCCGGTGACCATATACAAAGCACGGCTCAGTTCCTGCCGGTAGGCCGCGGTCGAGATCGCTTCGCCGTCAACCACGGCGACATTGGTCTGGTCAGGAATCTTGACCAGTCTCATGGCCACGTCAACGCCGCCCGGCGCGGTGGCATTTGCCGCTGGCTGTGTCGCAGCCACAGTCGGAGCGACTGTGGCCGTGGGGGGAATTGGAGTGGGAGATGGAGCCGGCGCGACTGGCTGCCCGCAGGCAGCCAGCATTACAGCAAACAACACTAGGACAGATAGGCGAGTTTGTCTCATGGTCTTGACCTTTCAATTGAATTTATAAGACTAGGCTGACAAAAGGTTCTTGGTAGAGACAAATATCCCGCCTGGCGAACCGAGGCTTCTCCACTCATTCCCATTTTGCAGCAGAGCCTTGAAGGATTTATTGTAACACAATCAGTCAGAAATGCCTCTAGGAGACTGCTGAAAAAGCCATCTTTTTACCGCCGAGGTCGCTGAGGACGCCGAGTTTTATTAGGTTTTCTCTGCGCTCTTTGCGTTCTCTGCGGCGAAAGAGGGGGTTTTTCATCACTCTCCTAGAGGAACGTTCCATAGATTTTCGGGTACAATTCCCCGCAGTAATCACCCGGCTGTGTCGGTGCAGTCAAGTCAATGGTCACATCTCTATTGCTGCTTGGGCCAGGTCTGCGTGTAGAAATCGAGATAGTCGCCAAGGTGCGCCTCCCACAACGCATTTTCATGTCCGCCAGGCCAAATCTTGTAGATGTGTGCCACCCCCGAGTTTTCGAGCGCCAGGTGCTGCTCATCCGCGCCAATCTTGCAATCGTCCCTAGCGCCTGCATCCAGAAAAACGCGCTGCGTCTTGAGGGTCGGTTCATCTGTCATCTTGAGCGGATCGAATTCCGGGTGCGCCCCGTTGAGATTGAGGCACGGGCTGTGTCCGCCGACGATGTTGAACAATTCCGGGTGACGGAACCCAATCTCGAGTGACCATACCCCGCCCCGGCTGATCCCGCCGATGGCGCGCATCTCTGGGCGAGGGTCGGTTCGGAAAAGATGGTCAACCGTCGGCACCAACTCGTCCACAATTTGCGCTTCGTAGGAGCCTGGACCGCCACTCGTGTTCATAAAGAGTCCCGCATCGCCGCTCGGCAGCACAATAATGGCTGGCGCAAGCTTGCCAGCTTGTATCCCCTCGTCCATCACCTTAAACAAGCCCATACTCTCCCAGTGCGTATCGCCGACGCCGGCGCCATGGATAAGATAGATCGCCGGATATCGTGTGGTGGTGACGTCATAGCACGGCGGCACGTAAACGATATAGGTTTGTTCGGTCTCACTGACATCGCTGAAATATGTCTTATCCGCCACTTGCCCTATGGTCTCCTGGCAACGCGCCGGCTCGACGCCCGGTGTGGCGACCGGCGTCTGACGGCCCGACGTCGCCCGGCTCGTGGGGGCAGACGTTGGTGTGGCTGTCGCGGGAACCGGCTCGGCCTTGGCAGGCGACAATAGCACACTCGACACCAGAGCTAACAGTGCGGCGCTCAAGGCGATCAGAAACAGACCTAATATTGTCCGAAGTGCCGAGCGGCAATCAGGTGAAGAGGACATACAAATCCATCAAGTGGCTCTGTCAACCAGCCGTGTCAGTCCGATAAAAGTAACCATCCACCCTGCCAGCAGAACGAGGGCGTTCAGCGCCAGCCATCCGACTCCAGACCACTCTGATGAAATTTGGCGCAGATTGTAACACTCGAAGAATAGCATATCCACTGCATTGGCAGCTGGATGCGAGCAGATGTACAAGCCAAGGGTCACACCCAGGCTGCCATCCAGCACGGGTATGCCGGTCAGTGTGTGCAGGTAATGCAGCAAACCGGCGTAAGCGATCGCGATCAAGACCATCCCCCACAACGTTCTGGTGTTGCGTCTGCGCTGATGCTGATCCACTCAACCTCTATCCACCTGGTCTTGAGGGAGATTGATCTGTTTCACATACTTGTCAAAGAACTGGATCGAGCGTTGCATCGCAAGCCCAAAGCTGTTGGCAATGTTGTGATCGTCGCCTGGATAACTGAAAAACTCGGCCGTCTTGCCGGCCGCTCTGACCTGCTGGTTCAAGGTCTCGGAAAACTCAAAGGGCACTTCGCTGTCGCCTGTGCTGTGATGAAGCTGGATCGGGCCGGACAAATCGCCCAGGTACGAATTGGGTGAGATAGAAGCCCAGAACTGCGGGTTCTGCTCCGGCGTGCCGTATTGCAGAATCAAATCGTCGCGCCAACGTCGAGATCCGCCGGAAGATGGGTGGCGCCACTGGCTCAACAGATCGGGATACGACGCGACGACGCCGGCCCAAATCACACCGGCCTTGATGTCTTTGCTCACGACCATCGCGCGCAATGTAGCCATACCCCCCATCGAGTGACCCCACATCCCGATGCGATTCGGGTCGGCGTCTTGATAGCGCTGCATGGACGACACCGCATTTAGCACATCAATCGTGTAATCCGGAGACGCTTCTCCGCCCGTCGCCCGACCTTCTGAACTTGCATGTCCGCGATAGTCTGACTTGAAGACGATATAGCCATTGCGCGCCAGGGCCTCCACATACGCCACGTACCTCTCTGTCGTTCGATACTGGGCCGGGGGGATGAAACCGTGATTGAAAATGATCACGGGCCAACCCGTCTTGGGTTTTGGCCCCATTGGGACAGTCAACAGAGCATAAATCTTTAGCCCCTCAGATTTGTAAGATGCGATGTATTGGCTGTAATTGGCCCCCGGTGCGAGCGTTTGCTCGATGACAATGTCGCTGCCCGAATAATCTCTCTTGAGGATCGCTTCGATGGACAAGGGATTCAGCGGCACAGGCGTCGGCGTGCTTGTCGCAGTAGCGGCCGCCGTAGCGGCCGCGGCAGGCGTATGGGTCGGTGTGGGCAGCGCCAGGATGGGCACATCCATTGCCGTTGGTTCAGGTATGAACACACTTGCTGCCACCCGTGCTGGTTGCGGCTGACCGCCGCAAGCTGACAGCAAGGCCGCCAAAACCAGCATCACAATTACCCAACGTCCTGTTCTGACATTCTTTATCATCACACTCTCCCGATTGCTATCAACACATCCCGAGATCTTGTCCAGTTTACGCTTCGCCCAGCCTCCAGCTACCAGGCACCGAAAGCTACCATCGCCAGGATGTTCGGCTGGACCTTGGCATCAGGCAGTGCAAAAGGATTCAGCGCGTTCGGGTCTGCCACAAGTGTCTACTCTCGCCGGTCAATCGGTTGCACAGCCTTGAGCGCCGACCGGACATTGAGTGCAACCACGTTGCCTCCGCCGTAATTGACCAGGACGAGGTCTCCATCAACCGCCAGTACCCAGGTATCCTCTTGCGCAAGATTGCGAGTGCCGCCGGTGAAAATCCGCGTGAGTGCTCCATCGTCCAGGCCGACCGAAAAAATGTCGGTGATGCTGGAGGTGGAAAGGTTGTTCTGCAACAAGAGGTATACGCGGCTGCCGGTCGCCGCCAGGCGCGGCCTGGCCTGGGCGACTGACTGCGATCGCATGGCTGGCACATACGAGCGCTGCCAGCGCAGTGTGCCATCGGCATCCAGCGCGATCAGGCGCGCATCGGCCGGGTCCACGTGCGCCAGGAGCAATCCGCCATCGGGCAGTGCAACGGCATCATCCAAATCCGTATAGGCCCTGGGCAGCGGATAGAGCAGAGGGACCGAACGCAGGTCGGGGCTGAGGCGGTAGAGGCCGGTGGGGTTGTAGACAAAGAGCTGATCGCCGCTGGCGACCAGTCGCCCTTCTATGCGTGCGGCCTGCACCGGGGGCTTGGCCTGATTGACCACCCAGACCGAAGCATCTGCGCCGGACGAGGTAAAGATCAAACGATCCTGCGCAACTGTCCAGTTGATTGGGTAATCCACCGCATCCTGTTTCCACAACAGCTCGCCGTTGGCCGAAATGCCAAACAATTGCCGTGACGTGTACAGCACCACGCCGCCGCCCGGCAGCGGTATCAGCGTCGGCAGACCGGCCGCGTCGAGTTGTATCTCCCACAGCAGCGCGGACGCGGGTTTGGGTGCGAGTGAGGTAAGGTGAGGCAGACCCAGGGCCTGGACGCGGCCCTGCAGGTCGCTTGTGTAGACGACGGCGCGTTCTGCGTCAATCGCAGCGGCACTCACCGTCTCCGAGATCGGCAGGCTCCAGCGCACACTGCCATTCGAGACGTTGATGCCGAACAATTGCTTATTGTCCATGGCGACGAACGTGTCGTGATTCAACAGCCCCACGCCTTTTCTGGAGCGAGCGGCAAAGGGCTGCAGCCACTGCACGCCAGGCAGCCCGGCGACCCGGTTGTTCCAGATGTAGACGGACGGCGGCTGCCAACCGGCCAGGCTGGGGTCAACCGACCAGTAACCGGGTCCGGGCATATCGGGCATGTGCGAGCGAATCTCAAAGTGCAAGTGAGTAGGAAAAGGCGGCCGGCCGATCTGGCCGATTGGATCACCGCGCGTTACACAATCACCGGCGCGCAGACTGACGCTAGGTGGATCGAGATGTCCGTAGAACGAGAGGATAGTGCCGTTGTACCCAACGCCGCCATCCGAGAATATATGGCGCACGACGACGGTGCCACCATCGCCGCCCCACCCATACGGCTGCGCATACATCACCTGACCGTGCCCAATGCTAAATACCGGCGTGCCCGCGCTGGCAGACCGGACACCCCAGCCCCAATCTTCGCCAGCGTGGTTGCCTCGATAGCGCGCCCGGAACGTTCCAAAGTCGGTTCCTCCCCGCGCGCGTTCCGCGCCGGGAGGATCGAGCGGAAAGTCGAGCAAGTCCACCATGCCGCAGGGCGCGCCGCGTTGGGGCACGGGCACACTCAGGCGGGCTGTTCGCAGGTCACCTGAGACGGCGGCTGGCGGCGCTGTTGGCGTGGGCGTTGGAGTAGCAGTAGGCGAGGGAGTGAGAGTGGCCGTCGGCGTGGGAGACGACGATGGGGAGGGTGTCGCAGTCGGCGGAATCCGAGTTACTTCGGGCGTGGGCCGACCGCAGCTGGCAGTCAGGATCAGAACCGCTAACGCAGCAGCAAACAACCAGTGACCAAATGACATTTTACCAGGCATCAAGTCTCACCCATGCTACAACATTAAAACGGCAGGTTAATCCAATCCCGATTCGCACTGCCAGGCTATGGAACGTTCA
>CAYGWJ010000177.1:0-5455 GCA_964353405.1 uncultured Anaerolineae bacterium
AACACGTCGGCCAATTCCTGGAACGTGATGTTCGAGAGCGCCGGATCGGATGACGAGGGCAGCCTCCCCGTCGGCCCCATCGAACCGGCGACAAACCGCGCCGCGCCGGTCTCGCGCGCGAACCGATCGCACACGCTCCGCGCTAATTGCGCCGCCGCTCGATTGATTTCGATGACGCGCTCCTGCAGACCATACTCGCGCAGGGTGATGCGGTTGGAGCGGAACGTGCACGTCTCGACAACCTCGCAGCCCACGGCCAGGAACGAAGCGTGAATGTCCTCGATCACCTGCGGCTTGCTGATGACGAGATAGTCGTTGCAGCCCCAGAGTTTTTCGCCGCCAAAATCGGCGGCGGCAGGATTGATCTTTTGGATGTTGGTGCCCATCGCGCCGTCGTACACGACGACGTGATGGGCAACTGCGTCCAGGTAGCGGCGATTCGTAAAGGCGGGTGTCATGCGCATCTCCTGAAAAACGCGAGTGCACCGGGGCGAAAAGAACACTCGTCCTTTTCGCCCTTTGCGGTTCAAGCATCGTCAACCCGGGATCTCACTCCCACGCTGAGGTCTGTGTGCCTTGCGCGTCGCGCCAAAAAGGCGCCCATACCAGCGCACACAACTGCACGTTGATGTTGGTCTTTTTCGGCTTGACGGTGATCGTCTCCAGTTCCTCTTTCAGCGGATCGGCGCTTGACTGCAGCTCGGCGACCTGTGCTTCAAGTTCGGCGTTGAGCTCGGCCAGTTGCTGCTGCAGGGCCTCGACGTTGTCTGCGGCGCGGCCGATATCCTGGCTCTCTTTCATCGAGCGACTCACGCCACGGGCAGCGGTCGTCGCACGGCCCAACGAAGCACTGACCGCCTTGCGTCCCATAAAGGCGCCTAACAGCGTCGTGCCGAACGAGATGGCTGTCTGCATTTTGGCTTGATCCGCTTGCGCCTTTTCGCGCGCGACAGCTTCTTGCGCCCGGCGAATGCGCTCTTGCAGCGCGGCTACCTTGGGCGCGTATTGCTTCCGCAGCTTGTCCACCAGCTCATCGCGCCCCTCGCGTGCCGTGTGCTGCAAACGGATGCGAAAGTCGCGTTCGGGTTCGCCTGGATTGGAAATCGCTTTGGTGCTGGGACTAGTATACAACTCGATCTTTTGAGTGCCGTACAGCCACGTGACCAGGTCTTTTTGCCATGTCGCATAGCTCTTGGCCCTGCCCGCCGCAGCCGGTAAATCGGCAAACTGCGCGCCCCCGGCGGGCGACTTTTCCAGATCAGAGGCAGGCACGTCAATTGGCTTGGCATTCTCCCACGCGACCGGGATGGCCTCATCGGTCACGGGTGTCACAAAGGCGACGTCTTGCGTAACGTCAATCCTGGTCTTGGCGTCTGCAAAATTCACTTTCGCTGCGCCGTAGATGTTGGGGCGATACAACGCCGTGCTGCCGCTCGGTACACTGCCGCGCGTCGGCAGAAAGAACTGGGGAACCTCAGGCGCGACTGTGGGGCGTTGCCCCGCAGGCGCAGCCGGGGCAGACTTGACCGTGGACGCAGCCGGGGCAGCCAGAGTCGCCGCGGGCTGCGCCACTTTGAGCGGATCCATCAGTAGCTTGATCTGGTTACGCGTGAGCGGCCCGCGCAGGTACGAGAGCGCCCAGCGCGTCTGAAAGACAACCGGGGCGTCTTCGTGTGTGTTGTTCATCAAAAAGACGCGATTGCCCAGCCCGGCCAAAATTTGTTCCATCTTTTGCCGATTGAACGTACTGCTGGCTGACACCGCCGCGCCTTCCAGCCCGTCGAGCACGCGCTGCTTGTCGCGGTCGGTCTGCAGGCGGCCGATGAACCACGTGCCTGCATTCGACAAACCCTTGTAGTCGAGATCCACCGGGTTCTGTGTGGCCAGCACCACGCCCAGGCCGAACGCCCGCGCCTGCTTGAGCAACGTGAGCAGGGGTTGCTTGGAGGGCGGGTTGGCCGTGGGCGGAAAGTAGCCAAAGATTTCATCCATGTAGAGGATCGCACGCAAGCTGGTGGTGCCCGATTGCTGGCGCATCCAGCCTAACACTTGATTGAGCAGCAGTGATACCCAGAACATGCGCTCGGCGTCGCTCAAGTGCGCGATGGACACAATCGCCAGGCGCGGCTTGCCGGACGCCGAATACAACAGGCGCCCGACGTCGAGCGGCTCGCCTTCCATCCACGAGCTAAAACCGGGCGCAGCCAGCATGTTGTTGAGCGCCATCACAAGGCCAAAGCGGTCTTTGGAGGGATAGAACGATTCGAGGTCGAGCACGCCGATCTTGGTCATCGGCGGCTGTTGAATCAACTGGATGAGCCCGGCCAGGTCAACGTCCTGCCCTTGCTTCCACGCGTGATCGAGGAGGTTGGAGATTAATATGTGCTCGCGGCTCTGTATCGGATCGGCTTCGATGCCGAGCAGGCCCAGCAAGCTGGTCACGGTGGTATTGATGCGCTCGCGCAGCAGCTCGCCGTCTTCAAGCACCGCCGGTTCCGGCGCCGCGAACGATTTGAGGATCGAGACCGGGAGGCCGGCGTTGCTGCCCGGCGTATAAATGGCCAGGTCAACCGCGTCGCGAAAGCGCTGAATTCGCTCCGGCGTCTGTCCCCAATCGGCCAATCCCTTTTTCCACAGCTCGGCTTGTTTGTTGGCATATTCTTGCGGCGAGAGGCCCTTTTTAGCAGCATCTTCCGGGTTGATCCATGGCGCAAAATCCTCGCCGCGCATCTGCGGGAACGTCAATAGCAGGTTCGAGAGGTCGCCTTTGGGATCAATCAGGATGGCAGGAATACTATCAATGGCCGCCTCTTCCAACAGCGCCAGGCACAAGCCGGTCTTGCCGCTGCCCGTCATTCCGACGCACACGGCGTGCGTGACCAAGTCCTTGGCGTCATACAGCACCAGGTTCTCGGCTGGCTTTTGCGCGGTCAGGTCGTACTCGCGCCCCAAATAGAACACACCTAATTTTTCATAGTCTTGCATCGTGTAGCCTCCTTCTAGAGTCTAGTGTCAGATGAACCAACCCTGCATCGTCCGTGTGCTAAAGCCTGGCTAACCTCCATAGCTCCAACCTGCATCCCGCAAAGCGAGCGGCAGCAGGCTGTTCTGCACTCCCGCCTCGACCACCTCGGCGACGAACAGCGGGTGGTCGCCGCGATCCACGCACTCGACCACCTGGCACTCCAGGTAGCCCGGCAGTCCGGCCAGGATAGGCGAGCCGGTCACGCCGGGCGTGAACGGCAGCCCGCCGATTTTGTCGCCCTCGATGCCGACATGTTTGAAGAACGATGATACCACATTTTGCGCCACTGACACAAGAACCGTTTTTGACGGTGCACCTTCCGCATGGTATACTCGTGGCAATAATTGAATATAATTCTCAATAAAAGGCGAGGAGGCAAACATGCTGCCAGGTCTGTTGTTGGCGCTCCGCGAGGGTCTGGAGGCTGCGCTCATCATCGGGCTGCTGCTGGCAAGTCTCAAAAAGTTGGGCTATGCCGACCGGGCGCGCGTGGTCTGGCTCGGCGCAGGCAGCGCAGCTCTGCTCAGCCTGGCTGTTGCCGTTGGCTTGACGACCGCGGGCGCGGAATTGGAGGGTTTCTCGGAAGCGTTGTACGAAGGCGTCACCCTGCTGCTGGCGGCGGTCGTGCTCACGTGGATGATCTTTTGGATGCAGCGGCAGGGACGCTCGGCAAGCAGGGATCTGGAGGATCAGGTCAGTCGGGCGATTGTGAGCGAACGAGGCCGCGGGCTGTTCCTGGTGGCGTTTGTGGCAGTGCTGCGGGAAGGCATTGAGCTGGCGCTTTTTATGACGGCGGCCACGGTCGCCGGTTCGGCGCAATGGACCTGGATCGGCGGCCTGCTTGGAGTGGCGCTGGCCTCTGCGGCCGGGTATGCGCTGTTCGCTTCGGCGGCGCGTTTGGACGTGCGGCGCTTCTTTCAGATGACGGGCCTGATCTTGCTGGTCTTTGCAGCGGGATTGGTGGCGCGCGGCGTCCACGAGTTTGTCGAGATTGGCTGGCTGCCTGCGCTGATGGACCCTGTCTGGAACACCACCTCGGCACTCTACGATCAATCGGCGCTGGGTCAGGTGGCCGGGTCGTTGCTGGGCTATCGGAGCAGCCCGTCGCTGGCTGAATTCATTAGTTACATGGGTTACCTGGCGGTCGTGGTGATTTTGTTATGGTGGACCGGCCGCGTGCCTTCGCCGGCGGCTCAACGGGCGTAAACAAAAATGGGGCAACCTTCAAACGGTTGCCCCGACCTGTCTGCTTCTACCGGACGAGCGAGATTTTGCCCAAGACCATCAAGAACAAACAGCCCAGCACGCTGATGTTGAGGAACAGCATCAGCGCCAGAACAAAGCGCTGAAACGGATTGAGCTGGCTGATGACGGGTATCTCGCGCCGGGGCTTGTCTTCGACCAGCGGCTCGGCGCTGGCCTTTTCACGCAGCGCTTCCAGCCCGCTGAGTTCGCCCCTCTCGTCAGTGGGTGGCGCTGGCTCTTCGGGCGGAGGGGCGACCGGCGGCTCGGGCTGTCCGAACGCGCCCGGTTCGGGGGGCGGGCCTTCGGTCGCCCCCAACTGCTGATCGCGCATTTGCTTGAGCCAATCCGGCAGATCGTTTTCCTCAGACATGCTGTCCTCCTCAGGCGGCGTTAGGCTGATATACCCTGAAGCATACTTTAACCCCCGACAAATGTCAAATCCCCGTCATTTTATGGTATAGTAGTCTTGCCGGTCGCGGATGTCCACGGGAACCCGCGCCGGGCGATGGGCGTCTCATGACTAGCTGATTTGAAGGGGGATCATCATGCTTCACATTGTTCGAGTATCTGTTGTGCTGTTGGCGGTGATGCTGCTGGCCGCTTGCAGCCTCTCGACAGAGCTTCAATTGACTCCGCTCGCTCCACAGCCCGACTCTACGCGCTCACCATTGCCAACGCCAGGCCAATCGCCTCTGCCGACACCAGGCCAATCGCCTCTGCCGACGCCGCCTGCAGGTGAGCGCCCATCCTCAAGTGCGCCGCTACCATCTGAGGCTGAGGCCTCTGTGCGCGCGGCCATCAACGATCTGGCGGCCAAGCTCAAGATGGCGTCCGAGGCGGTGCAGGTCGTCTCGGTCAGCGCCGTTGACTGGTCGGACACCAGCCTGGGCTGTCCGCAGCCGGGCATGTTCTATGCCCAGGTCATCGTGCAGGGCTACACGATTATGCTTGCGGCCGGCGGTCAGCAGGTCGAGTACCACGCCGATCAGCGCGGGCGAATCGTGACGTGCAGCAAGTGACCAAACCCCGGCCAGTCTCGCCGGCCTAGAGCGGATTCCAGTTGCATGTACGGGTCGCTTCGCGCGAGTGAACATAACGGCGTATTTCACAGGCTACATAATCAAGGCTTTTCATCATCGAATCCGCCACCACCACAGTGGTCATCCCGTACACTCGATAGGAAAC
>CAYGWJ010000178.1:0-3850 GCA_964353405.1 uncultured Anaerolineae bacterium
CGAGGCCGGTTTTGAAAAGTGGGTCGGCTGGGGCTGCATCGTCAATAATCTGGTGAATATCGCTCGATTCATCCTCAAGCCGCGCCGACGGCGACCGGCAGCACTGGCGGCCTAAACATGGACTTTCCAGACAGAAACTAGCTATTGCACCGGCGAGTCGTGAACAAGCACCTCACCCTTGTAACCATCCACGCTCACTCGCGTGTTATCAGCCAGTCGGCACGCGCCATTGACCGACACCACCGCCGGAATGTTGTACTCGCGCGCGACGATGGAACTGTGCGACAGAATCCCGCCTGACTCGGCAATCACCGCACCGGCTTTGGTGAACAGCGGCGTCCAGCCCACGTCGGAAAAAGGAATCACCAGCACATCACCCGCTTGCACTTTATTGAAATCACCCATTCCATGAACAACTCTGGCCGGCCCCGTGTAATAGCCGCGCGAGGTGGCGATGCCCGTGAGCCGGTCGCCCGTGTGATCCGTCAGCGGCGGGGGCTGATCGCCATAGATAGTTTCGGGAATGGTGGCGTTGCGGTACTCGTCCATCTCGCGCCGGCGTTCCGCGACCTTGTGGGCATAGTCGCCGCCCGCCGACTGATCTTCGACTGCCGCGCGCACCTCGGCAAAATCCAGAAAGAGAATGTCATCGCGGGCAGCCAAAATGCCGCGACGCACGAGATGCTCACCCAGCGCCATAAAGTACGGGCGAAAGAGGCCGTAGCCGAATGTATACAGCGAGCTGATCGCCTCCCGATACAAGCGGTACTGGCGCGCGCCGCGATAGATCATCCCCAGCATCCAACGCCGAGGCGCGGGCAGGCGCAGCTCTTCAAACGTGGTCTTGCTCGGCGCGTGGACGGGCGCCGGGGCGCTCGCCGCGCTGACCAGCATCTGCAGCACCCCATCCGGGTTCTCGCGCCAGGGCACGGACGAAAAGTCGTTGCCGCTGTCGCTCAAGTGGCCAAATTGCTCGATGAATTGGGCGACCTCGCGCTGAAACTCAGCCAGGCCCGGCAACTGGCGGAACTGCTCGTAACTCATGCCGGCGAGGCGCTCCTTGAGCAAAGCATCCCCAGCAACATAGCGCTGGCTCAGGCGATGAAGATGAACATTCGGATCGTACTCGTGCAACTCGTCCATGCCGTGCGTCAGATCAAAGCTGGCAAAGTCCACCTCCAGCTTGCGCAACTGGCCCTTGAACATTGCGTTGTGCATGAACATCAACAGCGGGCCGACGATGTTGAAATAGGCGGTCTGCTGAGTGAGCGTATAGAGTTTGTCAATCTCGGCCAGCAACTCACGCTCGCTCAAGTCGCCGGCCTGCTCGAAGCGAAACGCCCGGTAGCGCTCGCGCATCACCGGAACAAAAGCCTCGATCCTGCGGCCAAACGTCAGCTTGTCGGCGGCAAAGCGCACCATGCGCGGCGTGTGACGAAACGTCTGGCCCGACGGCTTGAACGACGGCCGTTCGGAGCCGGTGGTGCCCACGCCCATCATGATTTCCAGCGCCTCGCGCGGGAACCCCAGCGATTCAAAGACCTCGCCCAGCGTGCCCATGTTGAAATAGGCGCGATAGTAAAATTGTTTGATGAGCCGGTGCGGGTCGAGGTCGTTCGGGCCGATCAACTCGGTCAAGAGTTGTTTCCACACGCCGCCCACGAGCGGAATATTGATTGACCATATGAGCGGCCTGATCATGCCGGGCAGCATCTCGCGCGGGATGCGATGCGAGTAGAGATTCAGGTTTTTGATCGTCGTGATCTCGCGCACCTGAACCCAGTAAACGTCATGTCCATCATACACCCACTCAAGGTCAACGGCTGCGCCATAGGCTTTGGCGATGGCTTTGGTCTTGGCGACGATCTCGCGGACGACGGCGCGATCAAGACACTCGTGTTCCGGGCTGGCGAGCCATTCTCCCCACTTGTTGATCCACCGTTGCGGAGTAGCACCTTCCTGCATCAAAGCCACACCGCTGCCCTGAACAGCCTCCACGATGACCTCGTCCATGCCGGTGATTGGATTCTTGCTAAACGCAACACCAGAGGTGACTGGCGTGACCATTTCCTGAACCACAACGGCCATCTTGAGGCCATCCGCCTCGAAGCCGATCTTGCGCAAATAGGTTTTCACACCAGGAGAACTAGCCAAGGTCCAGATAGACCACATGGCTTGCAGAACTCCATCCGCGCCGCACACGTCGAGTGCACTTTTGAACTGACCCGCAAAAGAGTAGTCAAGCCGATCCTCGATGTTGGCCGAGGAACGCACGGCATATCGCCGGTCGGGTTTGATCGTGGCGACCAACTCCGACCGGACCTGCTCGATCAGCTCGACATCGTCCGCAAGGTAACGCAGGTAGGCATTCCAGGTGCACACGTACGCAACAGGCACCGGGAAGCCTTTTTCCATCAGGAATCTTAGATTTTTGGCTTTATTGCCGATGGTCTTGGGCAGATGAGGGTCGACCAGTTCAAATACGTAGCGGGTGTCCATTGACAAGCCTCGTGTTGTACAGGGAGAGCGATTCTATCACGTCTGAGAACAGTTATCGTAGAATTATAACATAAAGATCACTGATTGCACATGACAGATCTGTTACAAAATCAACAAAAGAGACTCTCACCATGGTCTCAAAACGCTCAAGGCTAGATTTCGGTAAGAATGCGGTACGGAGATTTAATGGACAAGAACCACCCCTCATCTAAACCGATCAACCCGCTTTGGCTTACCTTGCATCTAATTGCTGCAAGAGTTCCAGTGTCGCATGTATGATTTGTTCCTGTTGAACCTGCCGGCTGACCATCGCTGGCCTGTCGCCAGACTGCAAACCATACCAGCCAAATTGCGCGTGATTGCCGCCCTCAATCGCAACCCACTTGGTGTTCGATGGAAGCAAATTGCGCGAATGGTCAATCTTGGGGCCGGTCGCCAGTCCGTCTTGCGTTCCATAGATGGAAGTGACCGCAATGTTGCGCTCTGACAAATTGTCCGAGTCGGCGGGAAAAGACGCCCAGAACACAAGACCCTGTATCTTGTCCGGATGCTTGTTTGCAAAACTAGCCGCCATGCTGCCGCCGAGCGAGTGCCCGCCAATGGCCCAGCGCTTGATCGAAGGAAAAGCCTTGATCACGTCCGAGGCCTTGTCAATGCCAAAGACGGCGAGGTTCAGCGGCATCGGCGTGATGACGACGAGATTCCCTTGTGCCGCAATCGCGCGGGCAGCCGGCGCATACGCACGGGCATCCACCTTACCGCCAGGGTAAAAAATCAATCCCGTCGTCGGCAGAGTGATGGCAGGTCGAAAGACAATCCACTGGCCCGCTGCAACCTTGACCTCTGCGTCGGATTGCAGCGCGGCCAATGCTTCCGGCATCGGCTGAGATGCATCACTTGCCCAGACAACAAAACCGCCCGCGCTCACGACCAGCACGATTGCCAAGACACCAAGAACCCACTTGAGCTTGTTCACGATCTCCCCGCCTGACAAAACTAGAAATCTTGGAACGACCGAATAGGCTGCCTAGCGTTTGTCGAACAAATAGTGCGACACCAGGTACTCGCTTCCCTGGCGCAGCTTCCAGGTCTCTTCGCAGGCCATGAAAAACAAACGCCAGTTGACCAGCCACAGCGTCTCCTTGTCAGCGCCGTACACACCGGCCAAGACTTGGCGTACCTCAGTTTTATGATGGTCGAGCTTGGCCAGCCATGCGCAGAGAGTTCGGGCATAGTGCAGGCCGCTGATCCGCCAGTGGTTGCTCAAGACCAAGTCGCGCTGAAAGTGCAACAACAAGTCATCTGACGGCATCAAGCCGCCGGTAAAGAACGTTCGCGCCATCCAGTCGCC
>CAYGWJ010000179.1:0-14901 GCA_964353405.1 uncultured Anaerolineae bacterium
AAAGCCGCGGAGGTGCCGCTCCTGCGCGCCAAGTACGAAGCGAGTGGGCAGACCTGGGAGTCGCTGCTGGATGGTCGGTACGGTCACCCCCAGACGGCCCATTCGGCGCTGCGCGAATGGATGTACCAGCGCAAGCGCGAAGACCCAACGTTGACGGCGGGGCAGTTGGCGGAAGCCGTCGCGGCGCAATTCGGGGTCCGCCTGAGCGCGGGGCACGTCAATTACTTGCTCCGCAAAGTCGAGTTGACTCGAGCGCCGGGTCGGCCCTACAAGGCCCCCGCCGACGCTTCGGACGCCGCCACCCCGACCGCGCCCCCTGAACCTTCATCGGATCAGGCTGGGCTTTTTTTCCCTCGAGGCGGCCAAGCAAGCCCTCGGCGTGGTCGAGACCGTCGAGGCGTGCTTGACAAGCGCCAAGGCTCCACACGCCGTCGCGCAGCCTGAAGCCGCCCCGCGCGTGATCCACAGTGAAGCGGAGACGATCTGGCACAAGTTGGATCACCTGCTCTACCTGCCCCTGCTCGGTTTGTGTCGCCCGCGCGACTTGTATTACTATCAGGGTCAGGGGCTGAAGGTTCTGCATGGCTTCACCTACAAATACCTGACGCTGGAGCACTTTCTGGGCGAATTGACCCAGTTGCAGGTGGGCTATCCCCTGGCGGACGCCTTGGCCGATCGCTACAGCCAGGCCTGGTATCCAGGCCAGTCTCCGCTGTTTATCTTCACGGATTGGCATACCAAGCCCCACTGGACCAAGTCGCCCGCACATTCTGGACACATCACGATGCTGGAGCGCGTGATGCCGGGCACCAAGCAACTCGTCCTCAACGGGCCGGACGGTCATTTGCTGGGGGGCTGGAATGATGCGATGGACACCCATCTCAGCCATGTCCTAGTGGACTTGGAAGCGGACTTGCCACGAAGCTGAAACGCCCTATTGCCTACAATGTTTTCGATAGTGAGGGGAGCGGTCTGCCGACGGCTTTACGCTATGAGGCCGCCCAACGAGACTATATCAGCGTCCTGCCTCGCCAGGACAGTCACACGCTGTCGGCGTTCGAGGTGTTGGGCGAATGGGAGCCGGTGGAGAACGACGCCGAGCATGAGGCCGTGTATGCGCGCTGGCAAGGCGCGCGAAGACCCGCGCCGGTTGGTCTTGATGCGCCTATGTGGGAAGACCGACGCGACGCGTATTTACACCGGACGCATTCCTGTGCATCTCTCGGCGGGCGCAGTGCCGGCTCGTTTTCGTCAACGCTGGATGGGCCAGGAGCGCGTGATCCGCCAGTTGGTGAATGGCGCTGACCTCAATGCCAACTTCGGCTACCAGTACACCGACGTATCCAACCGGACTCAGCAACGCCGTTGGGACGACGCGCAAGAGAAAGTGCAAGTCACGGAGCGTCATCTCGCCGAGCAGCAAGAGGCCCTGCACAACTTGCACGCCAAGCTGCAAACGCTCCGACACACCGACCGCCAAGAACAGCAGAACCTGCGGACGCAGATCGAGGCTCAGATCACGGCGTTAGTGCAACGGCAGGCCGAGGGTCAGACGAGCCGACGCTGCGAACAACGCTTGCAACACCTCTATCGCCAATCGGAGGTCTTGGCTACCCGCTTTCAACGACAACGCCTGCGTCTGTTGGAAGCGGCGCAGAAGCACTGGCTTCAGCGCAATGCCCTACAACGTGAGCGGGCTGAACGGTGTGCGACGCGGGACGCGATTGACACCGAGAGCTTGTGCCGAGAACGCGACCTGCAAAAAGACCAAGTCATGCTGGACTTGCAGATTTTGCTCGCCAGCCTCCATGACTGGGCGCGGCAACATTACTTCGCGCCCGACTGGCAACACCTCGAGTTGGACACCGCGACCGAGTTGATCTATCGCAAGTCTGGTCGTGTCCGGTGGGGACGGGATGACATCGAGGTGACACTCGACCCTTACCGTTACCCCGAGCATCAGTGTGCCATGCAAGAGACGTGCCGTCGTCTCAATGCGGCGCAGGTGCGGTGGCGCGATGGTCGTCTCCTGCGGATGCGCGTGGCGGAGGGGTCATAGTTCCAGTTATGCAGTTGTTAAGGTACTGTACAAACCCGATGCTAACTCGTCACCTGCAAAGAGCCTGCTTGAAAGCCGGCATCGGTCAGCGTAATCGCTCGCGGGTCGCTATACGGATTGCTGGTGATCTGGCACAGAATCCAGTCGTCCTTTCCAGCATCCGCTAAGATAACAGCCGGGCGCAACTTGGCTCGCGACAAATCAGAGAACGGGAATGGCACTAACACTACGAGGCCAACTGAAGGTGTGACCACGCTGCGTCCTCCTCCGGTTTCTCCCAATCCTCGGCCAGTGCTTGCTCGCTCAACAGTGCGGTTTCGGAAATGTTGACAAGAGGATTTTCTTCGAGAATGGTGACAAGCGCGCGCCGCGCCGCTGGCAAATGAACCGGTGCGAGCGAACGGATTTGACCTTGCTCATCAATCACTGCTTCTATCGTCTGAATCATCTTTCACCTCCGCTTCTATTATCGCACCGGAATGCTGGTGACGCAACGTTCGCGAAGGATCACCTGATCGTCTTTATCTCGTCCGCCACCAGACCCACGCTGCCGATGTTGTGTGCGTCCAGTCGCGTTTCATCCGACGCCATGAAATCGAGATTTCCGATCTCTACAGCCTATAGCGCCTGGCGATGGTATTGCCGTTGCTGTGTTCCCAGAGTTGACGCTCATCTTGCTGGATCTGCGCCACAAGGCTAGGATCATCCAGCGCAGGCACGCAGATGACTTCGCCCAGGCGCAGTCCCGCCAGCGATGCCTCGACGATGTCCTCAGGCGACATGACAATGGCGGCGGGAATCCTGCTGGGGTCTTGGCCCATCCGCTCGTGAAACTCGGTCCGCACCACGCCCGGGCAGAGAGCCTGCACGCGCACGCCCGTCCCCGCCAGTTCGTCGTGCAATATCTGCGTGAACGTATTGATGTAAGCTTTGGTCGCGGCATACGTCGCGCGCTTGGGCATGGTCGGCGAAGAGAGAGCCGCGCTAAAGGCCAGCCGCGACGAGACATTGATAATCGCGCCGTGGCCGCGCGCGACCATACCCGGCAATGCAGCTCGCGTCAGGCGTGTCACCGCTACCACTTGCAAGCGAATCAACTCCTCCGCGCGGTCAGGGTCGAGCGCGATGAACGGCATATAGCCCCCAAAGCCCGCGTTGTTGACGAGCAGTTCCAAGGCGGTGTCCTCGGCGATGCGACTTTCTACAGTGTGCAACTGATCGGGTTGAGTGAGGTCAGCTACTAATACCTCGGCTGTCACGTGATGATGCTCGTGCAAGCGCTGTGCCAGCGCTTCCAGGCGCTCCCGACGGCGAGCTACAACGATCAGGTCGTACTGATCGCGCGCCAGGCGTTCGGCAAAGGCAGCGCCGATGCCCGACGACGCTCCGGTCACCAACGCGCGGGGGCGCACCCAGGTCTCTGTTGTCATGACTTGTCTCCTTCAGCTTATGGTCTTTATCTTATCCGCCAGGATCAACTTGGGGTCGGCCACGAGCGCGCAAGCCACCGCTACGCGCTGTTGCTGTCCGCCGGAAAGTTGATCGGGGCGGCTGTTCAAGCGGTTGCCCAATCGGGCCCATCACGGCGACAAACTCGCCCGCGTCCACGCTGAGGCTGACGTGATCGAGCGCGGTGACGGCGGTCTCGCCCTTGCCGTAAGCTTTGGTGAGGTTCTCTGCTTGAACGAGTGACATATTTGCTCTTGCACAGCCGTAGATTTGTATGTCGTCAAGACTGTACGCCTGTTTGCAGGATTTGTCAACGAGGTGGAGCGCCGGGGAATCTCGGTGAGGCCAGGCAGAGGCACTGACTACTCATCACTGGTCGCTGACTACTGGCCCTTCAACCGGGCCAGGTCAGCCTGAGCGATTGGATGAGATGGATTGATCTCTAGCACGCGGCGCAGACATTCGATGCGCTGCTGGTCCGTCTCTGCCACACGCGAAAGCCACAGCCACGCTTCTGCGTTGCGCGGCTCTTGCGCCACGATTTGCAGCAGCAACACCAGCGCCTGATCGCGGTTGCCGATGCGCGCCGCCATGACGGCGTCTTGCAGCGTGTGACCGGGACGCTTGGGCACTACCAGGTTCGGGGGTGAATCCTCCGCCGGGCCGGCTGTGGGCGGGCGCTTTGTGAAAAGCTGCACGGGCCGGTCCAGCGGCGGGAGTTGTTCGTAAGGCGCTTCAGGCAGCAGGGCCGACAAGCGGCGGGAAGCCGGGTCTTGTTCGGAGCGGCCCTCGATCCAGGCGCGCAGCTTGCGCACCGAGCGATACGGTTGGTCGGCAAATCCCACTCGCCACAAAAACGCGGCCAGCGAATTCTTGTCTGCCAGCGCGGCCAGGCGCGATTGCGCGTGAGTGGCGTTGTGCCACAGCGCGTCCAACACGGCCTGAGCCAGTTCCTCGCCCAGCATGGGCTTGAGCCGGGCCGGGGCGCACTCGGGGCAGATGATTTCGCCGCTGCCTTCGCAGGTGTGGCACCAGTCACGCCCATGCCCGCGACAGGCCGGGCAATCCACCACGCCGGTCGTGCCGCAACGAGCGCACTCGTGCCAGTCCTCCTCCCCTGGCCTGGCCCTGAGTCTGGGGATGGGGAATGCCGCTCCGGCGGAGAGCCAGCCCAGGCCGTGGCAGGCCTCGCACTTTTGAAAGGCTTGCCCTTCGCAGGCGGCGCATAGCTCGGTGCGGTTCCCCTTGCATTTGGGACAGGTGATGCGTCCCGTCTCGCCGCAGACGCGGCAGCGGACGGCGGCGCGGCGTTGCTCTGCTTCGAAATGCTCCAGCCCGGCGCGGGCGGCAGCGTTGTCCGGCTCGATCTGCAGCACACGGCGCAGGCAATCGGCGCGCTGATCGTTGTCGTCCAACGCGCCGGAGAGCCACAGCCACGCGGCAGCGTCGAGCGGGTTGCGCGCCACGGCTTCCGCGAGCAGTCGGCGCGCAGCTTTACGATGGCCGCCTTTGAGCGCGGTGATGCCAAGTGTCGTGAGGTCTGTAGTGGACAAGGCTCAAAGACCTTTGCAAGGCAAGTTCGCTGACGTCAACGGCGGCGCGAGATGATGACGAGTCCGGCGACAGACAGCGCCAAGGCTCCGCTCCCACATAGGCCGGGCGCTTGCTCGCGAGGGGTAGCCGTTGGCGCGCTCGTGGCCACAAGCGCAGTCGGCATGGCTGGCATGCCCTCGACGGAAATGTCATCGCACACGATGGGCGAGAGGTTGCCGTTCGCGTCGCGGAACTGGGCGCTCACGTACAAGCCGATAAAGTTGAGGCCGACCGTCACGGTGAAGGTCTTGGCGGGCGCGAAGGGTTCCCACGCCACCGACGACATATCCTTTACGCAGTTTCCGCCGTAGCGAGCCGCCGTGCGCATCTCGGTCACTGGCCCAGAGGGGCTGGATGCTTGGAATGTAGCCTCAATCGCCAGCACCGAGCCGACAGTGCCGCCCGTGACACTGGCGCCGCCTTTCAGCACGACCGAGCCGGTCACGGGGGACGAGTTTGGGGGCGCCGGCGTTGCCGCCTGGGCGATGTCTTGTGCGTGTATAGCCTGCAGTGGAACGGCATCGGCCCAGGCGCGCTGGATGCCAAACAGCGTCAAAGCGGCGAGCAAGACCGTCACGACGATGTCGGCGCGCTTTAGATTTTTCATCTGCCCCCTCCGGCGATAAGTCACGCCTGCATCGCCTTGAGTTGCCCCGGCTTGAGCATGGCATAAGCCAGGCGCATCACGGGTGTGGGCGCGCCCAGTTCTGCGCCCAGCCGCACGACCCCTCCGAGCATGGATTCCAGCTCGCTCACGCGGCCGGCTTCCACATCGCGCTGCATCGAAGGTTTGATGCCCGGCGCGCTGCCGTCAATGAACGCCAGCGTCTTGTCCACCACGTCCGCGTCGAGCGCGATGCCGCGAGCAGCCGCTACAGCAGCCACTTCCCCCAGCGCTTCTGTCAGCACAGCGCGCGATTCGGGGATGTGAATGTAGCCGCCATACGGCGCACGCGTAAGACTGCCCAGCGCGCTCACCGAAGCGATGAACACAAACTTGGTCCACAGCACCTTGAGAATATTGTCGCTCACTTCCACCGTTGCGCCAGTGGCGTTGAGCGTGTCAAAGACAGACTTGAGGCGCGGCGTCGTTTGCCCATTGAACTCGCCCAGTGCGATGCGGCGGAACTGGCTGTACTGACCGATGACGCCCGGCGCTTCGATGGCCGCCGAAAGCCACGTGGCCCCGCCGATAAGGTGCTCCATCCCGACTACCGCGCCGATGCGGTCCGCCGCGTCTATGCCGTTCTGCAACGAGACCACCACCGTGTCCGGCCCGACCATCGGCCTGATGGCCTGCGCGGCCTCGTCGGTGTGATAGGTCTTGGTCGCCACGATGATCAAATCCACCGTCCCGGCCTCGGCGGGGTTGTCGGTCGCTGTCGCTGGCATGACGGCAAAATCGCCGTGGACGCTTTTGACTTGCAAGCCTTTCTCTCGAATGGCCTGCAAGTGTGCGCCGCGCGCAATAAAGGTCACGTCCTGCCCGGTGCGGGCGAGCAAGCCGCCGTAATATCCGCCAACTCCGCCTGTGCCCATCATTGCAATTTTCATCTTTTCCTCCTGTGGGTGAACTGGGCAAATTATGAAAGATAGCCGTGTTCTTTGTACCAACTAAACGTCCGCCGGACCGTCTCACGGAAAGGCGTTTGAGGCAAGCCCAACTCGCGCGCGGCCTTGCTTGAATCAAAGTAGATGAACTCGCCGGCAAGCCTCAGTTGATCTCCGTTCAGCGGCAGCGGTCGCCGCGCGAGCTGGGTGACCAGGTCAATCGTCGCCGCCAGTGGTCCGATGAGCGCGC
Organism: uncultured Anaerolineae bacterium; assembly: GCA_964353405.1. Lineage (GTDB taxonomy): Bacteria > Chloroflexota > Anaerolineae > Fen-1058 > Fen-1058 > JBGLNJ01. The sequence continues at coordinate 6,903 of CAYGWJ010000179.1, forward strand.
GCGGCAATTCAAAACGCGGACCGGGGATGCCCGCGACCTCGCACACGATTTGCATCGCCTCTCGATGCGTCAGGTTGTGCGCGGCCAGGATGTATCGCTCGCCCGCTCGCCCGCGCTCGGCGGCGGCAATGTGCCCCGCGCACACGTCGGCCACGTCAATGTAATTCACGCCGCCCGGCGGATAGACCGGCGGCACGTGCCCGCCGGCGACCTCGGTCACGATGCTGCCGGAGATCAGGTTCAAATCGCCCGGGCCGAGGATGATGGACGGATTGACGATGACGGCGTCCAGTCCGCGCGCGATGAATTCGCGCACGACGCCCTCGGCCAGCCGTTTGCTGTGGCCGTAGCGAAAGCGCTCCGGCGGCAGGTTGAATTCGTGAGATTCGTCCATCAACCCTTGCGAAGGGTCAGGGATGCCCAATGAGGCGACGGAGGAGGTAAACACCAGCCGATGCACTCTCGCGTCGAGCGCGGCCTGGCATACGGCGCGTGTGCCATCCACGTTGACGCGGTAGAGCTTGTCCACGCTTTGCCGCCAATAGTCGGCCACGGCTGCCACGTGAAAGACCACGTCACAGCCGCGCATCGCTTCGGTCAAGGTCCCCGGCTCGGTCACATCGCCAAGGGCGTGCTCGACCGTCACATCCTGCAGCGCATCCAGGCGGGACGACGCGCGATGCAAGGCGCGCACGCTCCAGCCACGCTCCACGAGTGCCTTGCACAAGTTCGCGCCGACAAAGCCTGTGCTTCCGGTGACGAATGCTTTCATGCGGGTGGAATCAGTCCACGGTTAGCGTTTTGCTCAGGTTCCTCGGAAAGTCCGGGTCATGGCCGCGCGCTACGCTGAGCCGATACGCCAGCAGTTGCAGCGGGATGGTGGCAAGCAGTGGATTCAAGATCGGCCCGGCCTGTGGCAGAACGATCAGGTCATGCGCGTTGGCGCGCAAGCGCGCATCCTCTTGGCCGATGGCGATGGAGCGCGCGCCCCGGCACGTGGTCTCGTTGATGCCGCTCACCAACAGGGGCGTGTCGTCCGGCCCAGCCACAAAGAGCACCGGGTAGCCTTCGCCCACCGCCGAAAGCGGCCCGTGCTTGAACTCGGTCGAAAGCATTCCCTCGCAGTGAGCATAGGTGACTTCTTTCAGCTTGAGTGCGCCTTCGAGCGCGATAGGGTAGGTGAGGCCATAGCCCAGGCAGTACAGGTCGTTTTCGCCGACGAGCGCCGGTTCCAGCGCTGCCACTTGCGGCTCGGCTTGGGCGATCGTCTGCTCCAACAGGTCGGGCAGGCGGGCCAGTTCCGCGGTCGTTTGGCCGCCCATCCTCAGCGCCAGGAACAAGAATGCCAGCGCCTGATTCATGAACGTCTTGGTGGCTGGGACGCTGATCTCGTAACCGCAACCCATCGGCAAGTAACATTCGCTCACGTTCATCAGAAAAGAACCCAAGACGTTGACCAGGCCCAGCACGCCCGTCCGGCGCTCTTGAGCAATCTCGATAGCGTTGAGCACATCCTTCGTCTCGCCGCTCTGGCTGACGAAAACGCCCACGTCATCCGGCCCAAGCGCCGGGCCATATTGCACGATGAACTGCGGCGCAAGAATGGGAATCGCAGCGCGTCCGGCCAGTCGGCCCAGGTACACCGCGCCCAGCATGCACGCGTGATAGCTCGTGCCGCAGCCGACGAGGTAGAGGTGACGCGCCGCCTTCATCCGCTCGACCATTTTGGCCACGTGCGGCGAAGCTTCCAGCAGGTGAAGCAGCTCGCCGGCCAGGCGCGGCTGTTCGTGAATCTCTTTGAGCATAAAGTGCGGATAGCCGCCCTTGACGGCGGCGTCCATGCTCTCGGTGATGATTTCCGGTTCGCGCTCGACGAGACTGCCGTCTTGCACACTCCGCAGCTCGATCCGGCCGGCATCAAAGATGACGATCTCGCCGTCGTTCACGCGGGTGATGCGGCGGGTGAGCGGCAGGATGGAGGGCAGGTCGGACGAGACGCACGTGAACCCTGTGGCCATCCCCGCCACCAGGCCGGAGCCTTTCTTGATGGCATAGAGTCTGTCTTCGCCGACCCGGCCGATGACGAAAGCATAGTCGCCTTCGAGGTCGCCATAGGCATGGCGAATCGCTCCGACCATGTCATAGCCCCGGTTCATGTATCGCTCGACGGCGTGAACGCACGACTCGCCATCATTCGTGGAGCGAACAGTCATCCCTTCGGCCATGAATTCTTGGCGCAGCTCGACGTTGTTGACGACGTTGCCGTTGTGCGCGCCCACCAGGTCGCCATCGGAATCGAGGTGAGGCTGGGCGTTCACTTGCGATGGCGCGCCGAACGTCGCCCAGCGCAGTTGGACGATGCCGCGCGTGCCGACCATCTCGGCCAGGTGATGTTTCGAAGCTACCGCGTCCACCTTGCCCACGTCCTTGCGTAGATCAATCGAGCCGTCGTCGTGCATCGTGGCGCAGCCGACCGAGTCGTAGCCACGATAAGAGAGCCGCTTGCCCGCTTCGACGAGAATCGAGCCGAGGGGTTGTTCTTTATCCGTGACAAGGCCAAAAATGCCGCACATCGTTTCCTCACGAGACCTCTGAGGTTTCTGAAACCTCGTGGGTCTGACTCAATACGTCTGCTCTGTCTTGCACATTCCGCACTGCCATTGGCGACCCTGGCCGCCGGCTTTGAGCAAGTCAGCGATCACTGCGCGTTGTTGCCTGGCCACATCCGTCACCAGGTCATCCCAGTTGCAATAGTCCACAAGGTCGGACTGGCCTTCTCGGACTTCGACAAAGGCGTTGCCGCCCAGATCGAACCCAGACTGGCATTTAACGCACGTCAGCTTGAGCCGCAGCCTGGGCTTGAAGATGAGTGCACCCAGCGCCGCGCCGCCCGCGCCGAACGCCACACTCACGATCAGGCCGCAGACCAGGCCAATCGCCATTTGACCTGGTTGAACGCCCTGGCTGAGCTGCTGCTCGATTTGGTTTCGCGCCAGCTCGAGCTGTTCCGGCGGCGTGCCCATCAACCTCGCCGTGTACAGGCCCGCGTCAACCAGGCGACCTTGCGCTCCGAGCCACGCCGGCAACTGTTGCGTGACCGGCAGGGCAATCACGCCGAGGACAGTGGACACGACGCCCGCAATGACGCCCGCCGGCGCAGTCTGGTTGGCGGTCAACTTTTCCGGCGAGCGGGCCTGCGCCAGGAAGGCAGCCAACAAGCCGATGCCGAGGCTGAGCGCAAGGCCGACGGGTGTGGACAGGCAATACAGCGTGAGGCCGGTATCGCCGGGGAGGAGGAGCGCCAGCGTCAGCAGCACGGATACGAGAACAGACGCAATCGCGCCGATGACGCCAGCGGTGATTCCGGGTTTGAGCATTTTCTTAAACATGGTGTGTCTCCTTGTGAAAAGGCGAGAGGCAAGAAGCGTTGGGAACGATGGCCGTGGTCATGTCAACATCTTTTGTGGCATCCGAAAAGCCTGAGGAACCCAGTCTGCCGAACAGGACAAAAACAGCCCGCGACTCCGCGGGCTGTGTGGCCCATGCGGGGTTCGAACCCGCGGTCTCCGCCTTGAGAGGGCGGCGTCCTAGGCCGCTAGACGAATGGGCCGTTCATCGGCGCGATTCTACCAGTAAGGGCAAGAACTGTCAAACTCTTGTCGCAAAATGCGCGCACTGCGGGAAAAACTCTCGCTGCTGGTTAGTATCATCTCAATAATTCGCGGGACTAGACTTCCGAAGTCTTGGCAAGACGTTGCGACAAGCGTAAATCCAGTCAAGACTTCGGAAGTCTCCCCTACTTTTTGAGAAGATACGCTGGTTAACAGATGTACCCGTCCCTGTATTCCCCCAATGGGCCGTTCTTTAGAATCAGCGCCGGCATCGTCTTTCCATATAGGCTTGATCCCTGAAAGAAGGGGCACGGCTTGGGCCGTGCCCCGGCTGGTGAACTGTGTCCGGTCAATTCTTGAGCACGATCGGCAGATAGATCCTGTGCGGGGTCAGGTTGATATAGACTATGTTTTGCCCCCCATCCATGCCAACTGCCAGGTCCAGATAGCCGTCGCGATCCACATCGCCAAGCAAGCTGCAGTGGGTGGTCGAGGCTTTCCGCTGCAACTTGCCCAACAACAAAATGGGAGAGAGCTTGCGCCCTCTCCCATTCCTTATCCGTCTTATTCTCTGTCGGCTGTGCTACTTGGCCGTCTCGAGCGCCGGCGCTTCACGCTTGCTTTGCCAGATGGCCCAGGCCGTGCCGGCCAGCAAGACGACGGCGACCACGACCACGCCCCAGTTGATCGAGCCGTCGGGGTTGCTGATCGGGTACTTGACGATGATGGGTGCGGCCAGCAAGCTGATCAGGTTGCCCACTTTGATCATGGGGTTGAGCGCAGGGCCGGCGGTGTCCTTCATCGGATCGCCCACGGTATCACCCACAACGCCTGCCTTGTGCCGCTCCGAGCCTTTGCCGGTGTTCTTGACCAGGTCGCGCGGCTCGTCCTCGATGGACTTTTTGGCATTGTCCCACGCGCCGCCGGCATTGGACATGAACACGGCCAGCAGTTGGCCGCTCAAGATGACGCCCGCCAAAAAGCCGCCGAGCGCTTCTACCTGCAAGATCAGACCGACCGCGAGCGGCATGAGCACGGAAATGGTCGCCAGCGGGATCAGCTCTTTTTGCGCCGCCGCGGTCGAGATGCCCACCGCGCGCGCATAGTCCGGCTGGACCGTGCCTTCCATCACGCCGGGGATGCGGAACTGCCGCCGCACCTCTTCCACGATCAGGCCCGCCGCGCGGCTCACCGCGCGAATCGAAAGCGAGCTGAACATCCACGGCAGTGCGCCGCCCAGCAGCAAGCCGATAAAGACCTTGGTGTCCGAGACCCGGATGGCTTCCATCACCGGCATCTTGAGCTGCATTTGCACTCGGCCCACGTCGGTGATGAACGAAGCGAACAGGCTGACCGCTGCAATCACCGCCGAGGCGATGGCAATGCCCTTGGTGATGGCCTTGGTCGTGTTGCCCACCGCGTCGAGGTCGGCCATGATCTGGCGAGCCTTTTTTGTCTCTTCGTCTTCCATGTCGTGCCACGCCATCTCGCCGATGCCGTTCGCGTTGTCGCTGATCGGGCCATACGAGTCCATCGCCACGTTGTTGCCGGTGTGGCTCAACATGCCGATGCCGACCATGGCAACCGCGTACAGCACATAGGTCGCGCCCTGGCCTTGGTAAAGCAACAAGGCGATGATAAAGCTGATGACGATGACGCACAGCGCCCACACACTGGATTCCATCCCGACCGAGAGGCCTGAGAGGATCGTCGTAGCCGGGCCGGTACGAGTGGACTTGACGATCTCTTTGACGGGCGGACGGCGGGTCGAAGTAAAGTACGACGTGAGTGGGTTGAACGCGACGGCCAGGCCCACGCCGACCGAGGTCAGCATCGCCAGCTTCCAGTCGTGCGCGTACAAGATTGCCACCAGGAACGAGAAGAAGATGGTGTTGACGCTCGACACTTCGTACGAGCGGAACATGGCTTCTTCTGCGTCGTGGGCGCGCAGGAACCCAAGCGGGAACTTTTCCCAGATCGGCACGGTAAACGTGCCAAGGATCGAAGAGATAACTCCGATCGCGCGGATGATGAGCGGATAGACAATCCACTTGAGGCTGTGCGTCGGATCAAGCGCGACCAGCGCCAGGCCCAGGATCAGGCCGGAGACGATGGTCACTTCATAGGACTCAAAAATGTCCGCGGCCATTCCGGCGCAGTCGCCCACGTTATCACCCACCAGGTCGGCGATGACGGCGGCGTTGCGCGGGTCGTCTTCGGGAATGTCCTTTTCGACCTTACCCACCAGGTCCGCGCCCACGTCGGCGGCTTTGGTAAAGATGCCGCCGCCCACGCGCATGAACAGCGCCAACAGCGTGCCGCCAAAGCCAAAGCCCAGCAGCGCATCCGGCGCGGCGGTCCCAAAAACGATAAAGATCACGGTGCCGCCGAACAGGCCCAGGCCGTCGGTCAACATGCCGGTGATGGTTCCGGCGTAATATGCGATCGAGAGCGCCTCATTAAAGCCGCGCCGTGAAGCCGAAGCCGCGCGAACGTTGGCCTGGATCGCCATTCTCATGCCGAGCTGGCCGACCAAGAGCGAAAACGTTGCGCCCATGATGAAGGCGATGGTGCGGCCGATCGCGACGACGATCTGCGCGGTGCCCGCCCCAAACTCGTTGACGGCTTCCTGGCTGGGCGGGACAACGTACACGCTCAGGAACATGGCAACGGTCAACGCGCCGATGAGCGGCAGTATGGTCCGCAACTGGCGGTTCAGGTAGCTGTCCGCGCCGATGCGGATCGCGTTCCACACTTCCTGCATTGCGGCCGTGCCTTTGTCTTTCTTGAGTACCGAGCCCCTCAGGAACCAGGCGTACAAAAGAGCGATGAAAGCGACGAACAGCACGCCCATGATCGAAAACTGCTCAAACCCGTTCAAACCGTGCCTTGAAGCGAGACCTAAAATGTCCATGTTCTAACCTCCATGTTTTTATTATGTAAAAAACAATAAAATAAACGGGTTATTATATACAATTTCTTATAAAAGTCAATGAAGGTTTAATATTTTTTTATGCAACATTTGGATTTGCCATTTGATTTTATTTGTCCTTTTTTATTTGATGTTTGACATTGCCAATTATTTATATATCATATCCCACAAGGAGGCGCCATGGCATACAATATTCTCGTTATCAATCCCGGCGCGGGCTCGACACGGGTCGCTTTATTCAATGATGCCCGTCCGGTTTTTGAAGAAAATATCAAGCACAGTCCGGACGAACTGTTGAAGTTCCCCAAGATCATCGATCAGTACCAGTTCCGCAAGGATAAGATACTGGATTTGCTCAAAATAAAGAACGTGGATCTGAAATCGCTTAATGCCGTGGTCGGCCGCGGCGGCCCGTTCAAACCCTTGACGAGCGGCACCTATCAAGTCAATGACAAACTGATATACGACATCAAAACCGGGAATTATCAATCCGAGCACCCGTCGCTTTTGGGCGCCATGAGCGCCAAAGAAACCGCGGATAAGCTCGGGATCCCGGCATATTTTGTCGATCCGGGCTCGGTCGACGAGTTCTGGGACCAGTCGCGGTTTTCCGGTTTGAAGGACATCAAGCGCAAGGCGCTGAGCCACGCCCTAAATGTCCGGATGGTCGCCAAGTTGACCGCGAAAAAAATGAACAAACCCTACGACACCTGCAACTTCGTCATAATCCATTTAGGCACGGGCATCACGGTCGCCGCTCACCTCCAGGGCAAGCAGGTCGATTCGTCCAACGCCAACGAAGACGGCCCGTTCTCGCCCCAGCGCACCGGCGCCCTGCCGACCATGCCCCTGGTCCAGATGTGCTTCAGCGGGAAATACAAACTGGACGACATGAAGAAAAAGATCCAGCGCGAAGGCGGCCTGCTTTCCTATCTGGGCACCGACGACATCCCGACCGTGGAAAAACGCGTCGCCGAAGGCGACAAGGAAGCCGAGGCGGTCTACAACGCGATGATCTACCAGGTCGCCAAGGAAGTCGGCGCCTATGCGGTCGTTTTAAAAGGGAAGATCGACGCGATCATCGTCACCGGCGGCATCGCCAATTCCAAGAATTTCGTGGCCAAACTCCAGGAATGGATCGGCTTTTTATGCCCTCAGATCCAAGTCTATCCGGGTGAAGGCGAGATGGAAGGACTCGCCCTCGGCGTGCTCAGGGTGCTGAACAATGAAGAAAAGGTCAAGACGTACGAGTAATTGACAGGCGGGTGAATTTGGATAAAATAACGCATATTGATCAAAAATCATTTTCTCAACTAAGGAGGATTTCGTGAAAAATATGGTTAATCTGAAATATGATGAAATTCCGAACCGGTGGTACAATATCATACCCGACCTGCCGGAGCCACTGCCGCCGCCCATGAATTCCGATGACGGCCGGTCCCAAATCCAGAACCTG
>CAYGWJ010000180.1:0-27028 GCA_964353405.1 uncultured Anaerolineae bacterium
TCGGCCCCGAGAAAGGCGAGCGCCTTGCCTTTCGATTGAATCTGGCACCAATAACCATCGGGTGCATGGATCAACTTGAGCGCAGATGACGCGCCATTCGCCAGGCGCTGCTCCAACTGTTGGCGCAATTGTTCCTCGGTCGGCATCCACACCACTTCGGATAGGACTTGATAGTCCATGGCCCACTCTGAGGTCCCGTTGAAGGTCACGATGGACTGGCCCTTGAGCAGCTCGATGTCCACGCTCACATCGCTGATGACGAACACGCGGTCATCCAGGCCCCGGTCGGGAATGGCAAAAAAGTCGTGCAGACCTGGCGTCCAGGCCAGTCCGGCTGCTTTTAATCGTCGCGCTGTAGATAAGGAGAGCATAAGATTCAGCCTTTAGAGTGTGATTGGGCCGATGGCCTGCGAGAGAGACGGCCGCATGGCCTCATTGTACCGCAAGCTTGTGATTTGCAATAGTGGCAAACGGGTGACGAACAAATTCCCGCCGGATGCTGGGTGTGGAGCATCTGGCGGGAGTGACCAGAGCATGACATCTGGAGCAGATTGAAGCTATTTCATGACGAGCGGCAGGTAGATCGTGTTGCCTGGGGATGGCGCGGTAATGTCCTCCAGGGGGTCAACACCCGCTAGCGTCAGCACGGGATCAGCCATCAGCACAATGGGGTTGTCCGTGTCTACCTGGACCGTCTCACGGTTCAATGTCAAAGCCATGGCCCACGCCTGCGGCCCGCCGTCCGGCGTGATGCTCAAGTCGTAGGTTGCGGCGGTGTAGCCGTAAGCCAGAAAGAGGTAGGTGCCGGTGTGCGGCGTGGTGAAGGTGATGACTTCGGTGGCGGTGAGCGGGTGAGTGCTTTTCTGGTCAGGCCAACCAGAATTGCCCGGATACCATACGTACAGATCGGCATCGCCGTTCGTGGGTGTCAACACGGCGCTCACGTTGACGCCGGCGGCATAGTGAACCAGGTATGGGACCAGGCCAAACTTTCCGACGGCTGTTCCAGGCAACAGCAGGCTGGCAAAATCAAGCGCGTGCCGGTCGGTCCGCGAGATATTAAAGGCCGCGTCGGCTACCCACACGCCGACAAAATGCGCGCCGCTCTCGGACGTAAGCGTCCACGTGTACTCGGCTTGATAGGGCACCCATGGGCCAAAACGCACGGCCTGCCAGTGCGGCCATGGGCGGGCGTCCAGACTCCATTCGCGCACGACCATCCATTTTACGGCCACGTTGTCGGTGGCTGAAATGTGTAGTGTGACGTTTGGGCTGGTCAACACGTCCTGATCATCAATCGCCACGCCGTGCACGACAGGTGCAATCGAGTCCGTGATAGGCGCCTCGGGCAACAGCAAGACGCGCGCCTGTCTTGGGAACGAGTCGCCGCCGACCGTGATGGTCGCCACATTGGTAACAAGGGTCGGTGACATCACGCTCAGCGGTGTGGTGACAGCGTAAGACAGCGACAGGCTGTCTCCACCTGGCACGGTGACCGCGCTCCAGGTCAGGGTTGCCGTCGTGGCATCGTATTGTCCGCCCAGCGTGACAGAACCCGAAATGTAACTCATGGGGGTCGGCACGGGATCGGTCACTTGCGCGACGACGTCCGTTTTACCGCTGTTGTGGAGACGGATCGTGTAGGTCAAGACATCGCCAGGACCGACGAGATGCGCGGATGCGGCCTTGTGCGACCCCATCAGATGAGCGCGGGGGCGCTCGCTGGGCACGAGCATAACCCACGCCTGCCGATCGAACGAGGTGTTGTCTACTTTAATGGTAGCTGTGTTGATCACGCGGGTAGGTTTCACCACTTCAGACGCTGGGGTAACCCGGAAAGAGAGTGGCACGGCACTGTGAACCGGTACCGTGATGCCACGCCACGCTACCGTCTTGAGGTCCGGACTGTAGACGCCACTGCTCGTGACTGAATCCGGTACATATGTCAGCTCGGGCGGTATCGGATCCGTCACCCCGGCGACGACGTCCACCGGGCCTATGTTGCGAAGGAAGATGGTGCACGTCGCCATCTCGCCCGAGGCCAGCGTTGGCCTGGACATGGCTTTGTACGAAGGCAGCAAAAGCGCCGAGGTGGGGGGTTCCGCTACGAGTGTATCACCTTCGCCGCTGGGAATGGCGGGCAAGTTCTCGGTTGCCAGTCCAGCCGAGACCGTCCACGCTGTGAATATGACCAACGCCACTATGAACGCACAGACCAAAGCTAACCTTTGCCCGTGCGTTAGCGAGAATGGGTTCGATCCTTTAGAGGTCATGAGATTCCTCCTTCAACGTCTTTCGCCTGTCTCTGGGAAAGCCGCGTGGCACTTTTGGCATTCGACAGCATTTCGTTCGACCTGCACAGGTAGCTACTCGATTTGCATCGTCACCTCCGTGTTCTTGTGTGACACAGAAAAGACAAGCAACACCACCCAAAGATGCGGCCTGATCTAGTGTCTGTAGCCAAGACCAGTTCGCAGGTATTTTAAGGCAAATGGCAGTCAACCTTGAGGAGGTATATCTAGTATAGCACGAAGACAGATTTGTGTTTTGGGGCTGGCAGATCGGACGATTCGTTGGCTGGGCTGTTTGTCTTTGCGATGCGCGTCACCGACATGTCGCTGGACACGCTGCGAATGTTGTTCGTGATGCGCGGGCGAAAGCTGCTCGCCGGGGCGCTCGGCGCCGTCCAGGCGGCCGTTTTCATCCTGGCGGTCGGCGCTGCACTGCGGGGGCCGCTGAACGTTTGGACCGTGACCGGATACGCGACCGGCTTTGGCGTCGGCGTCATGGTGGGGATGGTGGCCGAAGAGCGACTGGCCATGGGGTACATGATGTTCCGCGTCTATTCTCCCGCCCATGGCCCGGAAATCGCGCGCAGGTTGAGGGAGGCCGGCTATGCAGCAACCGATTTTGTCGCGCATGGCCGCGATGGGAGGATCACGGTCGTCAACTCGGTCGTGTCTCGCAAGGATACACAGGTCGTGCAGGCCATTATTGAGGGTGTAGACCTGCAGGCGTTTATCACTGTGGACGAGGAGCGGTCATTGCGGCACGGATACTTGCGCCAATGAGCGCGGCTCGGGTAACAAGTGGCCCGCCGCAAGGTCTTTTCAACCCAGGCGGCGGGCCTGTTCTGCCTGAGACCATTGTGCGCAAAGAGGGCGCAGGGCGCAAGACGGACTCTCGCAGGCACTGCTACCGATCAAGATGAGACGGATGTCAGCGGACAGGGTTTGAACATTTACCAGATGGTCTGGATACCAGCCGTTTGGATTTTGCTGTCTCGACTGACGAGTGGCACATTGAGATAGAGAGCCGTCGCCGCAATGATCCGGTCGGGCAATTCGGGCACTGACTGGCGATTTATGCGGAATAGAGCTTCTGCAATGTGGCGGTCAAAGGGAACGATCAACAACCGGCTGTCGGGTGCATCCAATGTCTGGATCAAGCGCGTGAACGTTTCCGTAGGAATGCGCTTTTTCTCGGTCAGGTAAACAATTTCTGCGAGCGTGAGAGACGAGACGCCAATCTGATTGGTTTCTGCTATCGCCGCGTCTATGAAGGACCTGGCGGCCGGAGACAGACGCCGGTCACCGAACATATACCACACGAGCGCGTGAGTGTCGGCGATGCAGCTCAACATCAGGCGATGTCCTCGCGCGGAAAGTTAGCCCATGCCTCGCGGCGAGCCTCGTCAATCTCTTCTGCGGAGGGGGCACTCCCCAAATCGGCGCACAGACCATACAACGAACGCGCCCCTGGTTGAGGCTGAGTGGACGCAATGAGGTCGCGCTCCAGGTATGGCGCAAGCCGCTCAATCAGGCGCACTTTATCCACGGGCGAAAGCCGCAGCGCTAACGATGTCGCTTGATCCAAAAGCACTGTGTCGTTATTCATCTGATCTCTTCTCTGTCTGAATACCTGATGCAAACATGTTGCTATCTATATGTCACAAGCATAACACAAGTTCATCGGCAAAGCAATCTGTTTTCTGCCTTCATCCCTCATCCTTCATCCTTCAAGCGAGCCGGGGAGCGACCACCACCCGAAAACCCTGATGGTGGGAACGATAATCAGGGCTGCCCCTGAGGCGGCACGCCGCGCGCACGCCCCCATGATCGACGAGGAACGACCCGCCGCGCACCACGCGGAGGACAGTGTCGCCAGCTTTCATATCCTCCCGGCCATCATTTGGATCATATGGATAAAGTCCGGCTTGCTCATATCCTTACCCCACAGACTACGCGTCCACTCCCCCACATTGCCGACCATGCCCGCCGCGCCATAGGGGCTGTCGCCCTGCGGCGAGTAAGCATCAACCGGCGTGGTGTCGCCCTTGCCGCCTTCGCTCCAGTTGCACCTGGTTTTGTCAAACTCGTTGCCCCAGGGCCATTCGTTGCCCGTTGCGCCGCGTGCGGCTTTTTCCCATTCGGCCTCGGTTGGCAGGCGGATCTCCCCATCTCCAATCTCTGCTTTCAGTTTCCCATTCAGCCACTTGCAGTATTCGGCCGCATCATACCACGAAACCTGGACGACGGGATGCCCACCCTTGTCCTTGAGGTCGCTTTCCGGGCCAAGCGGATGCCGCCAGTCAAAACCTTTTGCTAATTCGAATTCCTTAGGCGACCAGCCGCCTGCCTTTTCGGCGATCGTCGGGTACTGGGTCGCTTGGAAAAATTCAGCAAACTGGTCATTCGTCACCGGAAAGCGAGCCAGCCAATAGTCGTAGGGAAGCTCGAAGGTGTGCTCTGGCTTTTCATTGTCGCTAGCCAGCTTGTTGTCGCGCTTGCTACCCATGAGGAACTTGCCTTTGGGCACGAACACAAACTCGATGCCGCCAAATGCTTTCCGTGTGCCGGCTGTTGGCGCAACGACTGTCGGAGGTTTCTGGGCCACGAAGCGCGGGATGTCTTGCGTTCTGCTCTGGCCACTGTCTTTGGCGGTGCGTGAAGCGAGAGGCGCTGGAGACGGGGCTGGCCCGGCGCCCGCGCCGGCCACTCCCCACTCGACGCGCGGGCGCAACTTTTGGCACACGGCGGCCAGTTCGGAGGTGCGCTCTTGGCGCTGACAGTGCGCCACGAGTTCTCTCGCCATACCGTCTTTGGTCTCTGGCAAATTCTCGTGCTCAATGCCTAGGTCAAAGCAAAGCGTCCGTAGTTCGTCTTTGTTGAAATGCTCGGCGATCTTTCGGCGCAGTTCAGCCAGGTCTGTCATTGCGAGGAGCGTTCTTTGCGACGAAGCAATCTCCCCTGTGTGGACAAGAGATTGCTTCGCCTCTGCGAGGCTCGCAATGACAGTCTGTGGCGGCAGTTGGATTCCCAATGTTTCGGCGCGGGCGCGCAACGCGCGCATCAATCGCTCATAGCCTTTCGGCTCGTGCAAATTGACCCATTGCCACCGCGTCAATCGCTCTGGAACCTCGCACGCTTCCAGTTTGGCGGGGATGAGAAAGATAGTGCCTTCGGGCTGCTCGTCGGCCACGTCCAAGGCAAATTTGATCTCTTTGTGGACATAGCCAGCCTTAGAGCCTATCCGAAAACCCCGTTTTCGCCTTGAAAACAGGGCCTTTCGGGAGGTTTTCGGATAGGCTCTTAGTGATAGAATTGCGCGACAAACAAACAATTACTGCATCCGACGTGCGTATAGCCTTGGAAATTTCTTGCTGCCAGTCTTGGCCTGGCAACAGCTTTTCTTCATCCAGCCAGGCGTCAATCCCATCGTCGCACAGGTGTTGGTACAATTCGCGGACGGCAGGCTTGTCCACTGAGGAATGACACAAGAACACTTGGCTGGAATGACGCAAGAACACTTGGCTTTTGGGCATGATGAACGGTTGACCGTTCACGCCTTTAAGCAGACGTACGCCGCGCGAGATTTCCCTATCCCGCTCAATATAGCCCTCTTTCTCGAGCAGATGCAAGTGGTAGGCTACGACCGAGGTGGACGAGATGTCACAGCCGTCCTGGATTTGGCGGACGCCGGGCGGATAAGGGTGCTGGCTGACAAAATCGGCGATGAACTCTATGATTTTGCGCTGCTTGTCTGAAAGGGCCATTGTTGCCTCCCCCTGTTTCTCAGGCCCTTTGAATGTATCGTGTTGTTCGTCGTTTGGCATGGAGTACCTCGCAATCAGCCGCCTGGGGGCATTTGCGTTTTGCTGATCTCTACGAAAGCGACCTCAATTCTATCACTGGGGGCAAGATTTGGGAATTAGGCAGAAAGCCCTTACGAAGGTTCCAAACTTCGCAAGGGTGTGTAATCCGTGGGAAATCCGTATGACATTAGGCACTGGGATTTCTTGCCCGAATCCCATAAACTCGACGCAGATTCGGTGGAGGAAAGTCGAATGGCAAAACGACTTGCTGTGATGGATGCAGACCGCTGTGTGGGATGTCAATCGTGCATGTTCGCCTGCGCACGCCGGATGGGCGAAGGCGGCCTGGCTGCGTCGTGCCTCGGCGTGCGCTCGGCCGGCGGCGTCCGTAAGGGGTACGTGATCGTCGTGTGCCGGGCCTGTTCCGACCCGCCTTGCGCGCGCGTCTGCCCGACCGACGCGCTGCCGGCGCGGACGGGCGGCGGCGTGCGCCTAAAGGCCGATCTGTGCATTGGCTGTGGCAACTGCGCCGAGGCGTGTCCCTTTGGCGCGGTCCTTTGGAACGACCACGAGAACAAACCTCAAATTTGTGTCTATTGCGGCTATTGCGCGCCTTATTGCCCTTATGATGTCCTGGCCGTGGAAGAGATCGAGGGGGTGGCGAATGTTGCCGGGTGATGTGTTGCGCCGCGTCTTGACTATTGACCTGACCCATCGCAAAAGCTGGGTGACCGAGCGGCCTGATTTGTTTGAAGCGAACCTGGGCGGCGCGGGCGTGGGCATCAAGCTACTGGAAGAAGAGTGTCCCCCCGGCGCCGATCCGCTCGGCCCGAACAATCCCATCATCCTCACGGTGGGGCCGCTGGTCGGGCTGTTTCCGCTGGCCTCCAAGACCGTGGCGATGTTCAAGTCTCCGCACACGGGCAACCTGGGCGAGAGCCACGCCGGAGGCCGCAGCGCTATTGCGATCCGCATGGCGGGTTACGGCGCGATCGTCATTCGCGGCGCGAGCACGTCGCCGGTCTATTTGGTCATTGACGGCGACCGTGTTCACTTGCGTGATGCTTCGGCGCTGTGGGGAATGCGCAGCGCCTATACGATTGGCTCGGTGCTGCGCGAGCGCGAAAAGGGCTCGGGCGAGCGCACCATCTTGCGCATCGGCCGCGCTGGCGAGCGGCAGGTGACCTATGCCAGCGTCATTGCCGAGACCTATCGTCACTTTGGACGCCTGGGACTGGGCGCCGTGATGGGCAGCAAGAAGCTCAAGGCTGTGGTGATCGGCGGACGCCGTTCGCTGCTGGTGGCTGACCGCAAAGCATATCGCACCGTGTACGACGAAATCTTTCAGGCCGCCACCGAATCTGCGTTGATGAAAAAATATCACCAACTCGGCACTGCCGTCAACGTCATCCCGCTGAACGAAATCGGGGCGTTGCCCACTCGCAACTTGCAGTCCGGGCGCTTTGAAAGCGCACAAGCCATTTCCGGAGAGCGCCTGGCCGAAGCGTACCTGGGACGCCGCGTGGCGTGCGCTCACTGCCCGGTGGCTTGCGTCCACCTGGCTGCGCTGCGTCTTGCGTATCAGAACGATCCATACTTTTTCAAAACCTCGATGATCGGCTACGATCACGAGCCGATTTTTGCGACGGGCAGTCTGCTCGGCGTTGGCGATGTGCCGGGGATGTTGCAGTTGATGGACGAGATGGAGGTGCAGGGACTCGACGTGATGAGCGCGGGCGTGGCGCTGGCCTGGGCGACGGAGGCCATGCAGCGCGGGCTGATTACGGCCAAGGAGACCGATGGGTTGGCGTTGACCTTTGGCGATGCGGCCGGCTATATCGCGGCGACGCAGCGCATTGTGAGTCAGCCGACTGATTTCTATCGCGCGCTGGCGCGTGGCGCTGAACATGCCGCGTCCATCTATGGTGGGGCCGAGTTTGCGCTCACGTTCGGCCGCAACGAAATGCCCGGCTATCACACCGGGCCGGGTTGCCATCTTGGCTATCTGACCGGCGCGCGGCACAGTCACCTGGATAGCGCCGGATACAGCCTGGATCAAAAAGCGGCGGCCAAGGGCGAGGCGCTGACCCCGGACGGCGTGGCGACGGCGTTGCTGGGCGAGGAGCGTTGGCGGCAGGTGCTCACGAGTTTGGTGATTTGTCTGTTTGCGCGCGGCATCTATACGGAAGACGTTGTTCTCAAGGCGTTGGCGGTTGCCGGGTTTGACTGGTCGGCTGACCAGTTGAGCCAACTGGGCGTCGAGACATTGCGCCTCAAGAATCAGTTCAAATCACGCGAAGGATTTGACCTGGCTCAGGTGCGCATCCCACGTCGCATTCTAGAGACGCCTTCTGCGTTGGGAACCATTGACGAGGCCTTTATGCGCCAGGCGCTGGCTCGCTTTGCGGCGGAACTGTAGACGGCTGTTCTATTTTCTCTTGGGCAACAATAGAACAAACGGCAGGCCCGCAAATCCGATCAGCGCGCAAGCCCGGAAGGTCGCCCGTAATCCCCACCGGTCGGCGACCGCGCCCACGGCAAAGATGATGAGCGACTGTCCTGCAAAACTGAGCGCCATAAAGATGCCATTGGCCGTAGCGGGGTGATCCCGGCTGTATTCCTGAACCAGCGCCATCAACACCGGGTTCGTCGAAAGCGTTGTAAAACCCAGCGCCAGCAGCAGCGGCAGCGCGGCCCAGCCGTGCAGAGCCAGAAAGACCAGCATCAATGCCGGTGCGATCAACAAGGCAAAGCCCAGGACGTTGCGGCGGCCGAGCCGGTCGCTGACGGTGCCGCTGGTGAGCACGCCGGCGGCTCCAGCCAATTCCAGCATCGAGAGCGCCCCGCCCGCCAGCCACAGATCGGCGCCTTCCGAAGCCAGAAAGGTGGGCAGGAAGGTCGTCAGCGCGGCGACCATGAATCCTCTCGCCAGCAAGATTCCCGCGGCGGGCAACATCACGCGCCTGATCTCGCGCCACGACTCGGCCCACGATCCGTTTGTGCGCCTGGCCGGTCCGATGTTGACATCGCGCAGCCGCCAGTAAAGGACCGCGGAAGCGGCCAGGCCCACCGGGATGAGCCGCCACATGCCGTCCAATCCCCACAGCGAAACAGCGCCTACGGCGATCACCGGCCCAACGCTGCGCGCGAGTTCGCCGCCCAGCATGAAAAAGCTCATGCCCTGTCCCACTTGCCGGCCCGAGACACGCGCGACCAACACCGGCATCGGCACGTGCCAGAAGGCAGAGCTGATGCCGGTGACCAGTAGCAGGATGACGAGCATGGTATACGTGGGTGCGACGCCGATCAGGCTCATGGCGGCCGCCGTGAGGGTGGGCGCAAGGATGGCCAGCCAGCGCAAGCTGCCCCGGTCGGCCAGCAGGCCCAGCAAGGGATTGATCAAGCCCGGGAATTGCTGGAACGCGGCCAGTGATCCGGCCAGCGTCAGCGAAAGCCCCAGCTTTTGGATGATGAGCGGCAGCAGCGGGGGGAGAAAGCTGGTAAAGGTGTCGTGAATCAAGTGGCCGCCGGCGACGGTCAGAACTCGGCCGGTCTGAAATGACTCGGCGGCGGGCACAGCGGCTTGACGGGCCAGGGTTGCTTGTGTCATGTGTTATCCGATCCATGGCTGGGCTGCGCGGGCCGGGCTGCCCGAGGCAGCAGCAGAACAAACGGCAAGCCCGCATATCCCAAGAGCGCGCAGGCCTGGAACGTCTTGTGCAGGCCGTAGCGATCGCCCAGCGCGCCGACCAGGATGATGATGAGCGACTTGCTGACAAAGTTGAGCGCAAAGTAGAGGCCGTTCGCCGTGGACGGATGGTCGCGGCTGTACTCGTTCACCAGCGCCATCATCACCGGGCCGGTGGAGAGCGCCGTGAATCCAACGGCCAGCAAAGTCAGAACCTTGATCCAGCCTTGCGTGGCCAGGAACAGGAGCATCAGCGCCGGCGCGACAAGCAATGCCAGGGCCAGCACCCGGCGGCGGCCCAATCGGTCGCTGATCGTTCCGCTGGTGAGGTTGCCTATGCCACCGGCGATCTCGTAGATAGACAGCGCACTGCCCGCCATCAACAAACTCGCGCCTTCGGAGGACATGAAGGTGGGCAAGAAGGTAGCCAGCGCTGCGAGCATGAATCCCTGTGCGAGGATGATGCCGGACAGCGGCAAGAACACTCGCTTCAACTCTCGCCACGAGTCGGCCAGCGACCCGTTGGATTGCGTGGCAGGACGCGCGATGGCGATGTCGCGCGTGCGCCAATAGAGCAGGGCGGACGCGGCCATGGCCAGCGGGATGAGCCGCCAGATACCTTCCAGTCCCCACCACGAAACGGCTGCCACACCCAACAATGGGCCGATGGTGTAGGCCAGTGACCCGCCGAGCATGAAAAAGCTCATGCCTTGCCCCACCTGCCGCCCCGAGACGCGAGCGATCATGGCGGGCGTGGGCGTATGCCAGACCGCGGTGCTGACTCCGGCGACGAGCAGCAGAACGCTCAACACGACGTAACTCGGCGCGATACCGATCAGGCTCATGGTGATAGCCGTGATGGTCGGCGCAAGGATGATGAACCAACGCAGGCTGCCCCGGTCGGCCAGCCATCCCAGAAGCGGATTGATCAGCGAGGGCAGTTGTTGAAAGGAGGCAAGTGTCCCCGCCAGCGTCAGAGAGAGGCCGAGCTTGGCGATGATGAGCGGAAGGAGGGGCGAAAGAAAGCTGGTGAAAATGTCGTGCGTCAGATGACCGGCGGTGATGACGAGAGCTTTGTCTGTCTGAAACGTATCCTCGATCGCGGCGGGCGCGGTCTGAACAGTGGTCGCTTGGGCCATAGGTCGGGTTCGTCCTGGATTAAAAGTGACTGCCATTGTATCACACTTGGCGCGCTCTCAGTTTTCCTGGTCCAGTTCCAGCCCCCGACGGATTTGAGCGATGTGTTTTCACTCCGGTGGCAATGTTTCCGGCGGCACGATTCACAGCGTGCTAGAGTGTGTGGCCAGTCGCTCCGCGCGCTCGATGAACTGGACGAGCCGCGCGCGGTTGAGCTGGGTCGGCTGGCAGCCGGCTCAAGCGGACGCGATCCGGGCCATTGTGCGCGCTCCACAGCGCACGCAAAATTATCAAGCACCAGCGCGTGGTGACGATGCGATCCCAAACAGCCAATCGTTCGTCAAAGCCGGCATCGCCGCGAGGGCGCTCATAGCACCGGCGCAAATAGTCGTGTTGAGTTTGACTCAAGCCGAGCATGGCAGCGTGCCAGCGCATCTCGGCTAGTTCCAGTGCAGGATCGCCCCAGCCGCTGTATTCCCAATCTACCCAGCGCACGCGACCCTCGTCGTTCCAAATCGCATTGGCAAGATTGGTATCGGCGCGGCAGATACGCAGCGCGATGTGAGCGCGGCCTGGGTTGACGCGCGTTGCGGCGATCAACCGTTTGCAGTTATCTCGCAACTGCGCCAATCGCTCGACCAATGCGCGCCCTTCTGGATCGCTCGTCTCCAACCACGGCCCGTACTGATATATGAACTCGTCGAGTTCGGGCAGGTAACGGCAAAAGTCAAACCAATGCAGCCACGTATCGGCCAGTTGGGGATTCCGTTCTGGCTCAAGCGTGTGCATGAGCTGGACGCTCGCCAGCACCGCAGCCAGTTGCTCGTCCGTGACGGATGCGCCGAGCGGCTCGCCACTCAGCCAGCGATACGCGACGGCAGGGTAGGAGACAATCTCGCAGCTCTCGTCCAGCCAGAGCGGTTCGGGCGCAAGGTCCAATCCCGCGCCGTGCAGCGTGTGAAGCGTGGCATACTCGCGTGTTGCGCGGCGGCGCTCGTCGGCCACACACAGCTTGCACGCGGCCACTAGTCCATCAGCCTCGACGCGGTAGATGGCATTGTTGTTCCCGCCCGTTATGCGGTGGATCGTGATACCGCTGTCTGTGTGCGCGTCCTCACCTGCGGCGATGAAGCGAAGCCAATCTCTGTATTCGCGCATTACGCATCACGCATCACGTCTTACGTATCACGTCACCAGTGCTCGTATCGCACCAGCGCGGACAGAGGCTTGCGCTCCTTCGTCCCAAGCTTATCTGCCGGGTAACCGAGGGGGGTAAAGGCGATGGGTTCGACATTGTCCGGCAGATGCAGCACCTCGCGCGTGGCCTTGGGGTCGAAAGCGCCGATCCAGCACGTGCCGAGTCCCAGGTCGGTGGCGGCCAGGATCAGGTGATCCATCGCGATGGCGGCATCCACGTCGGCATACGACTTGGCGTCACGCCGCATCCAGGCCTGACCGGGAATGGCGCAGATGCCGATGACGATGGGCGCTTGCAGAAACCATTCGCGGTGATAGATGCGCTTTAGCTCGGCTGTGCGCCCGGCGGTGTGGATGACGATGAGCTGGAACGGCTGGTTATTGGCTGCGGTGGGCGCCAGGCGCGCCGCTTCGAGCACCTGCTGCAGCTTGTCGTCCTCGACCGGGGTAGACTTGTAGGCCCGGACGCTGTATCGCTTCTTGATCAGTTCACTGAATTCCATGTTGTGCTCCTGTGATAATGTTGAGGATGGTCGCCGGAAGCGTCATCCCTTGCGTTGAATCGCTCGTACCTTTCTATATCGAAAGCAATCCACGAGGTGTTGCCCTCAAATGCACGGGCAGGCAGTTAGAATATGGCGCAGAGTATACCACAGCCGAAATATTACAAGCCTTTTTCGCCAAAGTCGGGCAACTGGCGGAGGCGTAGCAGTGAAAAAAGCGCGGGTAGTAGCGACCGCGCTTTTTTGTTGCGTTTGTCCTCCCTTATAAGTAGTGACAGCTTCACACCGTTGGCCGCTAGCAATGTCCAACGGCTTTTTGTTTCACTTGAAATTCACAAGTCAAATGTGATATGCTTTTAGAAAACTCTGTGAGGTGTGAAGTGACAAATCTCTTTTTCGTAATGTTGAATTGACCGCGCAACTTGAAAGCATGGCAAACAAGCTATGGGGAAACTGGCGAGAGGATCAGCTTACCGAAGGTATCACCGTACACTTTACCTCAAGTGGCGCGTGAAATGCTCGAAGCGCAATTGCATGATGTGACCGAACAAGCGGAGCAGTCAAGGCGCAAGCGTCAAGAACTGGCGGACGAAATAGTCCACACAACGCCATTGACCAATGATGATATTAGCGCAACTATGGCAGAGTATGACGAATTGTAAGCCGACTTGCAGGGTGCGGACTTTTCCATAATGTTAGCTGGGTTGAACGGCTTGACATCCGTGGAGTTGTCCACAACGGTGAGATAAGCTTGACTGGCAGGTATCCCATAAAGAGTGCAACCGTAATGTGCGGGTTGGGGTACGCGGTATGGTGCGGCGGGTCGGACAGCGCCAGGATGTCGGCGTCCTCGCCCAGCGGAAAGCCTTCGATGTGGCAAAGTTGGTTCAGGTCGTCGGGCATGGTTTGTCTTTTCTCAGCGTTGTTTGCGCTGGTAGCGCGCCAGCAAGTCGAGCGGTTTTTTCTTGAGAGTGGCAGGCGGGCCGGAGCGTTTATAGGCCCTCTGATAGTCGGCTGGCTCGATCACCATCTCGTCAATCAGACCAGCGCGGAACAATTCGCCGATCACGTCATAAGCTTGTGGGTCGCGCAAGTCGCACAAATGGCACACAACCGCCGTCCAGAGTTTGGGATCGTCCACAGCTCGCTTGACCGCCTCGTAACTTTCGAAGGAACGCCGGTCCAGGTGGGGAGCGGGCAGCAACCCGCGCAGAAAAGTCGTGACGCGCGGGTAGGTCTTTGGGTAGCGAAAAGCAAGGGTCGCCATGACCTGGCAAGCGACGTCACGCGGATACCAATCCACTTTTTTATCGGCGGCGACGGCCTCGCACAAGTCGAGTGCAACGGGGCCGAACTTGTCCAGCGCGTCGTCGGACAGCCAATCGGCCAGGTCGTGCCCTTTGGGCGCGCTGATGGCCCGTTGCAGAGCCGGCAGCGCCGACTCGGCGCGCAGCTCGCACAGCAACAGCGCGGCGTGAATTTGCGCCCAATCGTGATCCCTATCAACGATCTCGATCAGAGCCGGGACAGCCTCGGCCCCACGCTTCAACAACGCCCGGATCAGTTCCAGGTCAGGCTGGCGCTCTTGTTCGTACAGTGCGTCAATCAGTTCGGCCAGAACTGCCCCTGTGTAGTGTGCCATGTTCCATCCCCTTTATTCCGCTGCTATTATCTGGAGTCTAGAGTTCACACTCAAATCGCTCGGCGTGGATTGCCCGCGGAGCGTCCACGCCCTTTGCGCCGGATTTGGCAATCCGGCGAGAGCGAACTTTTATCTCAAGCATTATCTTTGCCGGCAAATCTGGCGTCAATTGCCGCGAACGATGAGTGGCAAATAGGTCTTGAGTGAATTGACCAGTGAGTAGTAGCCAACGGGTTGACCGTTCCAATCCTGATGATACACGAAATGAACCTGGCGTCCATCCATCCAAAAACTGACCTCGCCCAGCGTGTTGCCCTGCCGGTCATGCACCCACACGTGAAGCGTTTCGCCGGTCTGCCAATCATCCGGCGCGGCGACGGCCATCGCCGTGTCTGTTCCCACAGGCTGGCGCACCGTCACTACGTGCGGCGTCCGTTCGACGATCACGTAATGCTCACCAGGTGCCAGCCCAATGCCGTCGAAGAAATTGACCAACACGCCGGCCAGGAGATTGCCATCGTCCGTGCTTGCCAGGAATCCGCCTGGCGCAACGCGATACCCACCCACAGAGTAGGTCAGCGTTGGATGCCAGTTGGCGATCACAGTCAGGTCGCCAAAGCGGCTCTGTGTTACATCGGCGGTCAGTTCGCTGTAGTTGGTGAGGGTCCGTCCGGCGAATCGCGCGGCGACGGTCCGCTGCAATGCGGCCACCAGGTCGAGCCACGGATTGCCAAGCGGGTCGTTATCGGCCCACTGCCAGTTATACGACAGCATGGTGCCAAAGGCAAGGTTCCAGGTGAGCACGCCCATGTCCTGACTCATCGTGTGCTGCGAAAGGTCGTGTTGGTACATTAACACCTTGTCGTGCAAAAGCCAGACCGCCAACGGATAGGGTTCCCAGTTGCCGGAACCCCAGTTCTGATTGGCGTAATCAAACTCGCGCGCCCACGTGAGCAAACTGCCGTGAAAGCCGACCTCGGTTTCGGCCAGGCGATCCCAGCCCATCTCGGTCATCAGGCATTGGGCTGCATAGGTACGCGTGTGAGCGAGCCAGCCATCGCTATACGCTTGCGGACTGGGCGACACGGCGTTGAAATCGCGCCGCCAGACGCGCGCGCCGATCTGATCTTCAAAGATGCAATCCGCCGGCACATCATTTTGCCACTGTGCCATCAGTTGGCCCAGGCGCTGGCCGACAAAACTGACATAGGGCGAGACGACATAGCCGCCCTTGCCGCTGTAGGTCTCGTACAACGGCCGATGTGCGTCGTCGAGCACAGCCACATCCGTGATCGTCAATGGCGCAAGGTTGAGCAGGGTCGGGGATTCGTCGTCCCACCAGGTTGGGTTGATATAGGGCATGACCAGCAAGCCGCGCGCCTGCGCCGCCGTGACCATCGCCCGGAAATCTGCTGTCGTGCCCCAGCGCGAATCGGGCGGCAAAAAGTCGGGATAGTTTTCGTCGTGGCCGCGCGGCTGGAACGCCACCGGATGCAGCAAGGAGGGACTGAGCAGACGATCCAGGTCGGGAATCCATTGCTGAAATGGCTTGTTGATCATCCAGGCATCGGCTTTGATCAACGGGGCACGGGCCAGCGTATCGAGCTTTGCCCCTAGCTTTTGAGCGAGCGTTGGATAACCGGCGATGCCGTTCTCCTGACGATAGGCCAGTATGGTCTGTTCCGGCGATTGGCCGATCCGCATACGCACGATGGGACTTGTCCAGGCTTGGCCGTCAGTCACCCATGTGTAAAAGCTGTGATAGGTAAAGAACGAGTGAGGGTTGGTCGCGTCGTCGTCCACAAACCCCAGCGCGACCGGTTGAATTGGATTCGGCGCTGGGTTGACGGTATAAAACGCCAGCCTGCCGCTTGTCAAATCCATCGCGATATAGTCGGCAAAGGCGGCATCGCTGGGATAAGTGGGGGTAAAGGATTTGCCCTGGTCAAAAAAGCCAGGCCGCAGGCGCACGCCCGGCATAAGGAATGGAGCATAGGCAAATCGAACGTCCGAGTCAGCCAAGAGCAAATCCGAGAGCAACAGGACATTTTGCGCCGTCGCGCCCCAGTGGTTGTCCAGCGTCAAGCGCAGATCGAAAAAAGCGTCCGGGCTGGCGCTGAGCGTTGCCACGGCATTCACCGAGGGCGAAACGCCGGACTGCCAGGCATAGGTCAACGTGAGCGTGCTCGAGGCCGCGTTCCAGGCGTAGCTAAAGCGGTTCGAGCCGGTCTGGCTATAAAAGCAGCCGCCCACATAATCGGGCGAATGGCCTGGATAAACTGCGCCCCACAGGCAGCCGCCGCGCGATCCCTGCGTGAGGTTGGCCCCGGTATACTTGTCCACCAGCGACGCAATCGCGCCGTTGGTCTTGCTGAGCGTCAGCTCATAGTGGCTGTTGCTCAGACGCATCGAGTTGGGCGCGCTGTCGTCAAAGACGATCCCGCCTTGCGCGTGCGCAATGGCCAGCGGCCACGGTAGCAACGAGAGCAAGATGAGCGGCGGCAGGACGTAGCGCAAGATGAATGACTTCATGGTGTGCTTTACCACGCTGCGTTCGGGCGCAAGCGGTAACACGTCTCGGCAAGCTCCTTGATGCGCCCATGCCGCTCGCAATAGGCGATCAACTCTCTGGCCGGCAGGGACAAAAGCCGTCTCCACCTGGTCAGACGTCACGTCGAGCAAGTTGCGCGTGACGGTAACACGTTACGACGTGATCGTTCACCATGCCGACGGCTTGCATAAAGGCGTAGCAGATGGTGGGACCGATGAATTTAAAGCCGCGCTTTACCAGGTCCTTGCTCAGCGTGTCCGATTCAGCGGTCTTGGGTGGAATCTCTTGCAGTGTCTTCCAGGCGTTCTGTTTGGGCTTGCCGCCGACGAATTGCCAGACATACACGTCAAAGCTGCCGAACTCCTTTTGAATCTCCAGGAACGCCCGCGCGTTCTGAACTGCCGCCGCGACCTTGAGCCGGTTGCGCACAATGCCAGGATTCGAGAGCAACTCGGCCACCTTGTCCGCGTCGTAGCGCGCTACCTTGCGCGGGTCAAAGCGGTCGAACGCGCGGCGATAGTTTTCGCGCTTGATGAGAATGGTGGACCAGCTCAGCCCGGCCTGCGCGCCTTCGAGGATGAGAAACTCGAACAGCACCCGGTCGTCGTGAACCGGCACGCCCCATTCTTGGTCGTGATAAGCCATATAGAGCGGGTCGCTGCCTGCCCACGCACAACGAGTTTCCATCTCACGCATTCCTCCCCAGCCAGAAGCGCTTCCAGTCGCCGCCACACGTGAGCAGCGCGATGAGGGCGTACAGGCTGGCAGTAAAGTTGCCCAGCGTCATCATTAAGAACACCCAGATGACCGACCGGACGAGTGACTTTTCGCGATAGATGATCCAGCCGGAAAAGAGGATGAACCCCACATAGAGGTCTACCATTGAGACCTTGCCCCAGGCCATCGAAAGCAGCGCTGCGCCTTCTGTCGCAAAGTCGCCTGTGGCAAAGGCAAACAGAATGATCCCGCCCATAGCGAGGACCCCGAGTACGGTTACGATTTTGGCGATCTTCATGTCGTGTTCTCCTTTCGAGATCTGAATTTAACTACGGACCGT
This sequence comes from uncultured Anaerolineae bacterium, assembly GCA_964353405.1. Classification (GTDB taxonomy): domain Bacteria; phylum Chloroflexota; class Anaerolineae; order Fen-1058; family Fen-1058; genus JBGLNJ01. The sequence continues at coordinate 17,870 of CAYGWJ010000180.1, forward strand.
TGCTGACCATTTCTAGTGTTGAGTGGTTCGACGTCCGCTGTCGTTTTTCCGCACGAGCGCCGCGCGGCGAATCGCCTGGTTGCCGAACCGGTCGCGAAGGCTGTCCACGGCGCGATCGAGCCGGGCGCGCTTGTCGCTTGCGCTCTCAAAGAAGCCAAGCTGCCTTCCGGTGGCGAGATTCGTCGCGCGCACGCCGATCAGCCTCACCTTTGTGCCGCGCTTTGTCGCCGCCGCCAGCAGCGCAGAGGCCGATTGATAAATGTCGAAAGTCGAGTCGGTAGGGTGGAGGAGTGTCGTCTGCCGCGTGATGGTGGTGAAATCCGGCCAGCGCAGCTTGATCGCAACCGTGCGCGCCAGCAGTTCCTCGTCGCGCAAGTCACGCCCGACCTGTTCGGAAAGCGAGAGCACAACGCGTGAGAGTTGCTCCGCGTCGCCTACGTCTTGGGCGAAGGTTGTCTCGCGGCTGATGGATTTGACTTCATGCCCGGTTTCGACCTGGTTACTGGCCTTGCCGAATGCCTTGCGCTGCAAATCGAGCGCCCACAGCCCAAAGGCTTGCCTCAATTTGTCCAGCGGCGCGTTTTGCAGGTCGCCAATCGAGTAAAGGCCCATCGCCTGCAATTTCGCCGTCCCCTTTTTACCCACGCCCCACAATTGGCTGATGGGCAATGGCGCTAGAAACCTGGCTTCGTCACCGGCGGGCACGAGCAGCAATCCATCCGGCTTGCCAACGGTCGAGGCGATCTTGGCGACGAGCTTGTTGCTGGCGACGCCGATGGTGCAGGTCAGACCCAGCTGGTCGTAAAGCCGCCGCTTGATTTCGCCCGCCAGCCCGGCCGCGCCGCCCCAGGCTGGCGCGCAGTCCGTCGCGTCGAGGAACACTTCGTCCACCGAGACTTGCTCCATCACGCAGCCGTACTCGCGGACGAGGCCCATCACGCGATGCGAATAATCCGAGTAGACGTCGAAATGCGGCGAAGCGCGGATGGCCTGCGGGCAAAGCCGGAGCGCCTGCGCCATGGGCATGGCCGAGTGGACGCCAAACTTGCGCGCGGCATAGGAGCACGACGAGACAACGCCCCGCTCTTCCGGTCGCCCGCCTACGAGCAGGGGCAGGCCTTGCCACTCGGGGTGGAGCAGCTCTTCCACCGAGGCGTAAAAGGCATCCAGGTCGAGGCACAGGATGATGCGCGGCGTGGACATGCCAGGATTATCGCAGATGCGCCGGGTATTGTCAAAGCCCTTTTTGTCTGGTGGCGCAACTGGTGATTACCCACAACCCTGGGCTGTCATTGCGAGGAGCGCCTTTTGCGACGAAGCAATCTCAATCGTCATGGCAGGAGATTGCTTCGCCGCTTCGCGGCTCGCAATGACAGACTTGTGGGTAATCACCAGCCTTTTTGTCTCGTGGCGCAACCCTTGACAAACCTCGCGACCTGCATATAATTAGCGTACCTAACTATTAGGGGAACTAATGAGCAAATCAAGTCAAGTCAAGGCAATCTCCCAAGAGATCGTCAAGGTGATTCCGCTGGTCATGCGGACGATTGTGGCCGGGCAGCAGCGTTGGAACTATCCGACGTCGCCCGCGCACTTTCGCCTGCTGACGGCGCTGGCCAGTCACTCGTGCAACTTGAGCGAGCTGGCGCTGCGGCAGGCGGTGAGTCTGCCGACCATGTCCAACTCGATTTCGGTGCTGGTCGAGCGGGGCTGGGTCAAGCGCGTGCCATCGCCTGACGACCGGCGTCAGGTTGTGCTCGAAATGACAGCGGAGGGTCGCGCGGTGCTGTGCGAGATCAAAGGCCAGGCGGAAGCGCGCGTGGCCGAGTTACTGGGTCAACTCTCGTCTGACGATCTCGAGAGCCTTTCGGCAGGACTGGCCGTGTTGGAGCAGTCGCTTGTGCCAACCAGGTGCACCAGGCCGACGGGCGATCCGCAAGACAAAATCAGAAAAAGTAAGGAGCGATAGATGCAAAATACGTCTCACGGTCACGGGCGACGCCCCGGTGGGGGCAAGCCCAAGGGGCCAAACTCGCTGGTGCGCGGGATTGGCTACCTGAGCCATTACCGCAAGCTGGCTTTTTGGGCTTATGCCAGCCTGTTTCTGTCAACGGTGGCTTCGCTGATCAATCCGTTCATCACGCGGACGATCATTTCGCAGGGCATCCAGGCGGGTAACGACCCGCTCATCACGACGCTCGCGCTCGTGATGGTCGTCGTTGCGGCGATTGGCGGCGTGTTCCAATTCCTGCAAGGCTACCTGGCCGAGAACGTCTCGCAAGGTGTGGCGTTTGACCTGCGGAACGAGTTGTACGAAAAGATTCAACGCCTGTCGTTCAGCTACCACGACAAATCGCGCACCGGCCAACTGATGACGCGCGCCACGAGCGACGTGGAGCAGGTACGTGTCTTTCTGGGCCAGGGCTTTCTGGTGATGATCAACGCGGTCGTGCTCTTGATTGGCATCACCATCATCCTGTTCGCACTCAATTCGCGGCTGGCGGCGGTGACACTGCCGATCCTGCCGCTGGCCCTGGTATTCTTTGCCGTGTTCGGCACCCTGGCCCGGCCGCTGTTCATGTCCATTCAGCAAAAGCTGGGCGCGTTCAACACGATTCTGCAAGAGAACGTGGCGGGCTTTCGCGTGGTCAAGGCCTTTGTCCGCGCCGACCAGGAACGCCAGCGTTTCCAGGCTGCCAACGATGACCTGGTCAATGCTTCCCTCAAGGTCAATCGGACAATGGCGTTCATGTTTCCTGTCATATTTTTGATTTCGACTCTGGGACAGGTAGCCATACTCGGCGTGGGCGGCAACTATGTCATTCAAGGCACGCTGGGCGTGGGCGAGTTGGTCGCGTTCACGTCGTACCTTCTGCTCGCCTTTTTTCCCATTGGACAACTGGGCATGATCCTCACGATGATGAGCTCGGCCATGGCTTCCGCCGACCGCGTCTTTGAAATCCTCGACGCCAAGAGCGACGTGACCGATGCGCCGGAGGCGGGGCCGCTTCCGCCGATTCAGGGCCGCGTCGAGTTCAATCACGTGACGTTCCGCTACTTTGGTGGCGGCGATCCGGTGCTGAACGATGTCTCGTTCACCATCGAGCCGGGCCAGGTGGTCGCCTTGCTCGGCGCGACGGGCAGCGGCAAGAGCAGCATCATTAACCTCGTCCCGCGCTTTTACGATGCAACCGACGGCCAGGTCTTGATTGACGGGCACGATGTCACGCAGGTCTGCCTCGACAGCCTGCGCTCGCAAATCGGCATCGTGCTGCAAGAGACGCGGCTGTTCTCCGGCACGATTCAAGACAACATCGCCTATGGCCGTTCCGATGCTTCGATGGATGACGTGATCGAAGCGGCCAAGGCGGCTGCCGCGCACGATTTCATCGTCGAGTTTCCGAAAGGCTATGATACGCCGGTAGCCGAGTTGGGCGCGTCGCTTTCGGGCGGGCAGAAACAGCGCATCGCCATCGCGCGCGCGCTGCTGATGGATCCGCGCATCCTCATCCTGGACGACAGCACCAGCTCGGTAGATTTGAAAACCGAGGCCCACATCCAGTCTGCGCTGGAGCGACTGATGAAGAATCGCACGAGCCTGGTCATCGCCCAGCGCATCAGCACTGTCCAGAACGCCGATGTGATCATCGTGCTAGACAAGGGGCGCGTGGCGGCGATGGGCAAGCACGCGGACTTGCTCGAATGCGAGCCGATCTATTCCGAGATTTATCACTCGCAGTTGGTGGAAGATATTCCTGCCGTAGAGACGACCCGTCGGGTCGTCTCTACCGTGGATATGCTGGAGGTGGTGCGATGATGATGGGGGGTGGTCCAGGACATGGCAGATACGAAGAAGCTCGCAAAGCCAAGAATACCAGCGTGACGCTGTCTCGCTTGATGGGTTACTTTGCGCCTTACCGGTTGATTCTCTTCGGCGTGCTGGCGTTGATTCTGCTGGGCACGCTGGTCCAAGTCGCGTCGCCGTTTTTGATCGGGCAAGCGGTGGATTGTTTCATCGCGCCGACGCCCGCGTCGCACTGCGCGTTGAGCCAGCATCCAGCGCCGAGCCTGAGCGGATTGATGAGGGTGGTGCTGGCAATGGTGTTGCTGGCATTGCTGGGCGCAGCCAGCACCGGTGCGCAGTTTTACCTTATGGCGCAGGCCGGCCAGCGCGTGGTGCGGGAATTGCGCAACAAATCGTTCGAGCAAATTCACCGCTTGAGCGTGAGCTATTACACCGAGCACGCGTTCGGCGACGTGATGAGCCGCCTAACAAACGATGTGGACACGATCACGCAGGCCGTCAACTTTGGCCTGGTGCAGGTCGTGTCCGGCAGCCTGGCGCTCGTCGGCATCATCGTGGCGATGCTGGCGCTCAACATGTCGCTCGCGCTCTTGTGCCTGATCGTCGTGCCGTTCATGGTGGCCGTGACCTTATTCCTGTCCGATCGAGCGCGGCGCGCGTACCGGACATCGCGGCAGCAAATGGGCGCCGTCAACGCCGACTTGCAGGAAAGCATCAGCGGCGTGCGCGAGGCGCAGGCGTTCAATCGCGAAACGGAAAATATCGAACAGTTCCGCCGCACCAACGACGCGAATCGCCGCGCGAATATCCGCGCCGTGACCATCACGTCGGCGTTGATGCCCTCGCTCACCGCGTTGGGCACCGTCGCCATGGCGATTGTCGCGGGCGTGGGCGGCGTGCTGGCGGTGCGCGGCCAGCCTGTGTTGGGCCAGGTGGTGACCATCGGCGTCATCGTCGCGTTTCTCAATTATGTGGGACGTTTCTACCAGCCGATTCAAATGATCGCGCAGATGTGGACACAACTCCAGAGCGCCATCGCCGGGGCCGAACGCATCTTTGAGCTGCATGACGAAAAGCTCGAGATTGACAATGCGCCTGACGCTATCGAGCTGCCGGTCATCCAGGGCCATGTCGAGCTGCGCGACGTGAGCTTTAGCTATCGAGACCAGGCCACCGGCAACGAAGATGTGTGCACGCTGTGCGGCATCAATCTGACCGCCGAGCCGGGTCAGGTGGTCGCGCTCGTCGGGCCGACCGGCGCAGGCAAGACGACCATCATTAACATGCTCCCGCGCTTTTACGACGCGAAGGAAGGCGCGGTGTTGATTGACGGCATTGACGTGCGCAAGGTGACGCAAGAAAGCCTGCGCCGGCAGATGGGCATCGTGTTGCAGGATACGTACCTGTTTTCCACAACCGTGCGAGAAAATATCCGCTATGGCCGCCCCGGCGCGACGGATGAGGAAATCGAGGCCGCCGCCAAGATTTCGCTGGCGCACGACTTTATCATGCGCTTGCCCGAAGGCTATGAAACCATGCTGGGCGAACGCGGCAACAACCTGAGCCACGGCCAGCGGCAACTGATCTCGATTGCCCGCGCAGCGCTGGCGAATCCGCGCATCCTGATCCTGGACGAGGCGACGAGCAGCGTGGACACGCGCACCGAGCGGCTCATCCAGCGCGCGCTGGCCGAGCTGATGAAGGGCCGCACCAGCTTTGTCGTGGCGCACCGGCTCAGCACCATCCGCAACGCCGATCAGGTGCTGGTGGTGTTCGATGGTCAGATCGTCGAGCGCGGCACACACCCACAGTTGCTGGCCAGGCGCGGCAAGTACTATGACCTGTACACCAGCAATACGCTGGGGCGGCAAGTGGATGTGCCGGAAGTGTCCGGGAATGGAAAGCATGGCGCGGGGGTGGCAGTGCCGGCGTGAAGCGTAAAACGTGAAACGTGATGCGTGCGCGCTGGCGCGTCACGCGTCACGTTTCACGCATCACGAGATGACTAGAAACCTCGGGCGTGTTCAAGACGCCGGAGGTCCTTTATTAAAGACCCGCAGTGATCCGAAAAATTCTTCTGTTCGCCGACCACACCTACGCCGCGAGTTGTCCCAGTCCTTCGGCCAGTGATGTTGTCACACCAAGCCCCAGCAGCTCAGCCATCTGGCCGCCATCGCCGGCGCTGTGGCGAATGTCTCCCTTTCGCTCCGGCTTGAACTCGGGCGTAAATTGCGTCCCGAGTACAGCGTTGAGGGTATCGGCCAGCTTTAGTAACGAAATTCTTTGCCCAGAGGCCACATTAAGGACTTGGCCGGCAGCCCGCGGGCCCTCGCGCGCCGCCAGGTTTGCGCGGACGACATCGGACACATGGACAAAGTCACGTGTCTGCTTTCCGTCGCCATAGATCACAGGTGGCTGACCCATTTTCATGCGCCCGACAAATCTGGGAATGACGGCCGCATAGTCGCCGTTGGGGTTCTGCCGCGCGCCGAACACATTAAGTAGCGCAGGCACACCGTGGGCAGGCCAAAAGCCGCAAAGAATGTCTGGCACCAAGTCTCGCCCATCAGTTTGGAGGCAGCGTAAGGTGACAGGGGCCGAGGCGCACAAGTCTCCTTGAGTGGCAAGCTGTCATTGTCACCATAGACAGCGCAAGAACTGGCCAGCACCACTCGTCTGGCCGCTGCCTCGCGCGCCGCGATGAGCACATTCAGCGTTCCGGTCACATTCGCCTCATGGGTACTCTGCGGGTCCGCCATAGATTGCGGCACACTGACCAACGCGGCCTGGTGGAGAACGTAATCCACGCCGGACATGACTGGGCGCACCTGGTCGAGGCAGCGCACATCGCCCACGACCAGATCGACCGAGCCAGTCACGTTCGCCAGGTTTTCACGCCGGCCTGTGCTCAGATTGTCCAGCACCCGAACCTGCTCTCCGCGACGAACCAATGCCTCGACGATATGAGAGCCGATGAAACCCGCTCCACCCGTGACAAGATACAGGGCCATAAGTGATCACCTCAACAGAGTACCAACGGTAGATAAATCGGCATGTTTGTCGTAACGATCGTGAGGAGCGCCAGCGTGTCTATGCCGGCGGGCACGTCCACGTGAACTGCGCTGCCCGATACAAAGCTGAGCGGCACGTCTTGCTCCTTGCCATCCGGCGTAGACCAGTGTGCCGACGTCAAGCGCCAGATGTCATTCACGCTCAGATCCAAGCCAAAGGCGGCGGTCGGCGCAGAGGCGGTATTGACGAACAAGACCGAGTAACCACCTGGCGTGCGGCGCAATCCCAACTGCACAGACATCGCGACCGTCGTCGTGATCAGGCTGGTATGGGCAGCTGCGATGAGCGCATCGCTCACCTGGGCAAAGTGTTGTTGGGGCACGCCAGCCAAGGCGTTTTGCGTCCGCTCGTTCAGCCACTTGTCATACTGTCCGGTGCCCCCGACCGTCAATATCCGACCGGGAAACTGGCGCAGCGCGGAGACGGTGGTGTCGCTGACGGCTTGGACTTCAGGCAAAATGAGGACCGTGTGGCGATTGAAGGCGCCGGTATCCGTATCCAGAACCAGATCGAAGGGAATGTGCGCACGATACAGCAGATTGGCCGTGTTACGATAGGCCAGCCTGTTTCACAAGTCGTTTGACTGACAGACGTGCAGCTTAACAATTCAACATTATGGCAAAATAGGCACATCTTCGCGATAGGAGGTGTGTCCATGGCACGCTCCCGTAAGGGGCCTTCAAGAACACGGCGGGCGTCCAAGCCGAAGCCGACGTTCCGCGGTCGGGTGCCCGCCGATGTGGTTGACCAGTTGCTCTACCGTTTTGTGGCGCTGGTCAAGCAGGGGCTGGAGTTGATGTTGCGGGCCCCCTCGGCACTGGCCCGTGACGAGTTTGACCAGCATCCTGAATGGGTCTATGCGCCCACAGACATTCCTATCCTGGGTATCCTCTCAAAAAGTGGGGGGACTTGAACCTTGCGAAGGTTTCCGCTCATTACCAGGCCGCCCGCACCGCCCGCGCCGCGGGCGCAACAGCCGGTTGCCACACAGCCGCCCAAGCCAACGTCCACGCCGGCTGCGACCAAGACGCCGGCTCTCACGCTCACATTAACACCGACCGCGACGGACACACCAGAGCCGACCGAGACGCCTGCGCGTCGGGTCGCCACGCTCCCGCCCCAGGACACGGCCACACCCTCGCTTCAAGAAGTGTTGAGTGGCTGGGCTGATTTCGGCGATGGCTCGCCCGGTGGCATCTTGGGTCTGGTTTTCCTGGGCGCCGCAGGATTCCTCGGAGCGCTCTTGATAGGCGTATGGATAGGCCAGCGCCGCCGCTAGCAGCCTGTCGGAGAACCTCGTAGCATAGGGCCTTGTGCCCGTCACCACAACGCCCACAAGGGGCTAAACTACGCCTCTTCGACCGGCTCCTAGGTTTTTTGTCAGGCGTGCGGCAACCGCGCCAGCGCCGCCTTTAACTTTTGTGTGGCTTGCTCGGCCACCGGCTTGAGCGCCGGGTTGCCCGTGAACTCCATCGCCGCCAGCGCGTTCATCACCGAAACGACCGACCCGCCACCGTCCGCCTCGTACACAATCACGTTGCACGGCAAGAGCAAGCCGATTTCAATTTCGTTCGTCAGCGCCTGGTAGGCCAGCGGCGGATTACACGCGCCCAGGATGGTGTACCTGCAGAAGTCGGCGTTCAGCTTGGCCTTCATTGTCGCCTTGACGTCAATCTCGGTCAGCACGCCAAAGCCTTCCTGCTTGAGCGAGGCGATGATGGCCTCCCGCGCTGCCTCATAGTCCAGCGTCGTGCGCCTTGAAAATCCGTAGGGTGTGTCCATGCTCCTTCTCCGTATTTGAGGGCAAATCCCCCTTGACAAAAATGCTGAAACTTGGTATACTCTACACCAGTATAGTATGTTTGTCAAGGAGCTGACCCGTATGCCGATTTACGAGTATCGCTGCAAACAATGCGGAAACAAGTTCGACAAACTCGTCAAGCTCTTGACCAAGACCTCGGACATCGAGTGTCCCAAGTGCGGAGAGCGCAAGGCCGAAAAATCCGTGTCGCTGTTTGGGACGAGCGGCGCGGCGTCGAGCGGCGGTTCTTTCGGCGCGTCGTCTTTTTGCGGGCCGGTTGGCTGAGCGACCAGTTGATGAGGGCCGGTGGCTCTCTAGGAAGCTGTATGAAAATGTCGTCAGAAGCAAAAGTAGATTTGGGCAAACGCCTCAAGCGATTGGAAGGCCAGGTGCGCGGCGTTCAAAAGATGCTGGAAGAAGACCGCGAGTGCCAGGAGATTGTCCAGCAGCTTGCGGCGATCCGTTCCGCTGCGCATCAAGC